>JAFWZK010000045.1 GCA_017522445.1 Alphaproteobacteria bacterium
CTGCGGCCGAGCAAGAATCGACTCTCATAGAAGCAAGTCTTGCGACGACGAATTCCCAGACATTAGACTTTTCTGCTTTTTCGACACTAGAAGCATCGATACCACAGGCATTAAGTGGGACTTTACAGACGTGGAACATAGTTTCCGGTCTTGTGATACACATATCAAAAGAACCGTCAGGGTCATTAGGGTCAATATTGTCTTTACAGGCCTTATGGAAACAATTCGAGATATTCCCGACACAATCCTGTCTGGCTTTATCTTCAGCTATTATCTCGGCATTCTTTATCTGGGGGGGGCGGGTGGGCGGGCGAGTTAAAGGTCGGATACGCTGGTGATTATGCGAATGCCGGAAGATTCCCATTCGGGTTGCAGTTTTTCCAAATCCATTATGTTCGTGGCCGCCAAATATAATACCGGGGTCAGATTTTCTGATTCTGATATCGACTTTAACCGCTTAATCGGTGATGGACGAACCGCCCCTGATGCAAACCAGTTGTCGGTGTCGGTAACCCAGAACCTGGGGTCCGAATGTGTGGTAATTACATAGGTCGGTGTTATTACCAATTCTTGGCGTGTTGTAAAATCTGTGCCAGTGGTCGTTAAATGGTTTATAATTTCTGAATTGTCAACCGTTGTATCAAAATCCGGTGCAGGGATGTCAAATGCCAGCGGTGTTTCATCCGTGGTTTCCGGGGCGTCAAAGTTTATTTCTGTAAATGTTGGCGTGTCGGTAAATGCCGGTATATCGTCTGGAATGTCCAGGTCAAAATCCAATGGAATTGGCAACGAGTCTGATTCTGTGTCAGAAATCTCGGGCTGGGGGGCGGCTGGTGGTATTGTTGATTTTTTATCTATGGAATTAAAAATGGATGTTTGCGATGTACCAACTTTGTGGCGGGCACGAATAAATGCAACACGCAATTCATCGGGCAGGTCAGGTGGTAATTCGGCCGGTGTATTTTCTGCATCAGGCCCCAGTGATGGGGTTTCTGATTTCGTGGGTGTTTCCGTGGTGACGGGGGAATCAGCGGACTGGGGCAAAGATTTCAGAAATGTTGGGATTTTTATTTGTGGAAACCGAATTGTTATCAGCGGCTTTTTCGTGCGTATAATCAAAGTGGTACTGGCAATATAAAGGGGCAATGCCGCCAACATTAAAATACCAAATACAAATCCCGCAAAGCCATGTAGTTCTGCACGCAGCAGGTGATGCCACTGGTGCAGAGAAAATAAATCAAAGTTAAACATGAAATACAAAATTGCCCACATAACACACACATAGCAAACCGTCCAGATGATTGCGTGCTTATAAGACTTTAATGTTTCAATTATCTGCTTCATTGTAATTAGTATAGACAATATATACAATTTGTCAATAAAAAACGGTGAAAAAAATCTGGGAAAAGTACTTTGTTTATGTTGCGTTGTGTGATATAATATGACAAATGATGATATAGAAAGGGAGAGCTTTAATATGTTCAAAATGTCAAAAATATTCTGCTTTGGCACGGTTTCTGTTGGGGTGTGTATGATGGTTTGTGCGGCGGTTGCCGCCACGGGGCGTGCAAATTATGATAATGTGCGTGCGTCAACTGTGGGTGCAACAACGGCGGCACGTATGCCCAGTATGCCGGCCCTGTCCGTTGGAATTGTTGGAAATATTTCAACAAATGTGCCGGATAATGGTGGTGTGCCAGAACCTGTAAAGCCAAATCCAGAACCAGAGCCAGAACCAGAGCCGGAACCAGAACCGGAATGTCCAGATGGTGGGGTCAAGAACTCGTCCTATGGTGTCGAGAACTGTATGACGGATGTTTTGAACTGTGTTAATAATGGTGCGTTGCCAAATGGTCTGAACGATATGTTTAACGAAGACCTGCGAAATGCGATTGTTAATGGTATGGGACTGTGTGCTGTTCAGGTGGACAAATGCGTGTCCGATGTCAGACGGGATTGCAAAAATGTCTATCGTTCGGCCGCCGATGTTTGGATTGACTTTAATTCCAGACGTGTGCAACCGGAATATTACAGTTTTGTTCTGCGTAAAACGGGGCTGACCCCAAATCAGGCCGAAAATACATGTCGTTTGTTGGATAAAAACACATTTGGGCCTTCGTTTGCGGCGGTGGCAAATGATGGAAAAACAACCGCAGAATATAATCAGCAGGTTGGTGCATATAATTCACAACAGGGAAATGTTTTGGTGAAAACCAATCCCCAGGGTGTGCGGGTTAATGATGGAAACCCCGGTGTCGATGGCCAGCGTGGACACTATGCCCGCTGGGATGCGACAACGGCAACGTGTCTGATACGTGTTGCGGCATATAACAAAGATAATCAGATTACAAACAGCTGGTTGTTTGGTGCACTGGGTGATGAACGTCCCGCCGAAGTGTGGCAGGCCGCCGGTGAAACATTCAGCTGTAACAAAGATTTATTCGGATTTTCACTGATGAAGGATACCAGTACGGTTGCCGCCGTTGGTGTGGGTGGTGGTACACTGGTTGGGGCCGGTGTTGGTGCCATCGCAGGACATGGAAAACGCGATTTTGATTGTACGCGCGACAGTCATTTGAAACAGTTGACCAAAGCTCTGAATCAGGAGCACAAGATTGGTGTCTTGAATCAGTATCTGGATGCAGAACACAAGTTGTCAACCACAGGTGGTCAGATTACAACGGCACAGTGTGAAGGTATTTTGAATCTGTATAACGTGTACACAGAATATGATGTCGCAGTGAAAGAATGCGAAGGTATGGAATACGATATCGAAAATGTGTCAGGCAAAATCAAGGTTACTGTGCGCGATGGTGTGGCATTGGATGTGCCTGTGAAAAATGGCGCTGCGGACGACGAGGAAGTAAAACGTCTGTTGGCGCAAAATGGCGTTGATGACAGTAAGATTGCGGCCATCGCAGAAGAAGTGCATAATAAGGTTGCAAAACAATTGGCCGCGGTAAGCGAAGGTAAGTGCAAGTTCCAGCCGCTGAATCTGGCAAAGAAGTTGGGAACAGGTATTTATTGTTCTTCCCAGTCGGGATGTCTAGAGCCACAGGATGTTCGTCGCGATATTGATACGTTGCGCGATATATTTAAGGAAGTGTCTATCTTGAACGGTGAAAAGTCCACTATGGGCGAGAGTGTCGGTATTGGTGCCGCCATTGGTGCGGGGACGGGTGGTTTGGCGACTGCGATTACGGCGTTTGTTGAACGTAATAATATCAACTGTCGTGTTGGTGATGGACTGGCCCAGGTTGGTTTTAACAAGGCCTATTCAATTGGCAATCTAAAGGATTTCTATGTCAAATGGAATCTGCGTTTGCCGGACGTTATTGCACCGACGGCAACGATAAATGACTGTGCGTCATGGCGGAATACATGTGCGACGTTTACAGATTTGGAACAGTGCAAGGCCGCCCAGTTTAATTACAAACCTGCGGGTGCCACAACCACGGCTTTGGTGCATGGGGCGTGTTCTGTGTCGGGCAGTGCGTGCATAGAAAATCATGCGGTGGCAAAATCCTTTGGCGCGTGCGAGTAATTAAATCCCCCGTTTGGGGGATTTTTTTTGTGTGGTTTCTATTTACTGGATTGCCACGGGATGACATGAGGGGGGTGGGGATTTTTTTGTTTTAGACCTTGCCAATTATGTGGGTGCATGATAAAATATAATGGATATTATATTCGACCCAAAAAAAAGGGAAAGGGGAATGAAGCGTTTATTTTCAGTTCTGTTTGTTGTTTGTGCGGTTTGTATATTCCCAAAATTATCATTGGCGGCGGGGGATGGTGTGTCTTGTGAAAATTTTTGTATGATCTGTGGGGATGATTGCGTAGAAGCATTAGAAGAAAAGTGTGGCTGTCCTTCTGGTCAGAAACCTTCTTATTGTAAGTTGACTAACGAACCATCGAGAGATTGTGATCAATATAATGGTTGGTCTGCTATAGGTGTTACATGTGGTGAATGTGTATCCTCTGGCGGTAATACCCCCAGCACCTCCACTACATGTACGGTGCGGTTTTGTCCCAATGATGATATTTGTCCAAGTAATTTTATAGTGGATTTTGGCAGTAGTTCTCATAAGTCTGGTGACTCTTTAGATACCCCTTCTTATACTCAATTTAAAGAATTAGGAGGATCTATTCAGCCCAACAAGTTCCTGAAGGGGTGGTCCAGAGGTATAGGTGAAGATGCAAATAATATCCTTGATCCAGGTACAGAAGTTACAATTTTATGTAATAATAATGAAGATGTGTATTATTATTCTTCATGGGGTGTTTGTGGTTCTGGAACATATGCTAGCCAGGGTAGCTGTGAGTCATGTGAAAAGAAGTACAAGTGTCCCAATGGTGTGCAAGAGGAGTGCGATAATGGTTATTATCAGAATGAGGAGGGAAAGTCTACGTGTAAAGCGTGCCTTCCGGGGGAATATTCCGGGAGTAACATTAATGGCTTCTTATTTTGCTCGTCGATTCCGGGTGGGTCCTATTGTACACATTCTAATTCTGATGGTGGTTGTTATGCTATTACAGGCTGTACCGCTGGCTCGTATTGTACGGGTGGTAAGCAATTTCCGTGCGCTGCCGGCTCGTATTCAAAAGCCAATGCGGCATCGTGTACGCTGTGCAACCCCGGGGAGTATCAAGGTGAAACGGGGAAAACGTTGTGTGCCCTTTGTTCAGGGGGCAGCTATTCAAGTAGTTCCGGGGCGACAACGTGTACGGAGTGCACTGGTGGGGTTGCCTCCGATTGTTCACTAGAAGATTCTAGTAAAGGGTGTAAGAAATGTACACCGTGTTCCGCGGGGTATTATTGTGTTGGGGGAGCTTCTGCACCAGTTGGAACTGGCCATTATGCCACAGGGTGCGGGACAAATCACACTAGTGATTGTGTTGGTGAAGATGCGAACTGTGAGGGCTGTACGGGGGAAACGATATGTCTCGCTGGCTCGTATTGTACGGGTGGTAGGAAATTTGGTGTGTCAACTGGCTATTATGGCATAGATTGTAATAGTGAAGGCAATGGTTGTACGTGGCAGGAGATATGTCCCGTTGGCTCGTATTGTACGGGTGGTAAGAAATTTACGTGCGTTGACGGGACGATTTCAGATAGTACCGGGGCGACAACGTGTAAGTCGTGTCCCCCGGGCTCATATTGTAAGGATGGTGTGATAAAGACGTGCGAAGCCGGGACCTATTCAACTGGCGGGGCGGCAACGTGTACGCCGTGTCCCGAGGGCTCGTATTCAGGTTCCGGGGCGTCATCGTGTACGCTGTGCGAACCTGCGAAGTATCAAGATAAAACAAAGCAAATTTCATGTCATGATGTGCCAAAAGGCCATTATGCCACAGGGTGTAGGGAAGGTGCGCTCGATGATGATAAAAACTGTGTCGGTGCAAATTGCAGGGGATGTAAGTGGCATAGTATATGTCCAGATGCAAGTGTAGGCGAGCGTTATTATTGCAGCAGTGGACAAAAGCTTAGCTGTGCTGCGACTAATCAGCTGACGGAGTGTGTTGACGATAACAAAGGTTGTACGGTATGTAAAGCTTGCGACGATGGGAAAATAGTTGATGGTAATGGGACTTTGTGCGATGATTGCCCCGCGGGGTATTATTGTAAGGGTGGTGTGAAATATGCGTGCTTAGCATCTGAGGGCGAGTATCAAGCTGACGAGGGGCGAACATCCTGTGAATTAATCCCGAATGGTTCGCGTTGCAGTGGAAAAAAACAAGATGGTGCCTGTCCCGGTACTGAGTATTGTACGGACTATAAATATACCAACAAGGATATATATGTGGATAAATCGGAGTGTCAAACTGTGCCAGCGGGCTCTTATGCCACATATTGTAGCAGTCCTGGCACGGGCTGTAAGGGGTATGCCGAATGTCCCGCGATAGATAATGAAGGCAAAGGGTATTATTGTATGAGTGGGAAGAGAAATGTATGCAATGCCGGAAGTTATCTGAGTGACTGTAAAAGTGGTAGCACAGGTTGTCAGGAGTGTAAGTCGTGTCCCGATGGTACAACATTTGCGGCCACCGTCGTGGTTGGAGTGGGGAACTGTGGATTACAAACATGCCTAGATTATTACAATAAAGCAAAAGAAGGGACTGGTGTTTGGGAGGAGTGGTATGATAACTGGAGTCAGTGTTCGTCGGATGGTAGTTCGTTGGCTGGTTGTTATATGGCCCCTACTAAGGGTATCAATGGTGCACCCGTAGATACTGGTGCAGGTACGAAACCGAAATGTTGCTCAGAAGGAGGTACGCTTGAAAAATGTTCTTATGACAATGGCATGGAGTCATGCATTGCCACATGCACTGGGTGTACGGGTGGTAATGCACAAGGCGGTGGTTGTACTGCAGATCAAATGAAACTTACTGATAAACATACCTGTCCAGGTGTACAAGAGGTTAACAAGCCGTCAACCTGCGCTGCGACCATAGCATGTACATGTCGGTATAATGATAATCTGGACCTTTGTAACAATTATCTGAATAACGCGACAAATGGAGATAAGGTGTGTTATAAGAATGAAGACGGGAAAGATCGTACGAATTATTGTGAAACATTTTGTTATAAGGAGTGTGATGATAGCCCTTGTACCCAACAGTGTGGTAATATCACAGTGAAGACGGGCGTGAAAGGTTGTACAGATAAAGAAGATAAATATCCTGGGCGACAATTTAAAAATAATCCAGAATGTAAGTATTATGACAATGGGGTCCCAGGCACTGCACCATATTGTTCGGTCGATATTACGTGTAAAGAAAATTACCACAAGCCGAGGACAACTGGATGCACACCCTGTTTAGAAGGTTATCATACCAAGGATGATAATACGGAAGAAGAATGTACGCCGAATGTGTATAAAGTGACACTGAATCGAGCCGGAGGTGAAAACGGAACAACCGAATTTTTTTATGAGTATAAGACCAAAGATGATTGTTATTACTATTCTAACTATAACTCTACAAACGGGATTGTGTCCGGTTGTCTTGACGTGGTTGATGGAAAGCAAACAGTTCAGAAGCCCACGCGTAAGGGTTATACTTTTGCCGGGTATTATACCGAAGCAGATGGCAAGGGGACACAATATGTAGATAACGCTGGAAAAATAAGCGAAGCTATTTATACAACATTATATGATAAGACACTGTATGCCAAATGGACACCGAATGTGTATAAAGTGACACTGAATCCAACCCCAGGTTCCGGCGGAACAAGCAACTATTTTTATCAGTATGAGACCAAAGGTAAGTGTTATTACTATACAAGCGAGGATTTGTCCACTTGTATTGAGGGGACTGGTGGAGTGCAAATAAATAAGCCCACGCGTACGGGTTATACTTTTGACGGGTATTATACCGAAGCAGATGGCAAGGGGACACAATATGTAGATAAAGATGGAACAACAATAGGTAGTATTTATAAAACAATAGGTGATAAGACACTGTTTGCCAAATGGACACCAAATGTGTTCACGGTGAATTTTAATAGAAATGATGGTGCAACAGGTGCCGCAGCCCCAGAATCAAAAACCTGTACGTATGATCAGGCATGTACTGCCGCAACGCAGGGGACCATGCGGAAAACAAATCATGTGTTCAAGGGGTGGGATAGGGATAAGGAAAAAGATGGAGACGGCGAATTTGGAGCGGAAGGAGATATTACAAATATCATTTCCGAGGGCGAAATCACACTGTATGCGATATGGAAGGAATGTGACGCTTGTGTACAGAGCACAGGATCAAAATGTGAGCTGAAAGTTGAAGATAACGAGTGTACATATGAGAGCGGCTGTATCGATGGATATACTGTCGTTGAAAGAACCAAGGATACCAATAAACCAGAATGTACGGCGAATGAGTATTCCGCTATATACTTCTGTGGCGAGGGTGGTGGTACACCAGATCCAGAATCAGATCCTGTAAGATTTAATGATCCATATACAGTAGATATAAGTCATCGCGAATGTTCAAAACCCGGGTCTTTGTTCCTGGGGTGGGAGGGGAAAAATAACGAAGATACGATTTTTGCGCCGTATAACGTGGAAACAGAGTTTACCTGGGCGGAGGTCGGGGATATCGAGTTTACCGCAAAGTGGGATGCCTGTCCCAAGGGGTATTATTGTGGGGATGGTAGAGTGGAACAGAAAGAATGCCCCGTTGGTTCCACAACCGGCGGTGGGGCCGATGAAATAATAGATTGTTATCTGTTGGGGGGACAATCAAAAATTTGTTCCAAGATTGGCAATGAAGAACCAAAATGCTTTACTTTGCCCGCTGGTGTGAAAGTGAATTATTCAGGTGATTGGCGGCCGTCGGCAGAATAGTGGATTGCCGCCGCCGGTATGACGGGGGGGGATAATAAGGCATACACCTGGGTCCCGTGGTCAAGCCACGGGATGACAATTTTTTTATGTTTGTTGTTTTCGTGTTTGGTGTCGAGGTAAGAAAAAGGCATACACCTGGGTCCCGTGGTTCACACTTCGTTAAAACTTCGTGCGACAAGGCAAGCCACGGGATGACATGGGTGGGGGAAACACAATGGATACCGGCCGTCGCCGGTATGACGGAGTGGGTGAGTGGCCTGCGTGGGTATGAGGACAGAGGGCCAAGGCAGATTAATAGACTGGATTGCCACGGCTTCGCCTCGCAATGACAAATGGTGTTTTTGTTTCCAGTGCAAGGGGTATCAGGAACACAATGGATACCGGCCGCCGCCGGTATGACGAGGTTCTGGATAAAAATTATGTTTCACAAAGTGTGTTAAGTGTTTTGTCATTCCGTGGCTTGACCACGGAACCCAGGTAATGCATCATTGTTTTATCAGATTTGAACAAAAATATTATTATGTGTATATTATGGCCAGTTCCAACCACGGGATGACATGTTTTTATATTTGTTGTTTTCGTGTTTGGTGTTGAAGTAAGAAAAAAGGCATACACCTGGGTCCCGTGGTCCAGCCACGGGATGACATGAGAGGTGGGGTTATTTGGATGGTGGGGTATAGGGACGTTTTAACTTCTCGTACGAGGCGTTAATGTCGGCGGATTTTTCCTGGTTTTCTTCGCCCGAGTTTACCAACTGATTACCAACAAGCGTCGCAACCGAACCAATGCCAGCCGCCATAGCGCCAGTCTTTAATTTCTGGGCGGTGTCAGACTGACGTGATGCCCAGGCGGCAGCATCCTCACCGCTGGGGTCCATAATCGCACGGGCCAATGATGTGTATGTCCCAGTCGTAATGCCGTCCGATATGTCGTCGTATAAACCTGATGTCGCAGAATCCAATATGGGTTCAGATTCTATGCCTGGGCGTATGTCCAGTGCCGCTTTGCGGGCCTTGAGATTGTTGGCCAGATTGACGTATTCACCATATAAACCAATCAATTCATTGCCGCCAGGTAATTCGTTGTCGGTTGTGCCACCAGATACACTGCCACCACCGTAATCGCAACTGAATGTCGACAGGTATGTACGCATCGCAAGTTCTGCATCAGCGTCGGCGTTCTTTTCAGCCATGGCAGATGCCATTTGCATGCCACCAATACCAACCGACGCCATGCCCGCGGCACCCAGGGCCTTGTTCTCGGTGGAGTTTTCGCGTTCATGCATTTTGTCCGCGTTTTCAGACAGTCTGGCAATCTTTTCTTGCGAGTCCTTTTCGCTTAATACACTTTTGGCAACACATTTTGTGCCGTCAGCGTCAGGTTCATAGCCGGTCTTGCAGGCGTTGATTATGCATACCAGTTTGTTGTTAACCGTTTCGTATGTGGCATCAGTTGCATTATTGTCGGTCGAAGTGCAGGGGGTACGTTTCAGACCGGTGCATTTGTTGCCTTGGGCGTCCAGTTTGTATTCGTCGTTGATGCATTCGGTGATTTTGCAGTAGGGTTTACCGTCACGACAATCCATTGTGCCGGATTTTGCATTTTTGGGCAGGTATTTTTCATCGCATGAGCGACCTTCTTGTGGCCAGCCCTCGCACTTGCCATCAATAACATCGTAACCACATTTGCATGATATGGCAACGCATTCGCCTGTGTCGTCCGTGATGCCGGTTTCGGTTGCGTTCTCGTGTGATTGATTCTGGGCCGCAGTACATTTTTTTCCTTTCTTGATACACGATTCACCGTCAACGGCAGGGGTATAGCCGTCTTGACATTTTTTGACCTCGCAAATTTCAAGTTCGCCGTCACATGTTCTGTACAGTTCGGTGGCATGCTTGATTGTTTTGCTGCATTCATTTGCAGACATTTTTATACAATTGTTACCATCTTTTTTATAGCCACATGCACATGTTTTTGCCATACAAACCAGGTCGTTGCCTGACATCTTGTATGTGCCATCGGTAATTAATTCGTCTGAGCACGATTTGCCAACCTGGTCGACGCATGTATTGTTTTCCAGTTTGTATCGTGGGGTTATGCATGCGGTTGGTATACATTGGCCACCCTGGCCGTTGGGGTTGGATTTAAAATCAGCCGCTGTGGCATTTATGTCAGTTAACTTTTTCCCTGTGCAATAGCTGGCCTCGGTGGTTGCCTCAGCTATTTCTGCTGGGGAATCCTGCAGGTATATTGTTCCAATGTCTGGGGCTGCATTGGTTTCATAGTTCTGGTATCCCAGCATTTGGATGGTAATCGTGGCGTTGGCCGGTATATTATGTAATTCGAATGTTCCATCATCCCTGGTATCGCGGCATGCGTCCCAGGTTTCTTTTCCAGTTTGACATACAGTGGCACCAACTGCAGGCAAGTTATCAGGATCCATTACCGTTCCGCGGATTGTTTTCAACACGGTATCTGCATCGCCGGCAGAGGCGGAAGCTGATGCGTCTGCTGAATCTGTTTCTGGTTGTTGTGAATCGCCGGCAGAAGCGGAAGCTGATGCGTCTGCTGAATCTGTTTCTGGTTGTTGTGCATCGCCGGCAGAGGCGGAAGCTGATGCGTCTGCTGAATCTGTTTCTGGTTGTTGTGATTCCTGGACGACGGCAGTGGAATTTGAAATCGCATCGAAATTTCCGTCGCAGTAATTCTTGACGTCTTGGTCCATCTGAGCTCGGTCAATTCCTGGTTTGGTTTCGTTATTGCAGTAAAAAGTGGTGTACATGGTTCCATCTTCTAGTTCGCATTCGATACCACCCCCCCATTTGTTGCAATAGCGTTCAATTAATATGTCGCTGAAATCTGATTTTTTTTTCATTTGTTCCATTCGCGCATCTATGTCATTCTTCGCCAAAGCGGGTGTGGCGAAAAGTGGGAAAATGCAAAAAAATCTTATTATTTTTTTCATGTTGTTGTTAGACGTCATTTTTAATCACCGGTTGTTTCACGCTTGGGTATTTCCCGTAGCTTTGTTATTTCAGGTGGACGAACCGTTGTGTTTGGTGCATTTTGTGCCTTGATTTTATCGCCGGTTTTTTTCAAAAATTCCTGGCGGTTTTCTTCGGCCTGTTCCTGTTTTTGCTTTTTGTTTAATTTCGGTGTTTTCGTTTTAGATGATTTGGCGTCAGATGATTTGGTGTCAGACGATTTGGCGTCAGATGATTTGGCATCAGACGATTTGGCATCAGACGATTTGGCGTCAGACGATTTAGCGTCAGATGATTTAGCGTCGGACGATTTAGTGTCAGATGATTTGTTAACGGCCGCATTGGGATTAGAGCCGGGATATAATTCACTGTGTTCGTCCTGGGCATCTTTTAATGCAGTATCTGCACGATGACGATCAATGGCACGATCAATCGCACCCGAGGTCAACGCACCAACACCCATGCCAACCCCAGAACCCAACATCGCAGCTGATGCAGATTTCTGTTCGCGGGTTAAACGCAGTGCGTTTTCGCGGAATGTCGTTATGTCTATGCCAAACCAATTTGGTTCACAGTTGAATGTAGAACCAGCATATGCCTTTTTAGATGCATAGAGTGTTTTGTCGTCGCCTGCATAAAAATTGACAGTGTAAACACAGTCCAGCGTGCGTTCGTCAAACATCGCACCAATCCGTTCACAGGTTTCACGCATCAGGTCACGTAATTCGTAAAGCCGCTGTTCGTCACGGGCAACCTGTTTTTCGGCATCGATACGCAGGGTGCCAAATACGTCCATAACACGCGATGCCAGACCACTGTCCATTTCGGTGCATGATTTGGCAATCTTGTCACATTTTTTTATCGCCTGGTCACCCGCAGATTTGCCCAGACATTTGTCAAAAAATGTGCCACATTCCGTGATAATGCAATTGTTATATTGATTGCCACAGTCAATTATTTTGTTATAGCCAGATATTTTTGCGTTCATGTCCCGGTCTGCACGAATCTGTTCGGTGAATAATTTGTATTCCTGGCCGGTGCATGATAAATCGCGACGACATTCGTCCAACTTGGTTCCGAACATGGTTTCTGTGTCGCCCGCACACTTGGTAAAATCGGTTCCACATTTTTCCGCCATACAGGCACGCAGATTCGCATCACATGCGTTTTTCCCACCAGATTTGGCCGCCTGATTTTGTGCATTTACCGCATCCGCAGCATCCAGTGCCGCACGCTGGGCACGAATTTGCTGGGCCAGTGTGTCAGACCCCGCGGATGTGTTGGTGGTTGTGCCCAAAATTTCGTCAAAGGTTGATGATTTGTCTTCTATGATAATCTGGGTATCTGTGTCGGATGTATCAACCTGGGGGGGAACAGAAATGACCGTGTCTGTGTTTGACTGAACTGTTTCAATTGTTTCTGTTGTTTCTGGTTCCGTTGTCTGTGGGGCGGTCGTCTGCAGTGCCATTGTCGGTACGCGTGAAGCTGCAGATGTCTTGCGCTGGGTGCGGGAAACAACCGCGGCATCGGTCGAACCGGTTATCCAGAAAAGCCCGCAAATCGCAGTGATAATGTATGTCGATAAGATTCTTGTCTGTGTATTCATTCCTTGTGCCTTGTCCTGCGATAGTCGTTAGTTAATGGTTTGGCAGGCAACCTGGTAAAATTGGCAAAGCTGGACTGCCATAGAGCGTTCCGATTCGTTCCCGTCACCACAGCCGTTGCGCATGTTGTTTCTGCATACTGTTTCAACACATGCGTCGCGGGCGGCATTGTTGCTGCAACCATTTTTTATGTTTGTTAACTTTTTTTCACGTGCGGCGGTGTATGTTTCAACCGTCTGTGCCAACATTCTTTCTGCGTTCTTAATCGCGTTGTCGCGTTCGGATATTAAATCTGCACGTACAGATGAAATGTGATTGTCGCAACCAGCTGATTCAACCGCACAGCCCGAGAAAAAATTGTCAAAATCTGAATCAGATTCGCAATTGCGATAGTCTGACATGCAGCGTGCGTCTGATATCATGCATAACTGAATCGTTGACATGCATGTCGTTTTGGTCTGTTCGCGGGATGATGATTCAAGTGTACGATTCAACTGGGCAGATACACCCGCCGCACGACATGATTGTTCAATCAGACTGTCGTATGTTTCTGATACGTCATCAGGGGTGCATCCTGATACCTTTTTTATACACTGGTTCGTTGCCCAGGCATAACGCTGGCCCGGGTCAGATGGTGCGGATTTTAATTCCTTGTCCGATATGTTGTATTTTGTGGATGAACCAACCGATACAGAACGCATCGCGTTCCGTGGCGGCGTTCCTGCACCAGATGTGCCACAGTACTGACAACGGGCAGATGCGTTCGACGAGGCGTTTATCGCACATACAGAATCCAAACAACGCGTCAGATTCGCACGTGAACATGAAACAGCCGCATGCACACCACCAGAAATCATCAGGGCAGGTATTAAAAATAAAATGTATGCTTTCATATTCTCTCGCTTAGGGGCATTATATCAAAAACACTTTTTTATGTAAATGAAAAATTAAATAAACAACTTGACAAAACATTATTGTTTGTCTATATTTAGTGTGCGATAGTAAAAAAACAAAAGGATTTTAAATGGCAAGAACAAGAAATTGGTGGGTTATACATACTGCAGCCGGTGTGGCGGCGGTACTGTTGACCGTGTTTGGGGTTGCACAGTGCAGCCAGAAAAACAATGAACAATTTGAAAAAAAATCATTGAACAATACGCTGAATGAATATAAGCAAGTGTTGGATTCTGCCACGGTGCATATCAAGCGGGTTAATGATGCAAATAAACGTTTGGGTGATGATAATCGGGCCAAGGCAGATACAATCAAGATGCAACGCGATTCAATCATCGTGCTGAATGATTCGCTGGATGTGGTAAATGCAAAATTGAAAGATTGTCGCAATTCTGGGAAAAAAGCGGCACCAGTTAAGCCAAAACCACAACCAAAGCCACAACCAAAACCACAACCAAAGCCACAGCCAAAGCCACAGCCAAAGCCACAGCCAAAAGATACTGTGTGTGTGGTTGTGTTGCCGGAAAAAAAGCTGCCTGAATACTGCCCGCCACACAATGCAAAGAATGTGGTGGTGTTGGACTCGGCAAAAAATAACGGTAATGTTGTTGTTGAAAAGAATGCCTGTGGTAATACAGAGGTTACATTGAAAAACGGCGCAGTTAATAATGGTAATATCGTTGTCGGTGATAATAATAATGTTGTTATCAATCGACAAGATTCTGTTATTAGATTTATAAAAACGCGTGAAATTATTATTGAATGCGAATTCCAGACAACACGTCGCGTTTATAAATAATAAATGTGGATTGATGATAAAAATATGGCCTGCAATCGCAGGCCTGTTTTTTATACTTTTTTTGGCTGGACATAGAAAATGTTTTTGTGCTAGGATTTGTTTAGACAGAGAGAATATTCGATGAAGTTTATCAGATTATTAATTGTTTCATTGTTTTTTTCACCTTTGGTTGCGTCTGCGGCAGGTAATGACTTTATGCTGGCGGCACAGCTGTTGGCGGCGGCGAAAAGTGCCGATATCCAACAGGTTCAAGCGTTGGTTAATAATGGGGCGGATGTTAACTTTGTTGATTCAACAGGCGTGTCGATTGTGTGTACGGCACTGATGAATAATGATGTGCGGGCGGCACAAATACTGCAAATGTATGGGGCCGATGCATCACAATGTGACCGGCAGATTAAACAGTATAAACAAAGAAATAAACCCAGGGTCGATACAGGTGGATTGTTCAGTGGACTGTCGTCCGCCCAGGGTATGACATTAGCGGCGGCGGGGGCCGCCGTTGTCGCAGGTGGATTGTTCCTGTTGACAGATGTGCTGGATCCGGGAAATGATAACCAACCACCTTCTTCGGGTGGGGACAGGCCAAATAATAACCCAGGTGGTGACGGAAGTGGCAGTGGTGATTCAAACGAGGCCTTTGCAAAGTTGCCGTATGGACCGGCATGTGATTCAAAAACAGGAATATGCAATGATGTTGACGAGTGGAGCCCGTCTGCAGATAATGTGCGAAAGTGGGATTTCGATTATATGAAGCCCTTTAACTATTTGCTGATGACGTATGCATATAATGCGTTTGCACGTGGTTATTTGGGACTGGGGGCGATTCGTATTTCAACAGATAAAACACCTTTCGATTTGGCCAGCTTGCCATGGGTTGGTGATGTGCCTGGTGGTGGAAAACCCGCTGCTGTGGCCATGGTCACGCAAAATGGTGTTAATCCAACAGGCAGTTTGGTTGATGGATATCTGACATGGGTTGATGAAACGCAGATAAAAAATATTCAATCTATTTGTACACAATATGGTTCCGCGTCAGTCAATTGTCAGGACGCTATGGCAAATGCAATAAAAATATCTCGCAAATTTATAAACAGAACAAATATGACCGACCTGAATGATACAACCGAAGAAACAGGGTTTGACTTTTCTGGACATGGAACTGTTTTTGGAAATGCCAGCGATGCAGAAACACTGGATGGTAAAATAATCGCAGGGTGGGAATATGGTGGTCGTGCAACCGGTGATGCATACGGGTTTGTGCCAAATGGAACATTGGCTGTTTATCGTACGGGTGGCGGTTTGGCAAAAAATCAAACGGTTGGTACTGTGACAAATGCGTCAGATGCCAAAACCTGGACCAATGATGATACAATAACTGTAAGTGGAACAGAATATAAAATTACATTGGCAACAGGCGGAACATTTACGGCGGTTAATGTCGCAGACGATTCGGATGTTCTGTATGGTACCAATAATGGAAACGTGTTAAGATTTGAATTAAATGATACCCTGTACGAGGCATACTTTGCCGGTGAGGTTAATTCTTTGAAACAAATTGATGTTATGAATTATTCCGCTATGTTGGGGGCCGCACAGAAAAATGTTGTTAGTGTAATTGCCAATATAGCACAAAACCCGGCATCAATGGATGTGTCCTATGTCGATTTAGATGGAATCGCAAATTTGGTAAGTGTCGCCCCGCAAGATGCCGGAAAGAAAAATGCTTTTGCAGGGGTGATAAATCACTACTATAATTTGGATACGTCAGATGATGCGTCTGTTGATAAACCTGGTGCCGTTGCAAATAATTTGTTTGAATGGATTGGAAATAATCAGAATCAAATAATTGTAAACTCGACTGGTGCGTTTGAAGTTGGTCTGGGGGCAGGGATGTCCACCGCTACGCTGGATGCAACGTTTGAAAACTTTGCACCTGTGTTGTATCCGAATTTGGAACATTTGTTTGTATCGGTCGTGGCGGTTCAGACAGAAAAAGGAACATCGGGAATCGATTCTGTGTCTGGCTATACGGGACCTGATTCGGCAACGGGTAAAATAAAATTGTCACAATGGCAAACAGGACTGAACGATAATGGTACACCAGATGACCAAACAGATGATTATTATGAACATTTGTATTCGGCACGTAAATGTGGCTCGGCAGGTTTGGCGATTAATGGTGTTGACCCATGGTGTTTTGCCGCACCAGGCATAAATGCAGAAAATGCTGTGGCTGCAATGGCGGGCGGAATCGCAAGTGTTCAGTCGGCATTTTCATATCTGAGCAACCAGGACGTATTTTCATTGCTGGCACTGACCGCAGATGGTGCATATCTGGGAACAAATCCTGGGACAGGACGTTCGTGGGCCAGTGAATCAGAATTGGTTGCATATCTGAAGGAAAGGTATAATCTGCCGGGTGATTATTCTTCTGACCTGATGACTGATGCACAGTATTTAAGTGCATTTAAAGAAGTCTTTGGCTATGGGTTGATAAATATAGAACGGGCAACGCGACCAGGTACAACAATTTACTTTTTTAATGGTGATAGTATAGTGTCTGGGGATGGTAATGCGTATTGGCGTGCAGCCGCAAATACTGTGTTCAGATCATCGTCTGTGTTAAACCTGGGGGGGGCGACAATTTCTGTGCCGTTCTTTGATGTGTTGACCAGTGCAGATGCTGATATCGTTTTGCCACGTGTTTGGGAAAATACAATTCAGATGGGGAATAATGACAGGCATGCATTATATATGGGGGATATGCTGGGGGAATTGGCAACCAAAAAAGATGTCCTGAAACGTACCCAGATGGGCAGGATGGGAATCGAAATGGCCTTTGCACAGCGTGCATATGATGATAATAAAAATGGCCTGGACAGTTTTAAGTTAGATTTTGATGCGGGAAAGTGGGATTTTGCAGCGTCATATCAACACCACCTGACAGACGGTGTTTCACGGTTTGATGGAACCGCCCATCCAATTTTGGGATTGGTTTCAAATGCCGTTGTGTCAGATGTTGTTTATCACCAGGGTAACTGGGCGTTTGGTGGTCGTGTGTTTTCTGGTGCAATTACAGACGAAGGATTGTTGGAAAACGATCCGACCATTTCTGCACAGTATCTGCCAGCAACGCTGGGGTTGATGAGAGGGGGACAGTCACACATCGAATGGGATAATCAAAAGGTTTCTTTTGCGGTTGCACTTGGTGCCGCAAATGAAACAGATACTTTGCTGGGGGCACAGACTGGCGGGTTGTTTAATCTTGGTAATGGTGATACTGTATATGTGGATTCGACTGTGCAATATCGTGTTTGTGATTCTGTAAATCTGATGGCACGGGCAACATTCGCACGAACAAATGCACACGCACCTGGGCAGTTTATAGTCGGGGTGTCGGATATTGAATCAAATGCATTTGCATTCGGTGCAAATATTGGAAATTTAGAGTTCGCACTGGCACAGCCATTGGCAATAACAGATGGGGCTTTGCAATATGCACGGGCGGACTTTGATGTTGTGAAACTGGGGGACAGTAAATACGATATTGTGTTGCGTGACGCAGGAATTGAAGATATTGATTTGCATGCAGACAAGCGAGAATTGCGTTTTTCTGGAACATATCGTCATAATATCGGTGCCTTTACAGATGCGGCGTTTGGATTTGTTTATCGGATAAATCCAAATAATACAGATGACTTTGGTAACGAGTCTGTATTCATGTTAAAATTAACACACACATTGGGAATCTAGGGTTAAAAAATCCCGCCAAACAGGCGGGAGTATTATTCTGAATCTGAAAAATATTTCTTTCTTTGTTCCGCAGATGTTTGGTACATAGATTCAAATACCCGTTCGGCATCAGTCAGGGTCGCAGGTGCACCATCCTGGGGTGCATTCGTATCTGCACCATTTAATATGATTATGCGAGAGGGTTGCATCTTGGTGCCACATTCAATATAGTATTGTGATGAATCAAAGTATTTGCCATAACATTTCCCAGTGTCTATTGCAGCATAACCCATATCCGCCAATTCTGTACATTTCGGTTGATTATTTATGTTTGTTTCAATTTCGCCGTTTTCCAAAAATTCGTCTGGATTAGATAAAATCCCCGGACACCATATCGGAACATAGGTTTTATCTACGTATGCCATGGATCCGTCAGATGATGTAATGCGACGACCAAAACAGTCGCCATCCATCGATAATTTGTCTGTGTCAAAATCACTGCGAATATTCTTTTTAGCGGCGATGTCTGCCCGTTCCATCGGGACAGAATCTGTACCCGTTGCATTTTGAAGGGCATCCGCACAAATCAACTTTAACCCCCAGCAATTACCCGATACGTCCCATGTTTCCGAATTGCCAATGTCAATAAAATAACCGTTGGTCATATTTTTATAGCATGTGGATGGATTCAGACGACATACCGTTGGACGTAACCACCATGGTGTGGATGCACCGTGTGATGCGGTCACAACACAGATTGTAAAAATTGAAAGATATAATGCTTTTTTCATTTTGATTCTTAATCTTATAATTTTGTCTTTATTTTATCAGATTTGTTGGCCCATCGCAAGATTATTCAGTTGTTTCATGAACAGAGCTGGCAGCGGTGTCTGTTTGTGTGTTTGCCGAGTCTTTGTTTGCACAATAGCCCCATTTTGTGTTTGCACCAGTTTCATCATAGAACCGTTTGTTTAATTCGTGACCCGTGATGTCGTGCAGGTTGTCTGGGTATTCACAGTTTTCAACAACGCAATCGTTGGTTTTGTCGTCTGTCCATTCATAGTCAACCCACACGCCGTCCCAACGGGAACATTCTGCAGATAATGATGTGGCCATGTCTGTGTGCAATTTGTCCATTACCATGTTTATATCCTGCATTACGCGGACGGTTAATTCTTTGGTTGATTCAGATGGGCGAACACATACCTGTTTAGCATAACGAATCATTTGTTGATACAAACTGCCTGCATAGTCAGAGCCACATTCGTTATCTTCAAGCCTGGAAAGTGGACATTTTTTTGCACTGTTTTGGTCCTTGGTTGGAGGTTTTGTGCCACCCTCACATTTACAGCCCTCTGGACATGGCAGGCATTTATTGTTGCCAGTCAGACTTGTTATGTAAAAATCCACGTTGCATGAGATATAACGGCGGTTGTTACCACATGAATAGCCAGCGGCTGTTGTGGTGCCTTGCACGATGTCACCCTGATAGAACGAGTTCGTACTGTTCTGCGTAAGTGCATTACAACGCTCGTTTTCAGCGTATTTCTGTTCGCCAGGAGCATAAACACGGCATGCATATGGATAACTGTGCAGGGAATCATTGCTGGGCGGAGAACATAAATCGGTTGTAAAATCAACCAGGGCCGCAGTACAGTCGTTGGATATTTGCAGTGATGTGATATTCTTCATCGCAACCAGTAATTCTGTCAGACCCGATGGGCCACCACCGTACAAATTACTGCAGGCATCCAATTTTTCACGACACATTTCTTCGGATAATTCCAACCGAGAACCCAATAACATTTGGTCTTTGACGTTGCTGAAGTCCTTTAATGAATTGGTTTGCGTGTCATAACAATTGTTGACAACGTCCAAACATTCGTTCCGGACGGTGCGAATGCGTTCCTGTTGACCCTGGTATATTTCAGTGATGGCCTGGCGTAAAAATTCATCCCATACCGCATCGGCAATGTCACGGCAGGTGTCCAGACCACGTTCAGCAAAAATACGCTTGCGATTCAATTCGGCCACCAATAAGCGATTGGTTTGATTTGTTAAAACATCACCACTTAAAGATATCTGAGATGTTAATTGATAAAAGTTCGGACTGTATATCGGCTGGCCAGTTGATATGTTTAAATACAGACCGGTTATGTCCAGACAGTGTATGTAATCCGCCCCACATGCAGCATCCGCAGTAATGTCACGACGTACCTGGGCGATACAATCGTTAATCGCACTGGAATTGTGCGAGTCATAGTTTTTCAAACGTGCATGGTTCATTTCACGTTCCGTTGCACGAATGTTATTATTTGTCTCGGCCAATTTTTTGTCCAGGGCATTTATTACCAGTGAACAATCATTTTCTATGTACATGCCATATGCAGATACAACCATTGTCTGGGTCGTCTCGGATGGACATCTGTCCGCAACCAATGCAGAACATTGGGCGTGAACCGCATTGTATAACTGTTCGCCAACCAGGTTTGATAAATTGACACCGCCAGTTAAATCTGTTGTTGCCCAAATAGAGTTTATGTCCCCTGCAATATCCAATGTGCCCTGGGTGGATAATGACTGCTTTTTCGTGCCAGATAAAACATCGCGTATGCCAGATAACTGGGATGATGCAGCCGATGTGTCGTTGGTGACAGATTGTGCCAATTCACCCGATGATGCCGACAGCATTGCGTTAACCTCGCTCGCGGTTTTGTCTATGACGGACAGGTTCAGATTTATAAAGTCCTGGATTTGGTCAGATGCCTGGGCCAAGGCACGTTCGCGTGATTGAACCAAAGGCAGCTTGGATGAGCATATGCACCGGCGATATGTGTCGTTGGCGGTGCTGCAAAACTGGTCCATGCATGTAAAGTATGCGTCACGACATGTGTTATAACCCGTGCCAAATGTTACAGAATCGTATGTGTTTAATGTAATTGTGCCACGTGATGTGGTGGCAGACCGGGCAGATGTGGTCGATGAGTTTGGGCGAGTCTGATGAACAAGCGCCGCCGTTCGTGCCGTGGGGGTGGCAGACCGGGCAGAACGTGAAGCCGTTGTTGTGCGTGATGTTTGGAAATTGCGGTTGGATACCGTGCCAGTTCGTGCAACCGTGTTGCGCTGGGGCGTGGTGCGTGCAGTAGTGCCACGGGTCTCGGAAACAGTAGAGGATGGTGACGCTGCCGCACGGGAAATGGTTGAACGCTCGGACGTGGTGCGGGTGGGCGAATTTGTACTGCGAACAGCTGCGTTGGCAACACCAACGCCCATTACCATTGTCAGGGTAAGATAAAATAACCGTTTCATTCCTTTCTTGATAATGCTTTTATTCTATCAAAAAAAGTTTTGGCAGACAAGAAAAATGAATGTGTTTGTCCAGAAAAAATCCCGCCGTTTGGCGGAGATTTTTATTTTGTCGTTTCAGTTGTTGGACGGGTGCGTTCCACAAATGTAATGCGACCCTTGTCCAAATCGTATGGGGTCATTTCAACGCGGACGCGTTCGCCAACGTTCACCCAAATGCGTGCTTTGCGCATTTTGCCGCAGACCGTTGCCAAAATCTCATGACCGTTTTCCAATTTTACACGGAACATGGTGTTGGGCAACTTGTCTTCGACTGTGCCACTGAAAACAATAACGTCGTCTTTTGCCATATAGTAATTCCTTGGGCTTTTACCGGGTGAAATGATACAGTGTATGATGAAAAAATGCAAGTTGTTTTTATCTGCTTGCACGGGGGGCATTTGTTTGATAAAATATGAATAATTGTATTAGGGTGGAGTCTGATGATTTTTAAAATTTTGATGTCTTTGTTGTTTTTATCCCCAGTTGCGGCGTTCAGTGCCGAACGTACGGCAAATGCACGTGTCGGTGTGCAAAGGGTTTCTTTGGCCGGCGTCAGGGGGGCGAATTTGGAAAAAAAGATTCAGCAACAGGTACAGACGGCCAACGAACAACAAACTGAAAGCACAGAAAAACAAAACGAATCAGATAATCTGAAGGTTGTGCCTGATGTGCCTGATGTGCCTGATGTGCCAGAAAGCAATGATTCAATCACAGATTCAGAATATCCTGTCGCAGACCAAAAGTCGACAGAGATAGTCGAGACCGAGAAAAAAGATTGCAGAACTGCATATCGTGCATGTATGGATGAATTTTGTCTGCTGGATGAATCCGAAGGGTACAGATGTGCATGCTCGGCCAATATAAATCAATCTAAGAGTTTGATTCAGGAAATTCAAAAAATCCAAGACGAGGCAGATAAATTATATACAGAAGGGGTTGAACGTGAACAGTTGGGGGCCAAGGCACGTCTGGTCTTTGGCGAGAGTGAAGCCGCAAAAAAAAGTTCGCGTGCGTCGGGACTTAGCTTTTCTGAATGGCTGAACAGCGGTGCAGACGATTCGGAAAGTCTGGATGCAGATGAAAATATTGGCGATAATTTGTATGCAATGGCCGCTGAATATTGTGCGGCAGAGCTGGAATCGTGTGGTTCCAAGGCAGAAATGGAAGAAATGTTGTATTCGCGTCAGATTGTGGCAGATTGCAAGGCATTTAGTACGTATCTGGGTGAGCAAAAAATAAACGCACAGGCAAATAAACGTACCGCCGAGGCCGCCGTTCGGCAGGCCAGATTGGCAATGCTGGAAACTACGAATAAATATAATCGTGGGGAATGTTTGCTGGCCTATCGGTCATGTATTGCAGACAAAGGTGGTTGTGGGGCGAACTTTGAAAACTGTCTGGATGCAGACCTGTTGGGACGCCGTGCGAACGCATGTGAAAATGTTCTGGACCAGTGTATGGCGGTCAAGGATTATGTTCTGCAAGATTGGGCAGCCGAGGCAGAGGCGATATTGGTTGATGCCGCAAAGTATGCCGATAAATATCGTCGTCAGACGTGTTTGGCCCAGATTCAGGTTTGCCTGGAGGATGGATGTTCAACAACAACCAATTCGGCATGTTTGACAGATGTTAATGTCGCGGCGGGCGTTTGTCCGATTATTGATGAATGTAATGATATTATCCCGGGATTAAAGGCCGTTGTAAATGATAAATTGGGCTATTTGCGTACACAATTCTGTCAAAATGATGTTGATGCATGTCTGCGTGATAAATGTGGTGAAAACTTTACTGCACCAGAATGTGTTGGTAAAAAAGTACCTGAAATCATTGCAATGTGTCCACAGGATATGTTCCCATCGTGTAAAAATGAAACCCAGTTCGATATAATCGTGTCGGCGGCGGTTCTGCAGATGGATTACCAGATGATGCAGGGGTGTGTGAACTATTTCGGGGAACAGCTGGGGCGTGTGTGTGGAACAGATATGGCATGCCTGCCGTCGGATGATGTGGTTGTTGGTTTGACAGAAATTCCAGCAGATGAAGCTGCTATGGCTGAACTGCGTGTTCGGGTGCGTAATAATTCCAAGGCGGCG
This sequence comes from Alphaproteobacteria bacterium, assembly GCA_017522445.1. Classification (GTDB taxonomy): domain Bacteria; phylum Pseudomonadota; class Alphaproteobacteria; order Rs-D84; family Rs-D84; genus Enterousia. The sequence continues at coordinate 23,860 of JAFWZK010000045.1, forward strand.
GTTGACGAATTCTTTAAACAGTTCGAACAGGATGTTACCGTTGCCGCATGTGCAGATGCGGAAAAACCGGCGGGACGTAACAGTCTGGGGGTTAACGTATTTAATACAGCCAAGTTGATTGCAGAAATTGGTGCAGAAAATCGTGCGATGCGTGAATTGGAATCCAGGATTGCCGAACTGTCACGTCAGCAGGATTTAGAAGAAGCAGAAAAGAATTGCTATGCGACATATCAGGTTGAAACACCGGAAAAGTCTGATAAAAATTACAGCTATATACGCAGTGTGTCGTTCGAGCCAAGTTTGCGTAATTGTCATGTATGCCGTATGCAACAGGTTTGTGAAACCGGCGGTGAATCAAAGGCATCGTCTGCATTAAAGGCCGCCGCTGGTGGTTTGTCTGCAGGTGCCGCCGCAGGAACCATGATAACACCTGGGTGGGGAACTGCAATTGGTGGTATTGTTGGTGCCGTAGGTGCCGGTGTTGGTGGTGCTTTGGCCGGTGGTAAAGAAGACTTTTGTCAGGAAATCGAAAGCTGTGAAGATATAAATATGTAATTAGTATGATGGAGAGAGAATATGCTGAAAATAAGCTTGGTTGCATTGTTTAGTGTGGCGGGACTGATGTCGGTCATGGTGGATAACTGTGCATTGGCCGCGGTTGCAAAAAATAGCAAGCAGTCCGCAATTCAAAAAGGTACAACTGTGCGTACCAAGACGGCACCCAAGGGCCTGTATAATCAGGATTGTTATGATGCCTATTATGGATGTATGGATCAGTTCTGTATTTCAGATAATGAAAGCGGTGGCAGCTGTGCGTGCAGTGATTTGCATGCAGGGTATGAAAAAAGATTTGCTGAAATCCAAGATATCCTGGCCGAGGCAGACCGTATTGCAACCGAAGAAGTGGAAAAAGTGCAGGCCGGTGCACAGGCGGATATCATTTTTACAGGAACACGTCAATATGATGAAGATGGAAACCTGGTCGATGTTGACGATATTTCTGAAAAATCTGACAAGGAAAAGAAACGTGCAGAGCTGTTGGCACTGTGGGATACCAACCTGGGTGAAGACGATGTGTCTGATTTCTCGACCCTGACGGGGGCGGCACTTTACCAGTCGGCCGAAGAACTGTGTTTAGAGCAGGTGCCAGAGAATTGTGAAAAAGATATTTCTTTGTTGCGTAATATGTATTCACGGCAAATTACATCAGACTGCAAGGGGTTTGAAAACAGTTTGAATAATAAAAAGGCCGAGGCCGATGCTGCACTGGCACAGGCAAATGCAGATGTGCGGGCCGCATTGAAAGAAAGCTTTGATGCCGCCAATAAATACGACCTGGGACAGTGTATGGTCGAATTCAAGAAATGTATGCAAACATCAGATGCATGTGGTGATAATTGGGAAAATTGTGTGTCAACAATTGCGTCTGAAAATATGCAGAATAACAAGGCAATCAGTACAGCCGGTACAACAGTCGCAACTGTTGATACCTATGATATTACTGCGTCCACTTTGGAGATGTTAAGTGCAAAACGCACCATTTGTGAAAGTGTCTTGGGGCAGTGTATGGCTGTGCGTGATATGGTTTGGCCCGCTTTCCTGCGCGAGGCCGCACCCACAATCAAGGTTGCAGAATCTGCCGCAGAATCGAAATTCCGCCAGTCGTGCTTGACCAATATTTCAAATTGTATACAAAAGGCATGTAAAGATGATATTGCCGGCAAGGGCGTAGATTCTATGGATGCGTGTCTGTCGCGACCAGATATGGCACGCAGTTTCTGCAAGGTTGAAATTGATCCGTGTGAAAGAATGGAACCAATGATTTGGGGCTATGTTGTTGATAAACTGGCCGCAATGCGTGTAGATGCATGTACGCAAGAGGTCAAGGATTGCTTTACCGCCGATACGCGCTGTGGGGAAAATTTCCAGAACTGTATTGGTATGGATTACAATTATATCCATGATATTTGTCCGATTGACAGTTTGGTTGTTTGCAAGGCGAACAATCCGAAGTTTTCAATGGATGATTTGGATTCTATGTTGATGGGACTGTATCTGAATATTGATAATGCCGCATTGGACCAGTGTCAGGAATTGGTTGATAGAAAAATGGCCGAGGTTTGTGGTAGTACCACCGACTGTAATAAATTTGCCGCCGATGATGCAATGGGAACGGGTTCGTTACAGTATCAAAAAGATGGTGGTGTTCATCGTTTAACTGGTATGATTTCATTTGGCAAGGTCAAAGTTGGTATGAATATGGAAGATGCCGGTTTGATTGATATCCAAGATTATGTGAATTTCTTGTCTGAATCCCAGGCTGTTCCGGCACCGTATGTGTCTGTTGCAGATTCTATTTTGTATGAATTGGAAAATATTCAGGGGACAATTAATCGCGTTGTGACAATGATTGAACAAGATCCGCAAATTCAGTTCTGTGTCAGTGGTCGTGATTTGGGACAGATTACAGGTAAAAAGGAAAAAACATCCGCGCGTTTTCCAAATTTGCTGAACCAGGTTAAAATGCAGATTGCGGTTGCGGCGCTGCGCCAGGCCCAAGATAATTATAACAAAAAGTATAATGAATATTTGGCCAAAGCGATGGATGGAGCGTCGGTTGATTTGGCGAATTTGATGTGTAATAAATTGCCGGCCTCAAATGGCACAGCCCAAGGAATTTCTGCGGCTGAATTGGATACTTCGTTGTTGCCGGCGGGCGCAATTGTTATGGAATTTGGTGGCGTTTCAAATGCATCGTTGGCGGCGGGTGGCTCGCATTCATCAACAACATTAGGCAAGGCATCTATGTCAACCGCATCTGGTGCCGCCGCAGGTGGTTCGGATGGCGGTGTGGCGGGATCAATTGGTGCATCGGCGGCAACGATAGCAGGCAGTGTTGGTGCCACAGTTGCGGCAAGTAAGTTTGCAAGTTTGGGAGGCGAGATCGCACAGAGTGTGGCTGGGAGTATTTCAACATTTAATCCGGCGGGTATTATTGCGGATGCGGCGGTCAAGGCTGTGGTTGCATTAGCGTCTGATAAATATAGTTCGGAATTTGATGGTGGAACACGTGAAATGTGGTCTGTGTTTAATCGTGATACTCGTGTTTGTCATGTGTGTACATCAACAATTACCAAAGATTGCAAAACCAAAGGTTCTCGTGGATTTTTGGGATTGTGGGATTCGCGTGGTGTCGAATGTGAATCGGGAACACCAATAGAAAAGTGTGAAGATATTCAAATGTAATATAAAAACGGGGCAAATTGCCCCGTCTTGTTTTATGTAAAAAATCCTGGACAAATTGTGTTGTGTGTATGATATAATTTGCTTGCAATTAACATTAACCAAAGGGGGTTTATTATGAAAAAAATTTTAACGTCTGTCGTTGTGGCTGTATTGGCCATTGGAACTGCGGCTGCCGATTTCCAGGGACCAGATTCTGCCGCACCGGTTGCAACAAATGCCAAGGGTGGTTTTGTCAGCGGGGCAGAAACAATCGTTACAGTTAAACAGGTAAATGAAATGCGTGACGATGTCCCTGTTATTATCAAAGGGCATATTGTTCAACGTATGGGGGGCGAAAAGTATCTGTTCGAAGATGCAACAGGTTCAATCACAGTTGAAATAGATGATGAAGATTGGCGTGGCCAAACCGTTCGACCAGAAGATACGGTAAAGCTGTATGGCGAGGTCGACCGTGGCATCTTTAAAACAGAAATAGATATAGACTATGTTGAAAAAATGTAAATGACAATCCCCCAAATGGGGGATTTTTTCTGGGTTGTAAATATTCACAATTCTGTTTAATATATATTGCGTTATGAAACTGGAATCAAATGGTATCTTGATAAATATTCGGCCATTTAATGAACGTGATGCAATTGCACGTGTATTCTCGCACGATTATGGCATTATTAGCGGAATGATGCGGGGGGCAATTGTCGCAAAGAAAAACAGACCCTTGGTTGGTCAGGTCGGAAGTATGGTGTGGAATGCACGACTGGATTCACAGTTGGGAATATTTCATTGGGAGGCAGAAAAAAATCTGGCTGTGCCAATTATGGCATTTCAGCAAAGATTGGCATGTATGAATGCCGCATTCGATTTGCTGAATACTTTGTTGCCAGAACGCGAAGAATATATGACTTTGTTTGATGAAACGATGATTTTGTTAAATGCACTGGGGCAGGGTGATGCAAAGGCGTATTTAACGTGGGAATTAAATCTGTTGCGTGATTTGGGCTATGCGTTGGACTGTACAAAGTGTTCGGGATGTGGAACCAGATATGGTTTAACGCATTTGTCGCCGCGGACAGGACGCGCGGTTTGTGCAGACTGTGCACGACCATATATAAATAAGTTATATTCTTTGCCCGTAAATCTGAATGTAACACTGCGTTTCCTGGAAAGTATATGTATGCAACAGGGGACACAAATACCAAATATGCGGCGTATGTTAAAGATTGTTTAAAATTAATATATTTATTCCTTGCACTTTTGTTAAAATTTGCTATGGTTGACCTGTTCAACATAAGTAAGGAGAAAATCATGACTTGGACAATATTGGTACTGGTATTGGGTATCGCGTTGTACATGTTTGGCGGTATGCTGCTGAAACGTGGCGACAAAAAGCCAGCCATGGGCATTATCATGGTAAACAAAGCAATCAAAATTATCGCAATTATTATGGTCGCAGGCAGTGTATGTCGTCTGTTTGTGCCGTACTATTTGACCAGCGTTAATCCTATGATTCTGCAGGATATGGCAAATGGTATGCAGGAAATGCAGAACGCAGAAAAGAACAAGGCGATTCGTCAGTACGTTCGTGAACGTGCGTTCGAAATGTCTGAACATGCACCAATCTTGGGTAACCGTGAAGCCAAAAAGACAATCTATGTTTGGACCGCTGCATCGTGTGGCTATTGCCGTCGTGTGCACGGTGAACTGGATCGCGTAATGAAATCACGTGATGACGTTCGTGTTGTTATTAAAAACTTCTCGATTCACGGTGTAATGTCTGATGGACCTGCACGTGCAATGATTGCAGCAAATATGCAGGATAAAGATAAAGCAGCAAAATTTGTTGATATCGTTATGACAAAAGAATATCGCCCATCTGAAAATATCGAAGATCAGGAAAAATTGGCGGCGGCTATTGAAAAGAACTTGATGAAATTCGCAAAAGAAGCCGGTCTGGATACAAAACAGCTGAAAGAAGATATGGACAGTGCAATCGTCGCACAGGAATTGGCAAATGTTCGTGATTTGGCAAATCAATTCGAAATCACAGGTACACCATTCTTGATTATCGGCGAACAGGCATATCCAGGTGCCATCCCAGCTGATCAAATCAATGCAGCATTGGATAAATAAAAATTGATTGCGATTATAAATCCCCCAAACGGGGGATTTTTTTAATCACTAATCCTTATGTTTCCAGCAGTGGGGTATACTAGTATATCGGGTAATCGCGTGGAAATGATGAACTAGGACGGGCCAGTTCGGATTTTACACCGCAGCCAGATAAAATAATCATGCAACCTAAAATTAAAAATATTATTTTCTTCATGTGAATATTATAGGCATAAATAATGCAGTATGTCAATTTTTTGTATACAAATGATTTTGCACTCTTTTTCTGATGGGGATGTGTATAAAGGGTTTTGTAATCAATAAAAATACCACCCGTTTGGGTGGTGGATTTATTTGTCGGTCAGTCCCGTCATGCGTGCATATTTTCGCCAGATATCAAACGTAAAGAACGATTTTATTGAATAGTCCCATGGCTTTAATTTGCCGGCATAATGCAACATAACTGGATGCTTCAAATCGTTGTACTGTTTGATTGTCATGTTTTTCAGCATGCTATAGGCGGCAACAACAATCAGGTTGTATTTACGTGATAATGGTAATATGCGTCCATGACAAACGTGATTTATCATGTCCTGGTCAGGATATTTGGTCAGATTATTTCGGGCCCAATCAATCATTTTTGGGTATATATTTTCTGTGCGAATCTGTTTCAGATTCATGACCATAAAGCCACTGTTGATATAGCCGGGCTTGTCAAAACAGCCGGCAATTAATTTGTCGCCAAAGTCAATTTCATTGACGGCACGCAGGTCTGATAAAAATACAGTGTCAACATCTGCATATATAATTTGGTCAATGTTGGGCAGCAGTGCCGGTAACATGCATCGCCAATAAATTGCATCAGACCATGTGCCCAGTTGTGCGTCCGCATAGTCTGAATTTGGTTTCAGAAAATGTACCTTGGATTGTGGGCTGACCTGGGCGATGGTCTGGGACAGTGTTTGCCGCTGACCAGGGGTGATGTCTGTGACGCAATAGATGTCATAGCTGCAGGTTGGAGAATTATGCAATAATGATAGAATTGTGGTTGTTGCCTGTAAAATTAAATTCTGGTTAAAACAAAATGCAACGTTTATACGTGGGGCATACGGTTCGTGATTTATCGTTTCTGCAAAACGTGGAAATGTCGCCCACGAGCAAAATGAATTACGTTTGGTCCGATCACGTATCAGGATGTCGGTCAAGTGCAAGAACATGCGTTTTGTGCGAAAGTATGGTTTGGCCAATACCTCGGTAAATGTGTTAGATTTCATAGGTTCCCCCTTTGGGTCTGTGTTGTGATTATAGTCTGTATAATTTTGTGGGTAAAGAAAAAACCACCCAAAGGTGGTTTTGATTTTTGGCAGGGCCAGCTATGCAATTTGCGAAATGATACTATCAGTGATTTATTGTGGTTTGGCAAAGAAGTTAAGGTGTTTTTAACGAAATACTTTATTTCTTGTTCTTAAATTTTGCAAAACAGTTTATGTCGCGAAAACGATTTTCGTATGCCGTCCATCTTTCCTGCTTTAGCACGCCCTCTAATTCATAGCCCAGATTTTTTGCAACATTTACAGAACCTATATTACGTGTGTCATTATGGATTACTATCTTGTTGATTCCGGATTTAAATAATTCTTTTTCTAACAAACTAACTGCTTCCATCATATAACCTTTGCCGCGATAATCGTTTGCTAACCAATATCCTAATTCGGCTCTTTTGTGCTTTGTATCAAAAGTATGTGCGGCGCAATTGCCGATAATTTCATCATTTAATACGATAAAGTATTCATACCCTTTGCCAGATTCCCATCTTTCGTCAGATTGAACCAAGAAATTAAGTGCGTCTTGTGGGGATTTTATGTCATTTACCCATAACAGCCACGGCAACAGGTATTCTTTGTTCCTAATTTCTACGTCATACAGCAGTTTTGCATTCTGCATGCATGGTTCCAGATGTACCAGTTTTATTCTTTTGCCTTTTATTGTTATTCTCATATCCATTTTCCCCACAACTATTATGTATAATTTTATCATATATGCACTTTATGAGCAAGTTAGAGTTCGTAAACCGGCAAAACGATGTCTATTTTTGATGCCAGATTTACGAACTGATGAAAGTATTGAAAAGCAAACAAAAAAACCGCAAAAATGCGGTTTTGATTTTTGGCAGGGGTCACTCAAGCAATTCACGAGTTGATTTTATTCGTGAATTGTTGCAGTTTGGGAGAGATGTTAAAGAATTTTTTTGATGTCCATTATAACTTCTTTGACATATAGATTGCGGCTTCATCGTCGTTTTTCAAGTCGGCATACGGGTCAAGGTTTTTTCCATTCCACCATAAACCTGTTCCGTCTGGAATAAAACCTCGCTTGATGTACAATCTTTGTGCAGAACCGTAATCTCGATTCAAACCAACGCCCAAATAAACAGTATCTGAATATCTCCGTGCTATATCTTCTGCCACTTGCATTAAAACATTGCCGATACCGCGCCTTCTGTATTTTGCCAACACGCCAAAATCAACCAATTCAGGCAATCCTTTGCCACCAAAAGAGCCACCCATTGAATTTGGATACACATTGAAATACCCAGCGACATTACCCTTGTATTCCGCAACCAATGATACGCATTTTCCGTCGGCAACATCTTTTAATCGGCGTGTATATTTTTCAACTTTTTGGTCTGTCCAGCCTTGCAAATGTTCTTCATGGGTAATTATCTCCGGGTCTGTTTCGACCATATCTCTGATAACGATATCATTTACATTGTAATAAATCATTTTTGTGCCTCTATTATAGAATCTGTGCAAATGATATATCAATATACAAAAATTATCAATAAGAACACCTGAAAAAGTTCGTAAATATGTAAAACGGTGTATGTTTTCAATACCTAACTTTCGAACCGTTGAAAGTATTGAAAAGCAAACAAAAAAACCGCAAAAATGCGGTTTTGATTATTGGCAGCCCCAACTCGCCCCCTCGATACACAATAATAAAAATCAAAAAAATCTCATACGGTCGATTTTTTAAGATTTTTCTAATTGTGTATTCTCGTATTCGCCATGCGTGCCTGTGGGCGATGCCCACGAAAACTGCGTTTTCATATGGTGCATGCGCACCAATAACGGCACTCTGGCGCATCCGGTTGGGTCCGCTTTAACAAAAATAAAAACCACCCAAAGGTGGTTTTGATTTTTGGCAGCCCCAACCGGATTGTCTGATTCCCATGTTCGTTTTCACTCCATGGGCCCCTTTCGCTACGTATGGTTCAAACTTCGTTTGCACTTGTTTTCACCAACTGACGCCCCGAACCTGCGGTTCTCATCTCGGTGGGAACAGGCAAAATTAAAACCGACCACAAAGGTCGGTTGTAATTTTGGCAGCCCCAACCGGATTCGAACCGGTGTTCTCGCCTTGAAAGGGCGGTGTCCTGGGCCTCTAGACGATGGGGCCAAAACTGCCAGGTTCATAACTGAACGCCGGCAAATTATACATGGTGTTTGCCGGCTTGTCAAGTGTTTATAAATGATTTTATTCCGATACCGTTTCTGGCGCAGGTGCATCTGATGGGGCAGGTGCCGTATCTTCGCCCGGCAGAGTTTCAACCTGGGTAAAGATGATTTCTTTGCCGTCTGTGCCAATCAATGTTAATTTGCCATCCGATAATTCATAGGTTTCAACAGTTGGCATAAACTGAAAGTATTCTTGTTCAATTTCCATTGTTTCTGGTTCGCCCATCATCATCGTGCTGGCAAAGCCGTCAAAGTGAATCTGGTCGCCGTCAACCGTATAGCCACCATTGTACAGGTTTACAACACGTCCGTATACACGCATCTCGGTCGGGTCAAATGATAATGTAATGTCAACCCCAGGTTGGGCAGATACAAAGTTTGCACCCTTTAACAGTTCTGGGTTCGGGGTGTCGTTGCCACAGGCCCCCAACGCCAATGCACATGCCGCAGCAGTCAATAATCTGAATTTCATGTTAGTTCTCCTTTTTTTGTTCTGCGCATATTATAAAGCATATTTCCAGATAATAAACAAGAAAAAACACCGTCATGATGACGGTGTAAATACTGGCGGGATTGACGGGGCTCGAACCCGCGACCTTCTGCGTGACAGGCAGACGCTCTAACCAGCTGAGCTACAACCCCTAAAGCGTTATGCATCTTATACCTTTGCATGAATAAATGCAAGTGTTTTTTTCACGTTTTTGAAAATTTTTTTCTGTTTTGTCGTTTTTATCAGATTGCCTTTTGTGGTGACTGCGATATAATTCGCAGGCGAAATAAAAGGAGTCGTTATGAAAATTAAACCATTTGCAGGTGTCAGACCACCAAAAGAACTGGCCGCACAGGTCGCGTCCAGACCGTATGATGTGCTGAACTCGGTCGAGGCAAAGCAAGAAGCAGGTGAAAAATCACTGCTGCATATTATTAAGCCAGAAATTGACTTTGACCCAATCGCAGATGAACACAGTCAGCCAGTGTACGATAAAGCCGTAGAAAATTTTAAGCTGTGGCAGGAACGTGGATGGCTGGTCCAGGATGATGCGGAAATGTACTATGTCTATGCTCAGACAATGGATGGACGTACGCAATATGGATTGGTCGCAGCGGCAAATGTTGATGACTATATGACCGGCAAAATTAAAAAGCACGAATTAACACGCAAAGATAAAGAAGAAGATCGCATGATTCATGTGCGTATCCAAAATGCAAATATTGAACCGGTGTTCTTTGCGTACCCTGATGTAGACGAAATGAACAAAATCGTTGAAAATATTGTAAAAAATCAAGAACCAGAATATGACTTTGTTGCAGAAGATGGGTTCGGACATACGTTCTGGGCGATTCGTGATGCGGCGGTAAATGCACGTATTACTGAAATATTCGAACAGATTCCTGCACTGTATGTCGCAGATGGGCATCATCGTACGGCGGCGGCGGCACTGGTCGGGGCAGAAAAGCGGGCGGCAAATCCAAATCATACGGGAAATGAAGAGTATAACTTTTTCTTGGCTGTTATCTTCCCGGAAAGTCAGCTGAAAATTATCGACTATAACCGTGTGGTCAAAGATTTGAACGGACTGACACCAGATGAATTCTTGGGTAAATTAAGCGAATCGTTTGATGTGGTGGAAATGGGAACAGAAATCTATAAGCCAAATGCACTGCATAATTTTGGTATGTACCTGGATGGACGGTGGTATTCGCTGACCGCCAAGCAGGGCACATATGATGATAACGACCCAATTGGTGTGCTGGATGTGACGGTGTTGTCCAACCTGGTGTTCGATAAGATTCTGAACCTGGGGGATTTGCGTACGTCAAAACGTATCGACTTTGTTGGCGGTATTCGTGGACTGGGCGAGCTGCAAAAGCGGGTCGACAGTGGTGAAATGGTTGCGGCATTTGCGTTGTATCCTGTTACCATGCGGCAGATTATCGATATTGCAGATACCGGTAATATAATGCCACCCAAGACAACATGGTTCGAACCAAAACTGCGCAGCGGGTTGGTTATCCATAAACTGTCATAAAACATGGGGCAATCGCCCCATGTTTTAATCTATATTCACAGGAATAATTGTTTGTCGCTTGGTCGTGTCCAGGGCATGATACTGGAAAGGAACCGTGGCAAAGTCTATATCTGCCATGTTTAATTCTCGAATTGTGCGATTGTACATGGTGTGATAATAAATCTTTTTGTTTTGCAGGTCGGTTGCAATCGTCCACTGGGTTGCCGCAGGCATGTCGTTGGGGGCCGTGCCAACCGCAAATTGGACACCCAATGGAACGTTGACGTTGTCCAATATCTGAAATGACTGTTGTACGCCATCGTATGCGTTGTCTGGCTGAAGCGAAAAGGTTTGCAAAAATGCCGCACGTACAAATCGTGATGGTGGGGTAAAATCGCCCGGTAATCCACGAAAGCCCGAACCTGCACCAAACGCACGCAGTGTTATTGGACCAAATTGGGTCGGGCCAGCACCGCCAGGATGCAAATTCACATAGTTGTTCAAATTTGTCAGATGCCATGGAAAACCAGGTGAATTGGTTAATACGCCAATTTCATTTTCATAAAAGTTTGGAATGCCATTTACAATTTCCAATACAACCTGACGGCCTGATGGTTCTGTTATTCGCCAGTGCACGGTCGATGCAGATGGGTCTACGTTGATGATGCGTACGTTGTTGATGGATTCTTTGACCTGGTCAATGGTGGAAAAGTTAGACAGTATCCATGATACAACCTGGAAATCGGCCAATGATATGTCTTTGTCTGCTTCGTTGTATGGCTCGTATTTGCCATAGTTCGGGAAATAAAACAGGGCTGCAGATAAACCCACTTCGTTCGTGCCATCAATTACAAACTCGGGTTGCTGGACCGCCAAACCTGCATACCCGTACAAGGCCGAGAATGTGACACCGCCCATTGTCCCATCGGGCAGTAATGATTGCATCGTGTGACCGCGTGGCACGATTGTATATAAATTATTGTTTTCAGAACCAGACCAATCCATTGTGCGGGCGACAATTGTTGCGTTGTCTTTGGTTTTGATTGTTATTCCTGTGCAGGCAATTGCAGCAGGTGACAGTAAAAACATGGCTGCGGCGGTGGCTAGTATTGTTTTGCGTGTGTTCATGTAATTGTACCTCCTGATATGAACAAATTATTTATCTCCTGTAGTGGTTGGGCAATAGGAACCATTGCCATACAGAATCATTGACAGGGGGAAAGATTAATATAACCGGTCGTTTAACACAGGATGCCATATGGACATTATTGCGGTGTGGTCGGCGTAAATGTTCAGAAAGTCAATCAATTCGTATACCAAATTGACCTGAGACGGCAACCATTTGTATCGTGGATTGTGTAAAATATGTTTTTCAAAAAAGTCAGATACAGTGCAGTCGAGTGGATCTTCGTGGGTGATAAAGCGCTGTTCGAAATTGGCACTGTGCCAGTCACAGACCATTTCAATCAGGATAACATCAGGGATGGTCGTTGTGTCGGAATAGTATTCCAGATGATGGGGCTGGGTGTGGTGGTGCTCGGCATGTTTGTCATGATACAGTTCCAGTTGGGGCGGGGTTAATTTACAATCTGGGTGGTATTTCGCATAGTTGATATATGCATAGCCCATGCAGATTGGACCGGACATCTTGTCATTGTCATGTTCGGGAAAATGATAGCCCAACAATCCTGCAAAATAATTCAGGCACTGGATATGTGCGCTGGTACGCAGGTGATGAAAATTCAGGATGGTATCTGCAGAAATCGCCATGGCGGGTATTATATCATAAATGTCAAAAGTTTTTAATTGATTTTTGAAAAATGCCATTATATAATGCGTGTCGCATTGGGGCATAGTTTAATGGTAGAACTCCGGACTCTGACTCCACATATGCTACACAACAAAAAATCCCAGATTTCCGCATAATACAGCCTGAATTTCGGGCAAAAATGGCCGTTTAACATTTGTGCATATCACTGCATACAGGCTGGTTTAAGCTGGTCCGTATATAGTTTCAGTTTTACATATTTTTTACACAGGAATTTTGGGGTATCTTTTCAGAAAAATCTGTAGGGATTCGATATTTGCTTTTCGCATACATTTTACACATTTTTTACATACTGTGCAATGGAAATTATTTTTTGGGTTTGCTGGATTTGACTGTTTCCCATAGGGCAAGTTTTTGTTTACTGATTTCGTATCCACGGACAATATTTCCCAGAAAGTTTTCCAATTCCATCAGCAGTTCAGCATGGTGTTTCTTGCGCCGGAAGAATGTAAATTTTTCTATACGTGTGGGGCGCAGGAATCTGTCTGATGTGTTTATTTTTGCATATTCTGGGAACAGTGTGTTTATTCGTTCTATCTCTATTGTGTATCGTCTGATGCCCAGAAAGAAGTCGTATGGGTTGTCGGGTGGGTAAAAGTAAACCTTGGATGAGAATACTCTTTCAATTGCTTGTTGACCATGATCGTGGACAATTGCGGCCGACAGAATAATGTCGTCACATATTGGTCCCTTGTCCAAATACAGGTCTTTGATTGTTTGTGTTGGTATTCCCTTAAGGTGTGCCTTGATATTGTATTTCTTAAGTAGATCTTTGGTATCCCTTAGCATAAAAAGACGACCGTGAAAGCAACCACGATTTGGCAACAGATAGCGCATATCGTAATAGTCTTTCATTATTCGCAGGAAATTGTTTGTTTTTTTGTTGAAGATTGGCAGAACTTTTGCACAGACCACACGCAGCTTTTTATTCTTTTGCATCCGTGTGTATAGTTCTTTTATCGCTTTTTTGTCTATGATGATATCTGCATCGCAGAATAGCAGGTACCCATTAAGCTTTCTGTTGGTTCCTATTTTTTGTTCCGCAATCAGCTTGCCAGGCTTGGATTTGATAATGCTAAGGTTTAGTTCCTTGCAAAGTTTTATGTTGTCTTTTGCTTGGATGACTTTTTTTGTGTTGTCAGTCGTTCCATTAAGGCACACAATTGTTTCAATCTTAATTTTGGGGTCTAGTTCCCTTGTCGCCTGATTTATTGCGTGCAAGGTGGCGATAATTGTAGATTCTTCATTTTTTACTGGAATACCGATGGTTATCGCTGGTATCATTCTTTTGCCTGGGGTTAAAGGATGTATTATGATTATAGACGATATAATGGAATATGCAAGTCATTATGATTTGTTGATTTTTGATATCAATGGTGTTTTGGATAATAACCACAATGCAAAGGTGGAGGTCTTGTCCGCTGCTTTCCCACAGCTCTCTGATCTAGAGATTTCTAAGGTCAATGTAGCGATGGAACGTGCGTATGAAAAAAGCAAATCCAGTTCGACTGCATCGCATATCGCAGATGCTTTGTTAGACAATGGCATTTCAATAGAATCTGCAAAAGCAGAGGAATTGTCGGCTGCCTATTACGATCTTAATCGTGTAAATCCTGAAATTATTGAAATGTTGAATTCGTTGGCCCAAACGAAAAGGGTTTGTCTGTATACGTCGCTGTCTAAGGCAAAGGTGGATTACATCACCAGCAAGGGGACCCTGTCGGATGATGTTTTGGTTTTCTCTCGTGATGTTCAGTTGGAATCTAAACCATCAATTCGTAATCTTGAAGCGATACTTGAGCAAACTGGGGTGTCGGCTGATCGGGCGGTCTTGTTTGGGGATAATGTTGCAGTTGATATTATGCCGGCTAATTTGTTGGGTATTAAGGCCGTTTTGGTTACCAACTATGTAGATTCTTTCATCAGGTTGTGAATAAACCTTGATACTGAGGCAATGTTGCCTCTGATGTAGTATGCCGGCACTTTGTCGGCTATTTTTTTGATGTCTGTCAGTCGTTGGTTCATGATGCCGTTTGTGTCCAGACTGTTTCTTGTTTCGGTGAAATCGTTGAATAAGAAATTTAGGCCACGGATATCTCGGCTGGATTCTTCGTATAGGTGCCAGAATAATTTTAGTGTGTCGTATTTATGTGCGGTTATCTCTGGTTCGTTTGTGATAATGGGAAACAGAATAAGCGATATTTTTGCTGCTTTTTTGGTTGTCCGGTGGTGAATACTGGCCTTATCAGTTTTTAGGTTGTCCTTGGATATCGGGCAACCGGCAACAATTGTATGTTTTTTGCCATCTATGATAAATTTTTCATCGGCCAGAAATTGGTATTTTGGTGAATTTTGCAGAGCAATAGCAAGACTTGTTTTGCCGAGTCCGGACATTCCTCCAATTAGCAAGATGCCCTTTGTGCCATATCCTATTGCTGCGCCGTGTATTTGATATAGTCTGCTTTCTTGTCTTTTTTGTTCCAGCAGTGTCCCAATGATCACAATTGTTGACCTGATATCTTGTTCTGAGCCGGTAATAGTGATGTTGTTATCAATCCATTTGAATTTTTTGCCGGTGGCAATAATCAGTTCCGGTTTGCTTTTTGTTTCAGTAATGCTTACTGCTGGTATGTATTCGGCCCAGAAATAGTAATCGTGCCATTGTTCAAACAGCTCGTTTGGTAACTCACATATGATTGATTGTTTAAGAGACTGGATTTTTATTTGCATGATATTTCTTTGTAAAATGCCAACAGTTTGTTTGTCTGGTTCTCTATGTTCCATTGGCTGGTTGCATCGTTTTGTGCCTTTTTTGCCAATTTATTTCTTAATTCATCGTTGTTTATCAGTAATGATATTGCTTGGGCCAATGAACTTGGGTCAGACGGTGGAACCAGTATAGTGTTATCCATATGTTTGGCAAAGTCCACCATACCAGCGCAATCTGCTGTGATTATTGCGCAGCCGCAGATTGCTGCCTCAAGCATTGTTGTCAGAACTCCCTCTTTGGCACTAGATGGGCAGGCAAATATCTTGGCTCTGTTGTAAATCTCTACTAGTTTCTCTGTTTCTAGGTTTTTTAGATGCGTAACGTGATTATGTTTTGCCAGTTCTTCTTCCAGTGGTCCGGCCCCAACAACAACTAATTTCAGGTTCAGTTGTTTCGTGGCTTGTAATAGCTCTATAATTCCTTTGTGTGGGTATAATCGTCCGACAAATAATACGTCAATATCTCTGTTTTGGTTGGTGTTCCTAAATATGCTTGTGTCTATGCCGTTGTGGATAACTGATATTTCTTTCCGGATAGACTTTACGTTTTGTTGCCATCCATCTTTTACGCTTTCGGATACTGCCAGTAATCCGGATGCGTTGTATAGTGCAAGTTCCATAAGATGGTCAAATTTTGTTGGTGTTCCATGCAGATGGATTACTGTTTTGTATCTGCTAGGGACAAATAATGCATCTGTTTTGTTGTGTATTACGACTAAATCGTATTGTTCGGTGTTGTCTTTATAAAAGTGTTCTGCTGCATATCGTCCAAATTGTAATGATTCCAGGTCGATATCTATCCAGGTGTCGCCGGTCTTGTGAATTTGTTCAAGTGGCAATTCAACAAGCTTTATCTTTGGATTGTTTTCTAGGAATTCGTCAAATATCTTGGAATGGTGGCCAGTGTCTGCTGTTAGAATTGTTACATTATGGCCTTGTCTTAGGATTTCCGAACACTGATTCAGGGCAACTACCTCGGCACCGCCGATGTAATGCCCTAAACGATAATAGTGAATCAGTATGTTCATGCTTATGCGATCTTTCTTACTGCTGGCATAACGTGTTTTTCGAAATATTCACGCTGGTCTGGGAATCCAATTACTTTTTCATCAACCAGTGCCTCGGAATCCAACCATACAACCTTTACATTGTCTTCACGGACTTCGCAGAATTCTAGAACTGTATCGCTTGGGACTTTTGCTACGAAGAAAATGTGGGCTTCATTGTATGCACCACGCTTTTCTACTCTGTGTTCCGCTACTTTGAATCTGTATGGTTCTGCCATTTGTTCTGCTAATTCAACCATGAATTCAGATGATTTACCCAATTCTTCATTTAATTCACGTCTTAATGCTGCCTCTGCAGTTGTTTCGCCATCATCAAAACGGCCACCGATTGTTCCATATGCACCTGGTGCGTATTCCAAAATAGCAATTTGTTTTTTGCCGTCCTGAATGCGAACAGGGATGATGTATGCTGCATAGCTTACTTCTTTAATCATTTTTTTCTCCTTGTGTTGTATAGCATTTCCATATCTGTTATTGCCTTTTTAGACTTTAGCACAGACTCAAAGGAATATAAAGCCTTTTCATATTCTTCGTTGTCATCTGGTGCATGTATCAGATTACCTGGGGCATATTTATCCCATGGCGAGCAATATTTGTTTCTAATGTGTCTTTTGATTGTTGGTCCCTTTGCCAGCGCATCATATCCCTCAACAACGACCAGGAGATGTTCTAGGCCTTGGCGGTCTTTTCCTAGTTGGTAGTCTAGGGTCATGTCTTTCCAATCTGTGGTCATTTCGCTTTTGAAATTTGGGTCCAGGACAGGTTGGTATCCTATTAGCATATCGTAAGTCATTACAAACTTGGCAGTTGCCAATACCGATAGGTCGTTGGCTTTGAGTTGTTTGTAGAATTCTATTTTAGCGAGCAAGGTCCTAAGGCTCAACTGTAGAGCATCAGGTTTTAATAAAAAAAGTGTCTTTTCTGACATTTGCGTTTCTTTTTAGAATAGCAACAATTTTTTATTTGTCAATTTTTTTGTATAAATAATTGCAAGTGGGAATTTTTCTTATTAAAATTGTATTACTAGCTAGGGGTAAAATAATGAAGGTTGCGATTTTTTGTGATTATTTACATTCGTTTGGTGGTACTGAATACTATAATGCCACTTTGGCGATGGAGTTGAAAAAGCGTGGCATTGATGTTCGGGTGTTTATCTGTGAAAAAACTCAGAACTCTTACTGGATTGATAGGTTGGCTGATTGTGGAATAAAGACATATGAACCGGCACGAAATCGTATAGACAGGGACGATCGTAGTGTAGATTATGAATTTGTAGATTCTTTTATTGATGAGTTTGTTTCGTGGTCGCCAGATGTTATACACGCCAGTCCTGCAGCCAATTTACTAAAAGCTTTCTTGGCTCATAAAAAAGCACCAAAGGTTCCAATTGTTGCTACTGAGCATACCACACCATGTGCTGATTCTGCATTTTGGTATCCGGATGATTTCAAGAAACTGCTATCTAATGTAAGTTGTTTTGTTGCTACGTGCAGGACATCTGCTAAGGGTATAAAGGATTTTCATGGCTATTCTGGGCCTGTCAAAATTGTTCCGCATTTTATTCGCCCCCCAGTTCATAAGAAAGCGACCAGAATACCTTATTCAGTTGGTTGTATAGCAAGAATGTCGCCAGAAAAGGGGATTGGTGTTTTGCTTGTTGCCTGGAAGATGGTAGTTGCGGCGATTCCGGCAGCAAAACTATATTTATA
Source organism: Alphaproteobacteria bacterium (assembly GCA_017522445.1). Classification (GTDB taxonomy): domain Bacteria; phylum Pseudomonadota; class Alphaproteobacteria; order Rs-D84; family Rs-D84; genus Enterousia. Next base: position 42,112 of record JAFWZK010000045.1, read on the forward strand.
TGGTGATGGCCGTGTAAAGTCCTATTTTGAACGTCTGGCATTTTCTTTAGGCTTGCAAAATAGTGTTGTTTTTGCTGGCACATACGACCCTCGGGATGGTGCTGGTGCTATTGCTGGTAGACACGATATTTTTGTGCAGCCGTCATTGTTTGAGAGTATTCCGACATCTCTTATTGAGCTTGGTATGCTTGGAAAGCCTATTGTGGCCACAAACGTTGGCGGTATAAGAGAGTTGGTACGTCGAGACACGGGTATCTTGGTTCAGAGTGGTTCGACTGATAAACTTGCCAGGGCTATAGTGAAGCTATTGTCATCTAAGGAGTTGCAGAAAGCTTTTGCGGCCAATATTCAGAAATCTGTTGGTAATAGGTATGATCTGGATAAAGCGGTTAATACAATCATTGGTGTGTATAGGTCTGTTATATGAAAAGCGTAATTTATGCATCAGACGGTTATAGAAAATTTTTCAACAGGTCTGTTGAAAAAGTTCATTTTTTGGATGAACTAAATGTTCATAGTTTGTCCGATTGCACCATTGTAATCGATCCGGACCATAAGTTTGGTGTTTTTGATTCTGCCGGTATGTTTGTTCCCAGCTCTGGGCAAAAGCGGAATAAGGTTATTCAAACGCCTCCTGTCTTTATGACTGCTAATGATTATTTGGATGTTGAGGCAGTATATTTAGGAACTCTGGAGGATCATTTTGGACATTTCCTGTTAGAGCACACAACCAGGTTATATGCTTTACTAAGGCAACGTTATCAGGGAAAGAAATATATTCTTGTCAACAATCGTAATTTACCTGGTGTATCTGGCTTTGTCTATCAGTTGTTTGCGTTGTTGGGGATTGATCGGAATGATGTTATTGTTGTGTCATCATCGGTTGGCATTCGCAAATTGTATGTCCCAGAGGTGGCATTTGAGATACCAAATACTTCGTCCAAGGCTTTTGGAAAGATATTTGATGCTGCTGCCAGCGCAATCACATCTGATATTAGGCATGACAAGGTGTATGTTTCTAGGTTGAAATTAGGAGACAGGGCCACATATGGCGAAGAACAGATTCAGCAAATATTTGCCTCTAATGGTTTTGCTGTTATTTATCCGGAGTGCTTGTCCTTTGACGAACAGGTTGCGTATATGCGACATTGTAAGTGTTTGGCTGGTATAGCTGGTTCTGCGTTGCATTTGTCTTTGTTTATGCCGTCTGGGGGTACGGTTGTTCAGATAAAAAGGAATAAACCATATCGGGATAATAGCGATACTCAGTATCTATTGTGTGCAACAAAGGGCTGTGACTTTGTCCTGGTTGATTGTGCTTTGGAGAGGCTGCCAACTCATCATTGGTCGGAATTTCCGCAAATCGTTGGACCAACCAAGTACTTGAAGCAATTTTGTGCGGATTGTGGTTTTGTTATTTCTGGGGCAGATATGGTTCCTGGTACTCAATATAAAAAAGCATATCGTGCTGCCTTTCGTTCTAAGGGTGGGTTTGTTAGATATCAACTTAAGCGGATGCTGGTGTATGTAGTTCCAAGGTTGATCCCATGTGCTACGAAAAAGACTTCGGTGCGTAGATGGCTAAACAAGCACATATAATTTTTTTGTGTCTATAAAATAAAATGTTTTTATTTTTTACTTCGATTTTACTTTGTTTATTGCCTTTTTTGTGTATTTGTGTATAATGAGATTTGAATCCATAGGGATATGGGTTCGGGGGCTTTTGCACGCCCATGTCATTCGGTGTAAGACGGCAGCATCGCTATTCCGATATCGTTCCTGTGGTTTTGCATCGTCATTTATCCCTGACTGTATTACAGTCGGGGGGCTGTCCGCCATACAATAGGGGATATCCTGAAAGCGGATGGGATCACTAATGACATGATTTGCAAACTCCCCGACCGCCTGCATTCCTGCGGCGGTTGATCTATTGAAAGGAGTCAATGCATGCGTATCACTATCTATCATACTGGACCTGTCGATTTTATAAGTAGGGTTTTAATTATTTTCGGAGCACCAGTTCTTGGTTTTATTTCTGGTGGTTACATTGGTTCTTGTATAGCAGAGATGTTTGGTTTTGTGGGTGGCAACGCAGAGGCGGTGTTTTGCGTGCTGCTTATAGTTCTTTTTATCGCCCTCTATATTTATCTTGGGGTAAAACTTAAATTATGGCTTGAAAAATTTTTTCAAGAAAATTTGTAATCAGATGGAGAATGGTCAATGAGTGAGCAAAACTTGGATTTTATCTTGGAATTGTATAATGCACCTAAGTTGTTTAAGAAGCTTTTGGGGCATTTGTCCCCTGATGAACAGAAACGTTACATGGGGCAAATCAATTGGTTTGTAAAAAAATGTAACGATTTTATCACTAAGTCTGGCTATTCGTTTATTGTACCAGAGGGTGTTTATGATGTTGGGATTGCAGCAACGCCATTGAATTTGTCTGATTTTGATAAAGATGAGGAGCTCTTAATTGATCAGGTTATTGAGCCAATCGTTATGTTTCAGGGCAAGGTTGTAAAGTCTGGTGTTGTTTTGTTGAAATCTGCAAAGGAACCAGAGCCGGTTGTTGAGGTTGTTGAACCTCAGGTTACGGTTTCTGCCGATATTCAGGAGGAGAATGTAGTAGATACAGAAGCGGTGGTTGTTGACCCAAGTATTGAATTTGTTGAAATTGATTTTTCTAATGCAGAGGTTGTTACCTTGGATGATGTGTTAGCAGAAACAAAAAATAATGAAAATAATGAACCAAAAGGCGATGCATAATGACAAACTTTATAGGTATTGATTTAGGGACTACTAATAGTGCTATTTCATCATATGATGGTGAAAATGTAAAAATCTGGAAGAGTTCTGATGGGTATGATGTTACGCCGTCTGCTATTTTTGTGGACAAAAGAGGAAATAAATATGTTGGTAAGAAAGCATACAACCAGATGGCGAATGATCCGGAAAATGTGGCGGTTCGTTTTAAGCGCATGATGGGTACAAGCACTATGGTTAGTGTCCCAAATTTTGGCAGAGAGTGGTCACCAGAGGAATGCTCTGCGGAGATCTTGAAAACTATGTTCAATTATTTACCTGATGAAATCAAGAATGATCCGGAGTTGGGAACTGTCATAACTGTTCCTGCGGCATTTGACCAAAAGGCCAAAGATGCTACACTGGCTGCCGCTAATATGGCAGGTATTGGAAAAGTTGCTCTTATGCAGGAGCCGGTTGCAGCGGTTATGAGTATCATGAAGACTCGTCCGGAGGATGGTATATTCCTTGTTTATGACTTGGGTGGTGGCACCTTAGATGTTGCTGTCGCAGAAAGCACAAATGGGCGAGTAAGTTTGATGAGCCATGGTGGGATTTCAGTTTGCGGCGGTCGTGATTTTGACCGTGTGTTAATTGAGAAGGTTGTCTATCCTTGGATGCAAAGTCGCTTTAAATTACCTGATGAATTTTGGACCTTGGATAAGTATAAATCTATTGTTGGAATTATAAATCATGCTACTGAAGAAGCAAAAATTGCTTTATCTGATAGAGAAAGTGCTACCATTTCGGTTTCTGAATCACAGTTGCGTATTCAGGATGAGGCAGGAGAGGATTTGTACTTGGATGTGGAAATTACACGTGAAATTTACAACCCTTTGATTGAGGAACAAATTCAGGATACAATTAAGGCTGTTCTTGACACGTTAAATGCCGCTGGTCTTAAAACAGAGGATGTTGTTCGTATAGTTTTTGTTGGGGGGCCAACAAATTATAAACCATTGCGTGATAAGGTTTCATCTCAGTTGGGTATTCCTGCGAATACCGAGGTCAATCCTATGACAGCCGTTTCAGAGGGGGCGAGTATTTATGCTGAATCCATAGATTGGTCTTCCCAGGCGCATGCGAAAAAGAATACTCGTGGTTCTATCGAGTCTAAGGGGGCGGTAAATGTAAAATTTGACTATATTGCTCGCACTCCGGATTCTAAGACTAAGCTTGTTGTTACCCTTGATTCTGGTGGTAGGCAGGGATATGAATTCCAGATTGACTCGCTAGATACTGGTTGGTCTTCTGGCAAAATTGCATTAGGCGACAAAACTCCAGTTGATGTCCTTTTATCTAAAAATGGTGAAAATACGTTTAAGGTTTTTGTCTTTAATGATTTGGGTGAAATTGTTCCACTGGAAACAAATAAAATCGTTATTGTTAAAACAGCAGCGACAATTGATTCTATCCCAGCATCTCATACTGTGTTTGTTGGTGTGTTGGATAAATTAGGTGGAACGCCTGTGCCAGAAATTTTGGTTAAGGCTGGTGATATGTTGCCAAAACGTGGAACCATTAGGTTAAAGGCAGCAGAAACACTAAAGGCTGGCGATATGGCCTCTCTAAACTTTAATTTGTGGGAGGGTGATATTGTAACTCCGATTGACGATAATCGCCCAATTGGCTGTTTCAAGATTTCTGGGACCGACTTTGATGATGGTGTCATTCCTGCTGGGGCGGATATTGATTGTATATATGAAATGTCGGACGATGGTAACATAAAACTAGAAGTATCTATTCCATGTATTCGTGGTTCCTTTGATTCTACGAACAATTTCTATTCTAGACAGGAAGGACAAAAAGACTATACCGATGCAGCTGAGGGAATTATAGCGGATGCGGAATCTACCCGTAGTCGTGCGGATGATATGGCTGAGAAAATTGACGACCCCGATTTAGATTCTGCGATTACAAAGTTGAATAATGCTGCCTCGTTGTCTTCCGATGAAAGGGATCCAGAAAAAGCAAGAGCTGCTGAAGAACAGGTCTTGCAGGCAAAAAAGGAATTGGCAAAAGTTCGCAAAAAACATTTGAAGACGATCCGCCAAATAGAGTTGGACAAGATGCTGGAGGTTTTTGAACCTCTGCGTAAGGTGGCAAGTACCACTGATATAAGCACTATTGATAATCTTGTTGCCAGCGCAAAGCGTACGATCGAACGTGAAAACAATGAATTTGAGGGCTATATCAAGGAAATTCGCTTTAAGATATTCGCAATTTTGTGGAAGCAAGATTGGTTCGTTGTTGCTCGTTTCAAGAATTTGGCCACACGTCGTCAAACTGTAACCGACAAAGCTAAGTTCAATAGCTTGATTGCCGCCGGTAATAATGCGATGGAACATGACAATATTGACCGATTGAGACAAATTGTTGGTGAGTTGGAAATGATCTGTATTGGCGGCAGTGCCGGCTTTGAAGATATGAATATTACAAATATCGTAAGAGGATAGGATATGATGGACCCTTGGTTACCAAAAGACTATAAAATTGCAAAGGATGTTGAGATCAGAAATCTTGTCTTTGCAAATGATACTTGGCAAATTTATAAGACGAATAACAACAAAAATTTGTTGGTTAGTCGTCAGCCGTTAGTGGACAAGTGGGTTGATCAAGGGTTATTAAATCCTGAGGTCTTCTTCAAGTGTGATTTTGGTGGTGACAACTTTAGTTGTTTGTTGTCTTCGGAGCGGTTCCTATTAGCACCACTAAGCTATAAGTTCTTTGAGGTGGATAAGGTTTCGGCCTTAGCTTTTGCAAAGAGTCTTAGGGAAACTAGAAATATCCTGAAGGATGTTCCGTTGGATGATGCTATTTATGTTGAACAGTATGCACGGTTGTTGCCTGTTGCTGAGTTGTCTGGTGGGCATGTTGATGATAGCCTACTTTTAGGAACATGGTTAACCGGTGGGGTTGCTGTTCCGACTACTTCGATTAGAAGATTGAAAAGCCTGACTGCTAATTTCTCAAAGCAGGATCTGGAAGATATTATTGATGCCTCTGGTATAGAACAAAAGGTGCTGGATGGTCAGGTTGATTCAGAGGCGGCATTTTTAGATGACTTTGGCACAAGAAAACATAGTGCTGTTAAACCAACTAAGTTTTCTCTGCCTGGGGCCACGTATCTGGAAAATTTCTTTCATGAAAACGTTATTGATATAGTCCAAAATGCGGAACGGTATGAGAGTCTGGGAATTGGTTTCCCATCGCCAATTATTCTTTATGGTAAACCAGGTACTGGTAAAACTTACGCCGTTGAAAAGTTGGCTGAATTTTTAGATTGGCCAGTTTATAGCATAAATTCAAGTAGTATCGGCAGTCCATATATTCATCAAACAGGACAGAAAATTGCTGAGGTGTTCAATAAGGCGTTTGATACATCGCCATCTATTGTAATAATTGATGAAATGGAGGCATACCTTTCCAAGCGAGAGGGTGCGCAAGATTTTAAGGTCGAGGAAGTTGGCGAGTTCTTGCGCTTGATACCAGAGGCACCAAAGAATAAGGTGTTGGTTGTTGGTATGACTAACTTGTTGGAAAATATCGATCCTGCGATCCTTAGAACTGGTCGTTTTGACCATAAGATTGAGGTAAGGATGCCAACAGCTGAGGACATTAAATCGATGCTTGATACGGCCCTTGCGAAATTGCCTAAGGAAGACGGTTTGGTATTGGATAAGGTGATTGAAGCATTGACTGATAGACCACGTTCTGATGTTGCTTTTGTTGTTAAGGAGGCCGCACGATTAACCGCTTTTCGTGGTAAAGACAAAATTTCCCAAATTGAAATTGATGATGCTCTTCAAGCTAGGGCATTGAAATCAACTGAAGACAAACCTAAAAGACGTATAGGATTTAACAATGATAATTAAAGAAAATCCCTTTTATATACTTGGTGCTAGTCTGCGAGACAATCGCCAAAAGATAATGTCCCTTGCGGAAGAAAAGAGCCTTGAAGTTGATGAGGCTGTTTGTTCTGAGGCCCGTATGGTACTTACAAATCCAAGAAGACGATTGGTGGCCGAGTTGTCCTGGTTCCCTGGAGTTAGTCTAAAGGAAACGTCAGTCATATTGAGTAAGTTGAAGTTTGGAGTTCTTGAGACAGAATTGCTCGATAAATTACCGCCTTTGGTTAGGTTTAACTTGTCTTTGGAGTTGTTGCTGCATGGAAAAAAGAAATTGAGTGATGCTGCTCTTGAAAAGAGTTTATTCGAACTAGCTAAATCATATGATGATATTAACGCTGATAGCTTGTTAAAAGTTATAAATGAAGAACGTAGCATTTCAGGATTCTCTGAGGTGTCAGATGTTGCTATTTTGGCCGAGGAAATTGAAAATATCAGGATCCAGGCTGTCCATTCATTACAAGATTTATTATCTGGTCGTTCTTTGACATCTCTAAACCATATTATGTTGGGTGTTCTGGCACGAGAGAAAAAGGATGGTTCTTCTTTGGAATTGGTTCAGGATTATATTGACAGCATATATGCGATGTCAGTTCAAAAGGATATGGAGACTTTAGATGAAGGGATAAAGTCCTCTATTGAGAATGTAAAAAAAGTGGCCGCAAGGAAAAATGTATCAAAATCTTACTTAGAGCAGGTAATTGATGAATTCCTCTCAAAGTTGGAGGATTACGATAACATTATGCAGCCTATGCAGGTAAGCATGCAAAATCGTGGCTTAGAACATACAGCAAGTAGAGAGATGGCTAGCCAGGTGCGCTTGTTGGCAATTCATTTGAGTACCAAGCACAAGGCATTTGATTTATCAGAACGAATTGTAAAAAAGGCAAAGGAGTTGTTTGCGGAGGTTAATACTTCTGCTGAACATTTTGCTGAGGACCTGTCAGCAATTACTCAGTTAAGGGAGTCTAAGGCAAAACGGGAGAAGGAAATAACTTGCACAATTGAAAAGCGATCATTATTTTTCCCAAAAACTGTATCTATCAACCCCAAAAAAATTCAGTATGGTGAGACTGAATATCAATTGAATGAGATTACACATATTCGTTATGGTTTGACAGAACGATATGTTAATGGTTTTCATCAGGGAACTGATACCATGGTGGCATTTGGTGATTCTGAAGGTGAAACAGTCATAACTTGGATGGATAAGTATGATTTTAGGAAGTTTACAGATGCTCTATGGAAAGCGGTTGGTCCGGATTTGATTATGATTATGGTTGCACAACTTGCTCAGGGTAAGGATATTTACGGAACCATTTACAATGATGGTATTAAGTTGACCAAATCCAAGTTTTTTAGCTCAGAGACTAAATTCTTCAAGTGGCATGAGGTTGGTTGGGCTGAGATGAATGGAGCTATTCATTTTATGGCATTCAAAGAGAATGATTTTGTTAAAAGTTTTTCTTTCCAGGAAATTAACAATGCTCACGTTATTTCTGTGATGATGCGAATATTCAAAGAACATCCTGCACGCACTATTAGTGAGGCATTTGGAATGTCTAAGGCCGATGCTAAAAAGGAACGTCAGGTTAGCTTCTCAGAGGATACGCCGGAGGATTCTGATGATTCAACTTCTGGAAATTCATCCTCAACCAATTCTGTGAATGATGAGAGTTCCGATGGGTGGCTTGGTCTATTCCTATTTATTTTCATTGCAATAATTATTGCAATACTTGGAGGTGCATAAAATGAATAAAAATTCTTGGTACATTGTTTGTTGTATTATGTTGGGTTTGGCTATTCTACCGGTCATGCCCTATGGATACTATATGCTATTACGTGTTGTTATCTGTGGTGTTTGCCTGTGGCAGATAATTACATTATACAATAACAAGGGAACGCTGCCGGTTGGATTATGCCTGATTGCTCTGCTGTATAATCCTATATTCTCTGTTGGCTTAACACGTGGAGTATGGACAATACTAAACATTGCCACGTTGATTTACTTTATATCAAATATGAAAGCAACTAAATAAAGGATTTGTGATATGAAGGCTTTTTTTGCTGGTGTTGTAATGGTAGCATTATTTGTTCTAGGTATAGTTCAATTTGGTGCATTGGTTAGTTTCTTTCACAATTGGTTTGACGGTTATATGTTTTTATCAGTTGTATTTGCATCGTTTATTACGGGAATACCTCTTTTGGCCACAATCCTTGGTATACTTGGAGCTGTTAATGCTTGGGGCATGAATGTTTTTCTAGCTATACTGTTGTTTTGTCCGTTGCTGATAATTTATATCCCGATGATTTTAGGAATTCCTGTGGCTATTATCTTTGACAAGATTAAAAATTTGGGTAAGAATGTACAGTAAGTTTGTTAGTTGTAATAAATTCTGTACTTGCAAAAATGGGGTTTATAATGAAAGGGTTTCTTGGTTTCTTCATAGGTTCTTTGGCTGCGATTGTTCTATACCACATATCTCCAACCCTTTGTTTGGTTGTTTTACTTCCTATTGCTATTTACTATGCATTTTCTAGCAATAAGGAAAAAGCCCCTAAAAAAAGTGAGAAAAAGATTGAAAATGAACGTTCGATTATCGAGAGTATGAAGAGTGCCATCTCTACACACCCATCATATGTTGATTTGTCTGTAGAGGAAAAAAGGGATTGTTTGTTAAACTTGCAGGCAGAGGCAGAGGGGATTTTAATTGCAAGCAAAAGGCAAAAAGATAATTTTGATAAAATGCCAGATGGCATAGCTAAAAGAATCGAGTCACAAGTTATTGAAAAGTTTGCAACAACTGTTAAGGAAGCAGAGTTGCGTTCTATCGCAATTGGGGAAATGTTGGATGAGTTGAACATAGGAAAGGAAATCTCACAATCGGTCAACCAAAAGGATTCTGGAATTGAAAAAGTTAGCATCGGTGAGGTTACTACAGTTGCGGAAAACAAATCCTCTTGGATCGATGACGATGATGATTAAGAAATACTTCTGTTGATTTTTTGTTCGTTTTGTGATATAATGCCTGGCATCAGCGGACGGTTTTAAGCCGTCTTTTTTATTCTGCCCTGGCTCTGTGCTGGGGCTTTTTCTATGCGAGGTTTATATGTCTGGAAGGAGAGCTGGCATGCAGCGTGCCAAAAACACTAAAAACGATGAATTCTATACCCAGTATCAAGATATCGCTGCCGAATGTGACCATTACCTGGATCAGTTTAGGAATAAGGTCATATACTGTAATTGTGATACTGAGTGCAGCAATTTTGTGCGTTACTTTTTGAATCTAAAATCCCAGGGGATTATTCGTGATGTCATCTGGTCTGGTGGTCTGGGTGGCATTGACTTTCGAAGTCCGGAATCAGTTGCTATGTTGCAGCAGGCGGATGTGGTTGTTACCAATCCGCCTTTTTCTTTGTTCCGGCAATATGTGGCCCAGTTGATTGAATCAGGCAAGCAGTTCCTGATCCTGGGCAATCAAAACGCTATTTCGTATAAGGATTTTTTTCCTTTGTTTAAGTCTGGTCAGGTTCGGTTGGGATACAAATCCTTTGGGCCGTTGTTGTTTGATGTTCCGGTGGTTGAACCAGACAAGACCTATAAGGTGGTTGATGGTGTGCCAAGGGCGGTGGTTGCGGTATGCTGGTTCACGAACCTGCAAACACCCGACAAAAATGGTCTGGTATTGTCCAAGCGGTATTTCGGTAATGAGTCTTGCTATCCAAAATACGACAACATCGATGCAATAAATGTTGGCCGTATCAAGGATATTCCGATGGACTATGATGGGTTGATTGGTGTGCCTATTACATTCATGGGTTGTTATAACCCTGCACAGTTTGTTTTAATGGGGCTGGACGAAGAATTGACCGACAATCGGGACCGTTGCACCATAAATGGTCAACGCCTGTATGCACGCATTTTTATACGCAAGAAATCGGCATCAGTTGTTGCCAATGACAATGATAACTTGACAGTCTTTGCTGCTTGATTCATAATCTTGCTATGAAGAAATTCCTGCTGATTTTATCCGTCTTGGTCTGCATATTCTGTGGCCATAGTTCGGTTGTTCATGCAGCCAGCTATCACTCTGCTTTTGAGGTTGTCTTTGATAGCGAGAAGAAAGTTCCCGAATTCAAGTCCGTTGCAATTAAAAACCTGACCAAGTCTGAAACTATGGTTCATGACCGGCATGAGTTCTTGGGTGTGCGCAAGCTGATTGATATTCTGGGTGAAGTAAAAGATGAAAGTCGCAAAGTTCGTTTCAAGACCAACTATATGCGTATTTCTGACAATGATGTTGTTTCGGTGGTTGATAAAGCGACCTGGTATTATTTCATCAATAAAAAGTCCAAGAAGCCGATTTATGCCCTGTATTATCCGACCAATGATGTGACCGAGATAATGACCGAAGGTGATTTGTTGGTCATTGGCAAAGTCAGCGATACCGAGATTTATGTTATCTTGCTGGCCAAAGATTCTGACAAACGTGCTGAATTCTTGAAACGGTTTGATGGTGGTCTTGCTGCAACTGGCAGCAAAAAAAAAGTAGATGACGACAAGCCATCGTTCTGGTCTAGGTTGTGGAATAAATCCTATGAAGTTGAGGAAACACAGCCGGTTGAGACACCGGTTGAATTGCAAGAGATTAAGGCAAAGGACTGGATTCGTATCTATTTTACCCCTGGTCCTGATTGTGAAAATAACATTGTAGCCGAGATTAACAAAGCCAAGAAAATTGACATCGCCGTTTATTCTATTACCAACAGAAAAATCGTTGATGCCATTTTGGCTGCAAAAAAACGTGGGGCAAAAGTGCGTGTCATTACTGACCGTCTGATGTCATCAAATAAGTATTCGCTAGATGAGGAATTGGCTGCTGCCGGTATTCCGGTTGTGATTCATAAAAAGCATAAAATAATGCACAACAAATACGCCATATTTGATAGCAAAACGATTGTGACTGGTTCCTATAACTGGACCAAGGCCGCAACCCAGTCCAATAGTGAAAACTGTCTGTTCTTTGAGCAGCCGAACAAAGAATACAGCATTCACTTTGAGGAACTGTGGGATTTATACACTCAATAGTGTATCTTAATAATAACCGGCATTTGAAATCAGCCAATTTTTATGATAGAATGGGATTGAATCCAAGATCTTGGGTTCGGGACTTTCCTAGTCCACTAAATTCGGTGCGAAAGCATCGTTAATTGATGTTATCGGTGTTTTTGCGCCGTTATCATCCCTGATTTTGGTCGGGGTGCTGTTGGTTATATAAAACGGATTTCCGGAAGACCGCAGAATCAGTAATTTAGTGATTAGGAACACCCCGACCGCCTTTTTCTTGGGCGGTTTTTATATAAAATAGGAGAGATTTTATGAAAAAAGTGTTATGTATTCTGCCAGTTCTGGCTTTGACAGCTTGTGACAAACCAACAACATCTATTGGAGGCCAATGGTGTAATCTCCACCCGTGGCATTAAGGCGGACGCATTTCGATACGGTGAGCTGGTCTTTGATGTCAACTCCGCCTACTTCTACAATCATGGCGGCTATGACTTCGCAAAACAATTTTACACCGACGCTTACAAAGCCGCAATCAAAATCGTAGGCGGAGAGCAGTATATTTTGTCGGCGGTCATGCATGCCGACGAGCGCAACCGGGCCATGTCCGAGGCGCTGGGGGAGGACGTGTACCACTACCACCTCCATGTGGTCTATATCCCGGTGGTGGAGAAGGAGATACGATGGACAAAGCGGTGCAAGGACAAATCCCTGGTGGGCAAGGTCAAAGAAACCGTTATGCAGGTCAGCATGAGCAAAAAGTGGGCGTCCCAGCCCGCAGTAGACGAGGCCACCGGGGAGCCATTACGAACAGCAAAGGGCAAGCCTGTTCTGAGAAAGTCGTACAGCGTCTTGCAGGATGATTTCTTTCAGCAGATGCGCTCCGCTGGCTACACGGACTTGGAGCGTGGAGAGCGTGGCAGTTCCGAGGAACATCTGACGGTCACGCAGTTCAAGGTGAAGTGTGAACAGGAGCGGTTGGCACAGCTTCAGGAGGCGGCTGTGCTGGCCCAGGCCGAGGTTGACCGAAAGAACAGGGAGGCGGCAGCTGCCGAGAAGAAAGCGGCCCAAGCCAAGGCCAAACTAAACGATGTGGCCCCCATGCTGAAAGGCATGGAGAAGCTGGCGGAGGAATTTTCCAGCGACCCGGAACAGGTCTTGCCAGAAGCGGGACCGCTGGAATCGGCCAGAGCCTACCGGGAGAAAAAGGCCAAGCCCTTATGGGCGAAGATCGTCAAGGTGCTGCGGTCTGTCTATCGGGCCTACTACGACCTCAAATCCAAATTTGAGCGGCTGCAAGCGGACTATGGCCGGGAGGTCAGCAAAAACAGCACCTTATCAGAAAGAATTTACGAGGTCTGCGCCGAGAGGGACAGTCTAAAGGGAAAGGTCAGAGACTATGAGCGGGTCAGGCGGGCCATTGGCCCGGAACAGGCGGACAGAATATTAGAGGCCGCTTACCAGCAGGAACAGGCTGAAAAGGAACGGAAACGGGCCGCAAGGCAA
>JAFWZK010000046.1 GCA_017522445.1 Alphaproteobacteria bacterium
CGAAAACAATCTGTTCATGGTGGATTTGATTACCAAGGTACACTCGAAACTGGAAGCCGGCGAAAAATCAATCTTTTTGATTGAATCTACATATTCAGGCCTGGTTCAAATGGAAGAAGAAAAAGACGAAGAAGTAAAAAAACGCACATTGTTGATTGACGTACCGACATTGTTATTCCCTGCGGTACGTGGTCTGATTACCCGTTTGACATCTGAATCTGGTTTTCCGACTTTTACTATGCAGCCGGTTGATTTTGCGGCCCTGTACGAACAGAAACAGTCAAAATAAATCAAAAGTAACTTCAATATATCCCCCAAACGGGGGATTTTTTTATACCCTGCCCTTATCGTATTGACAATTCTCTATTTTGTCCTATAATAATAAAAAAGAACAACTAACCCAAGGACAAACAAAATGAAATTATTTAAGAAAATTACACAAAAAAATGCAGTCACAGGAACAAATCATTCGGCACCAAAACCAATTCCTGAAAATCACATCAGTAAAAAGAAAAAGAACACATACGTTATACAATTTTCGTCATTTTATGATGCAACTTTGTTCAGCATGTGTAAAACAACACCATTAGGGGTTGTCACACTAAACGGCCGCACGATACAACCAAACAGTGGCTGGATTTCCTGTACAGATTTTCCAAATCCCTGTGCATCAGACATGGCCACCCAGCAACACTTGTTACACGAGGCCCTGGGCAGCAAGCTTTCCACAACAATCATTGAATACCTGGACAAAGAAACCGGCAAACCGGTATTACAGTTATATCCAAACGGTGTGCATATTTTTGATGGCTATGAAGAAAATTATGCCCAGCACCTAAACCACGCATCCCGCCGTGACCTTGAAAAACAGTTCAATCTGCGCAAACGTCTGCTGGAAAATTATTTCACAAAACAGAAAACAAAATAACCCCTGCCCCCATTTTTGGGGGCTTTATTCTCGCCCCACAGCGCCCCCCTCATGTCATCCCGTGGCTTGCCTTGTCACACGAAGTTTTAACAAAGTGTGAACCACGGGACCCAGGTGTATACCTTTTTTCTTACCTCAACACCGAACAAAAAAAACAACAAATGTAAAAACATGTCATCCCGTTTCCAGAACTGGCCATAATATACACATAATAATATTTTTGTTCAAATCTGGTAAAACAATGATGCATTACCTGGGTTCCGTGGTCCAGCCACGGAATGACAAAACACTTAACACATTTTATGAAATATAATTATCATCCAGAACCCCGTCATACCGGCATCGGGCCACCCACACCGTCATACCGGTGCAGGCCGGTATCCATTGTGTTCCTGATACCCCCTCATGTCATCCCGTGGCTTGCCTGTCGCACGAAGTTTTAACGAAGTGTGAACCACGGGACCCAGGTGTATGCCTTTTTTCCTACTTCAGCACCAAACACCAAAACAACAAATAAAAAAAACTCATGTCATCCCGTGGCTGGCCTTGTCGCACGAAGTTTTAACGAAGTGTGAACCACGGAACCCAGGTGTATGCCTTTTCTTACTTTGTCATTGCGAGCGTCAGCGTGGCAATCCAGTAAATAGAAACCATACAAAAAAATCCCCCGGCTGGGGGACTTTTGTCTTCCTCATCTTATGATTATTGGATACCGACTCGGAACTGGTCACCCCAGTCGGCAACAATTTGTCCACCGACTGTGCATTTTAAATCTTCGAAACCATTTTCAACCTGATTCTTTTTAACAACACTGCTGGTAATCAGTCCACCTGCCGTCCCCAGAACAACCCCTGCGACCGAATCAGACACCAAACGTGCAGTATTAAAATTACCCTCGGCATCTTTCCACACAGAAACCTTCATCTCTGCCTGACGTTTCTGTAACTTTTGATGTATCTCTTTCACCCGCACAATCAATGCCTCCGCATCACGTTTTTCACGCAACTCGGCCTTTTCAACACATTCTGTCATATTTTTATTAAATTCCATTTTTTCAGAATCTTCGCAGACACATCTGCCCAAAGAATCACTCCATTCTGCACCTTTTATCATGTTACATTTTTGTATATCGGCCTTTTCTGTGCATTTACCACCAACAAAATCCTTTCTTATATCGCGACATTTGCATTCACCATTGTCCCAGTACGCACCACTGGCACTGGCCGCCTCGCATTCAGACTTTTCTTTTTCCCCATCAGCCGGTTTACAAGTCTTGGACGCCCCATCACGTATATAATTTTTATCCTTGCATACACAAACACCATTTTCATTCTTCAGATTTCTTGATCCCTCGCAATCACACTGACCATTTTTCCAGGTTCCCCAAGATTTGATACAATTCTGCTGTTTTTTATTAACTTTATCATCACCGCCATTACCATCATCTCTTTTATCATCATCCCCTGGCTTTTTATCTTCTTCTGGCGGCAACTTCGATTCCCCCGCCACACATTTTCCCTTTTCCACACTCCAGTTTAAACCACCTATACATCTGTACCTGTAACATATACTTTTACCTGTTGCATGAACTGTTGTATTATTACCTGCGGCCTCTCCACCCTTGTGTTCTATACCATCTATCTCCCATATCTTTTCCAAACCTGAATCACCTTTCATAAACGGACGATGATACACATTTTGGTTTTCGTCACATAACTGTGGTTGGAAAGACCTCCACTCATCATTGCCAATCCAGCCATAACTCTGTTTACATTCTACGAATCTTTGCGCGTTCAAATCATAAACTATATCCCCGTCTTCACAATACCCATTTTCACAAATATAACAACTGGCAGCATTTTTTTCAGTACCAATCAACAACGTATCCGCATTCAGTCTGTCATCACCTGTTGAGGTATTACACGACACGGGCTGGCACCCTTTTTTCTGTTGTGTTGCGGTATTTACCCTGACTGGATAATTATGATCCCCCACATATCTATCTGGTCCACCCCAAGACACATCTGAACACCCCGCCCAGACACACAACGCGAACATCAAAATCTTTTTCATATAAAAACTCCTACAACTATTTTTACATATTTTATCATATTTTCACATGCAAACCAAATAAAAAACCCGCGGTTGCGGGTAACGAAAGAAAAGAAACTTTTTTATTATTTGCATTCACTGACCAACTGTTGAATCTGTGCCGCCAGTACCAGGTCCACCTGCTTTTGTTTTTCAATTTGTTTAATTGCATACAGAACTGTTGCATGGTCACGTCCGCCAACAAAATTACCAATTTCAGACAAAGACAACTGTGTTGCTTCTTTTAATACAACCATCATGATTTGACGTGCCAGAACCAGCGCACGGCTGCGACCGTTACCACATACTGCATCATATGACACCGCCAATTTTTCACACATATCACGAACCATTGCAACCGGTGTTTTTTGTGTATTCAGTGTATCTGCCAACAAACGTTGTGCAACATCCATATCAACCCCGCATCCCATCAGTTCTGCATACGCCTTGAACTTGTTAACAATACCTGCAATTTGATGGCCATCATTTGCGATACGTTTTGCCAATGCATCTGCAACATCAGATTTTACACCTGCACGTTTCAGCATAACAGATTTAACATGTGCGTTTGGCACAACAACATCAACCACCAATCCCGATGCCAACAAACCCTGGGCATGACGATCAAAACCTGTCAGATTATTTGGTGCCGCATTTGCAGTCAGCACAACATTTTTACCTGCATTACGCAAATCCACAACCAACTGCAAGAATTCTTCTGTTGATGCTTTTTTACCACTCAGTGCTTGAACATCGTCCAAGATAAACATATCACATTTGCGGCAGAAATCTTTGAACGCAAAGATGTTATGTTCTTTCAAGCTGCGTGTAAATTCGGACACAAACTGTGCCCCTGTCATTTTAACAACACGTGCATTTGTTGCCCCCATCATGCATTCTGTCAACAGTGTTTTTCCACAACCCGCCGCACCATAAATAAACAGTGGTGAAAATGTTGCTGCACCTGCTGCGATTTTTTTACATGCACTTAAAACAAATTCGTTATCTGCACATGCGACAAAGGCATCGAACGCAACATTTGCACTTTGCACCGCCGCCATTGGTGCATATGCCTGTGCATTATTGTCATTTGCGATTGATGCAGCTTTGCGAGTGACGGCATTACGCACAACAACCTTTACAGTCAACCCGAAATCTGCGGCAACATCCGCCAATGTACCTGCGTGAACACTGTTGATAAAGTCTGCTGAAAATTGATTTTGTGCACCCAGAACCAATGTATTATCATTGATATCGAACGTCAGTGGTGCAATCCAGGATGTAAACGCAGCAGAATCGATTTTTGCGGCAATGGCCCCTTTGATTGTTTCCAGGTTTGTCATTTGATTTTTTGCCGCTGCCTGCATGTCGTTTCTCCTTTTCCTTCCTAAAAGAGTTTCCTGCCCGAACAAGGTTTCCTTTTCCCCACCTGGTTTGATTTTCTGCCCCACATCAGGTTGCAAAAATCACCCCCACAAAACATCGTTTTGAACATCCAATTTTTCTGTCTGCTCTAACGATATCTTATTGTTCCTACGTTTAACTCTCTCGCTTTTTATTTATGGACACAATTTTAATTTCATTTAAAACTGCATCCGATTTTTGTTTGTTGTTTTTATTTTGGATACGTCAATAATTTAAAAGATATTTTTCCGTTTACAAGTAAATCTTAATCAAAAAACGTCATTTATTTTTTTGACAACGATTCGTTTTTTTGGCTGTTTTCTGCCGTTTGTATATACACTGTATAGACAATTTTTTTATCACGCACGAACATAGCCACCATCAACTTTTCGCACTAAACCTTGCAATTCCAGGACGACCAATTCGCTTTTAATTTCCGAAACCGTTTTTTTGGCAAGTTCCGTCAATACAGATTCTGACACAGGAATTGTTCCAATCATATCAATCAGATTAAATTCCGATTCATTTTTTTGTGATTTTTTTTTGGGATTTGATTCATTTTTTTGTATTTCCCAGAAATCATTTATCCCCATACACAGTTTTGCGGCCCCTGACCGAATCAGTGAATTTGGTCCAACAGCCCGCAAATCCGTGGGGTGTGACGGTATTGCCCACACATCACGTTCATAATCAATTGCGAATCGTGCGGTTGTCATAGAACCAGATTTTTCATCTGCCTCGCCCAGAATCAGCCGATTTGCCAATCCTGCAACGATTCGATTTCGCATTACAAAGTTTGTTGCGACTGGCACAAAACCGACGGGCATTTCACTGATGACGGCACCCCGTTCTACAATTTCCCAATACAGCGATTCATTTTCCACCGGCCAAATATAATCCACCCCGCCGGCCAACACTGCAACTGTTTGCGTATTTCCAGTTGCCCGCAACGCCCCCCGATGTGCGGCGGTATCTGTACCTATTGCCATCCCTGAAACAACTGCAACATTATGTTCTGCGAACCCCTGTGCCAAATCTGCTATTATTTTCATACCTGCGGCGGTTGCGTGTCGTGTACCAACCATTGCGACCATATCTTTTTTTAATGTTTCCAGATTTCCCCGCACACAAATAACCGGCGCATGATTTTTTACCTGTTTCAAGTTCCACGGATACAAATCATCATCATCTGAAATATATTTAATTCCCATCGAATGTGCTGCATCCATTTCCCGCAAAACATTATTTCGCACATCTGCATCAATACCAATTGCCGCCACCACTGCATCCAACGATTCGAATTTACGAATCAGTTCATTATATTTTGCAGGTCCAATCCCAGGTGTTCTTAAAACCAATAACTTGTTAAAAATATCTGACATGACATTTACTATATGATAAAAAGTCAAAAAAATTCAAGACCATAATAAAAAATCCCGCAATGCGGG
The DNA here is from genome assembly GCA_017522445.1 of Alphaproteobacteria bacterium. Taxonomy (GTDB): domain Bacteria; phylum Pseudomonadota; class Alphaproteobacteria; order Rs-D84; family Rs-D84; genus Enterousia. The sequence continues at coordinate 5,872 of JAFWZK010000046.1, forward strand.
AATTATATTTATTCTTTAACCAAC
>JAFWZK010000047.1 GCA_017522445.1 Alphaproteobacteria bacterium
CGCCACTTTGTGTTCGTTCAAATAATTCGCAACGCATTGGCTGTCGCCCAATGTGAAATCCACCGGCTTTGACAATCCAATGATGCCTTTGATTTCTTGGTTGGATGGTGACCACCAGAAACCACGATCATTATCTGATTTTGCAATCAAACCTGCGACACGTGGTGACAAAGGTTCTTCGACAACGTTTTCGCCTTTCTGCACCTTGGCCCATGGATATACCGAATACAAACGTGCTGATGTAAATTCTGCTTGGTATGTTGTTGCTTGTTCTCTTGTGCCATTTGGACAATCAGCAACAACCGTTGCACGCAAACGATCAGCAACTGCCAACAACGCAGTCACAACCTGATTTGGTGCATTTTCTGTACCTGGCTGATGTGTGAATCCTGGGGCAATCAATATACGTGGTTGCACTTTGCATTCCGTCTGTGCTGCCAACAAACATTGAATACCTTTGTATGTTCCGTCTGATTGCACACCACCGATGATGTCCGTTGCGGTTATTGCTGTCGGATCTAATTCATCATCTTCGTCCAAGTGGTCTTCGTTTTCCGGATCGGCAACATTGACCACCACGACCACAGCACCGGTTTGTTCCAGGATACCTTTCAATGCTGTCGGTATTGTGAATCCATCGGTTTCATCGCCGAATATGTCTATTGCCTCTATCAAGTTTCCAGTGATTACTGTTGGTTTATTCACTGGGCCTTTTGGTGCTGTTCCAACCAATCCGATTACGGATGATGCAACAGTGCTGACCGGATGTGCGCCGCCATCCAGTTCTATGATTTCAATTCCATGTAAGAATCTATCACTCATTGTTTTTCCTTTTGTTTGGGGTTGTTGTTAAAGTTTGCGAATGCGTATGTATCCTGGCAGACCACCAACGCCGGTCATCGTGTTGGTACCATTTCGCCAAGTAAAGTCGCCAGATCTACCGTACTGGTCATTATCTGGCCAGTTATCATTCACACGACCTGTGCCGGTTCTGGCCGCTGCCGTTGATGATGCCTGCGATGATGTGCATGGGTTTGTATTGTTTATCAGTGTTGATATCAGTGCTGTTCCCGATACACTGTTTGTACCAATGACACCAACCGTTCTGGTACACCCTGTTGTTGATGTTGCTCGTGTACTCGCAGCAGTTCCACCGCCTGCAGATATGGTTAAATTCGTAAATCCTGTTATGCTAGTGGCCGAACCTGGCGTACCGGTAACCGTTCCACCTGATGCACTTGAAAATGATCCAGTTCTAGTAATACCACCGGCACCAATACTGACCGTAATTGTGGCTGCTGATGTTAATTTTGCAGTTACTTGAAGTGTTCCACCAACACCGCCCTGTGCATAATGGTACGTTGTGTTGGTCGTACATTTACGTCCAGATGCCCCACCACCACCACCAATCAATGTCAGTTCATAAGTGCCTGCAGTCAATGAAACAGATTCACTACCAACAATACTGCGTTCGTATATCAGCACCGGATCGCCTGTGTAAAACACTCGTGCCATACCGCTGATGCCGATGTATCCTTTCTTCACTTTGTGTGCGTATCCACCAACACCGACATACAGTTTGCCTATCTTGCGTGCCAATGAACTTATTCCTATAAGTGCGTTTTTGCTCATTGCTTTCCCTTATTCATAAACCAGTAAAATCTGACCGTTAGCGAGTGATGAAAGTTCGCCAGGATCAACCGATGTTGCTTTCACATTTCGTACATTGAATGCCGATGTCGGATCTGCTGTTGCCACCGTTATCGTGTCATTGGTTTTCGCTGCCTTTGCTGCCAGCGCATTCGTTACCGTTGTTGAAAAGTTCGCATCATTACCAAGTGCCGTTGCGAGTTCTTTCAATGTGTCCAATGCCGCCGGTGATGAATCCACCAACGCAGATATTGCCGCCGCTACTGCTGCGGTTACGAATTCAGTGGTCGCTATTTGCGTTGTATTTGTGCCAGCAGTGGCCGTTGGTGCCTTTGGGGTACCAGTGAACTCTGGCGATGCAATGTCCGCCTTTACGTCAAACTTTTGCTGTCCTGTGGGTGTTAGGTTGCTTAGGTCTTGGTTCGCTGCACCCTGCATGATTCCACTGTGGTATGTGACGATTACATCTTCGGCATTTGATACAGCCAGTATCATTCGCACACCAAGTTCTTTGACAGTTCCCTCGGTTGTTTCCGGTTTGTATGTTGCCGGATATTTTCCTACCGCAAACAGGTCGCCATCTTCGTCATAGATACCAACCTCTCTGATCCAGAAGCCACCGACTGTGCTGTCTATAACTGCCTCGGCTGCCAAATTGTTCGGATTGGTTGCCTCGACCTCTACGTTCAACAATGCACATCTGTGTTGTTCACTGTGCAATGCTGTCATGTCTTCTGTTGGGTCAATCGTGCTGTTCCCGAATGCCATATGTGTCAGTGTCAAGGTTCCGCCAACCGGTAATGCCGCCAGCTTTGCCAAACCTGTTGTTGTTACAAGTGCGTAGTAATCAGACATTTTCTTCCCTTGGGTATATTGTTGTTTTTTCTAAATGGCCAAATGCCACACCGTATCTTGGTGCTTTATTTTCTGTTTCTATCTGTGGCATGAAGAATTCCAAATGTGACCGCAGGTTCTTGGCCTGCAGGATTGCTGCATATATCAGCTCGGCATCGGTCAATGACATTCCGGCCTCACGATATACCGCATACACACGAAACGTGTATGGTTCGCCGTTGTATTCAAACCATTCCGTTATTCTTATCTTTGCGAACAGGAACGATTCCAATGTTCGCCTTAATGCCCCCAGTGTTCCTTTCTGCCTATGTACCAGCAGGCTTTCACGAACCACCTTTCTTTTGGTTATTGCCTCCCATTCGTTGTTCCAAATGTCTACCGACATTGCCCATGCGATCCATGGCAGGAACTCTTCCAGGCAGTTATCCGGATCGTTCAAATATCGCAGTGCATCTACATTCAAAGATAAAAGCCGCAATGTTGTTGCGGCCTCTAAATCTTTTTGTAACTGTGTTGCGTTTGGTGGCAAAAGGCTATTACTCTGAGTCATCGGTTATCACAAATTCCAAATTTATACCTGTGCATTTCGGTGCTTGTTCTTTCGTTGTTTCTACATCGTCTGCCGGTGATGTTAGGATTACTTTCTGCACACCCTCGGTATGCAGTGCATCAAAGATTCCGGATCGTGCGATCATGTTTCCTATGGTGCTGTTCTTGGCCAAGTATCTGTCCAGCGCATCACGACATTCTTGTTCCGTTATGCTCATACTTGGACTTAGGAATAAATGCACCTGTGCAGTGATTGCGTATTCAACCATTTCGGCGGCCTGTACCTCTACGTGGTCCGTCAGTGGTCGCACGTCTTCACTGCTCAAATAATCTTCAACGGCATCTATCAGTTCTTGGCTTGCCACACCATCATCTTCGGTGGACATTATGGTTATCAGCACTTCGCCTGGATCTGGTGATTGTACGCTTGCTGATTTGACCCTTTGGTCCGCACTCAATGTGTGGAACAGATATGCCTTTTCTGATCCGGCAGTGGTTAATGCCTCCGCTGCCAATTGTGTTCTGTAACGGAGTCTTTCATCGCTTTCACCATCTTGCCTTGTGATGCCATAAAATGCTGCGTGGTTATCCAAGTCCGTTCCGGTTGCGTATGCCAACATGCATGCTTTTGCTGCCTCGTTGATTTTATTCCTAAGCAACATTTCACGATATGCTGCACATTCCAGTGCAATAATTACCGGATCGCTTTCTACCAACGCATCGTATGTTGGGTCCTTTGCCTTGAATGCCACCAACAGTTCTTCGAATATATCCTCAAACGACAGCTGTTCGATTATCGTTGGTGCCGGCAATTGCGACATATCGATATGGTTTGGTGTCAATAAACTTTCGATATCTGTGTTGTTTGCTGTACTCATTGTATTTCAATTCCGTTTAGTGTTACGTCTTCGCCAGTAACTAGATATTTACCGGTGATGTCCAATACCAAGTGGCCGTTGTCCATTGATACAACAGTCACATTGGTTGCCTCAAATCGTGGTTCGTAATTGAATAATGCCTCCACGACATCAGCATAAATCTCTGCTATCAGTTCGCCTGTGATTGGTGCATCAATTCTTTTGAATAATCGGCTACCATAATCTCGCCGCATTATTCTTGATCCAATCGGTGTTGATAAAATGTCCGTTATGCTCTGTCGCAAATGTTCCAGGTCTGCAATGCTGCGACCAGTATGCACGTTCATTCCTTGCATTTCTAACTCGGTTGTTCTGTTGTTGCGGTTGATGGTGTTTCGCCTGCGTTATACGAGAACTGGTGCGTATGTGTTGATAACTTTTTACCTTTACCCTCGACCTCGCCAGTGGCGGTTACTTTACCCGATGTTGTTATGTTGCCGGTGACACTGATTGCACCCTTGTGTGCAACATCAACATTGAATGTAATCTTGTTTGAATCATGTGCCGGTGGTGTTTTACTGTTCTGATAAAGTGCTGGCAAAATCATCCCCATTCTTAAGTCGCCATTGGGTGATAATACCAATACCTGTTCGCCATTTTTTAATGGTATCCATGCTGCCGTACTTGGTGTTAACCAGGGCAAATATTCTGTTGTCAGATTGCCAATTTTTACCTTTGCTTTGGCCTTGGTATAATCCACAGAGATTACTTTACCTATGCGAATTATGTTACTGACCCTACGAAATAATTCTGAAATATCTCTTCCCTGTTCAATGCTCATTTGTGGTTTCCGTTTGGTATGTCAAAGTGAATGTCAATTTGATTGCACCATAGATGTTATTGCCTACGATATTCATATCCGTTTCTGTGCTTTTGAATCTCAAAACTGCGTTCTTTCTATTTGGCATTTCCCACCCATCAAATAACCGTTCAATGGTTTCTGCCATCGCATCCAATTTATTATCCAAATCATCTTTACCGATGTCCACTGCCTCTATCGCAATTTCTAAATCACGAAACAAATTACCGAACCCATCAAAATCCCATCGTTCTTTTTGTATCGTTTCATTGGTTGTGTAAACCAACACCGCAGGCATGTCTTGGTCGAACAATACCTTTGCACGTGATGTGAAAACATTTGCAAATTCTGTTCGCAATTGTTCTGCGATCTGTTCTCTGATGTCTTGTCTTGCGTGTGTCATTGTTCGTGTAATACCAATTTTCTTGATCCAGGGATATGATGTTCAATGTTCATAACTTGGTATGTTACTCCCCAGATTTCTACATAGTCGCCTTGCAGTGGTTTTGGATATCTTTCTGGAAAATCTATCAGCCGAACAAACAGGACTATCTGTGCCGATGATATGTCCGCATCTGCGTTTTTCAGTTGTACCTCCATATAACTTTTGTGGAAGTCGCCCGTTATCGCAAACGGCTGATGCTGTGTGTTCTTCGGGCGGTACGTAACTGGCCGCCCGAAGATTTCCATACAGGTTCTATTAACAAAATCGTCAAAGTCAAACATCGTTACTCTGTTTTTGTTAATGTGACTTGGCATGCTTGTTGCCAGTAGCCATAACCCACGTTGCGCCATGTGTCGACACCATACTGGTGAGCATCGTGGTCGAATTCATATTCTGAACCCTCGGCTTTGGCTTTGATTTGCACTGCCGTTTCTTCCTGACGGATGAATGCTTTCACATCGCCGTCTGCTCGGAAGACATAGATTTTGTCGCCAGAGATTCTTGGGTTCGCTGCAACGCCAATGTCAAGATCTGCAAAGACCTTTACCGGATTGCTGGCACCACCAACAGTCAATGGTGCCGCCAACGCTGCTTTCGCTACGAACCATAAATGCACTGGGACCATTACCAAGAACTTGCTTGCGTTTTCGTTCATTGGTTCGCCTTGATCATCTTTGAATCCGATGATCTGTTGGATACCTTTCAGAACTGCTTCACGCAATGCTGCCTCGGTTGGTGCTTGGACGGTTCCGACTTCGCCATTTACCGCTGCATCTTTCAAGTCAAATTCGATCTTGTTGGATTGCACTCCGGAACGACCCTCTTTGTGGTCTTCGGCGAAGAAATGTTTGCCGTCATAGCATGGTAATGTTTCGCCATCGGTTATTAACTTGGACAATAACAACGCCCAGTGGCTGTTTGTTCTTGTTGCCAATTCGCCGATACGAACATTGATTTGCCCCGTTTTATCACGACGCAAATGTTTTAATGGGATATCAAGTGTCGCCTCAAAGTGTTTGTTTTCAATGGTTATACCATTTGATGTGAAACCTTTGGCATGGCGACCACCAGCCCATTCACGCATAACCGGTGATTGACCGATCCATGCGTATTCTTCTGTGTCTTGGTCAGATGTGAAATAGTTAGAGATTGCCTCTATCCATTCCATACCGCTGTTCTGATTCAGACGTTTATAAAATTGCCCTATAATGGCACGAGACGATAATTTGTTCATTATTGACCCCCATTTTGTTCAGTGTTGTCTTCTGGTGTTGTTTCCGTTCCGGATGTGTCATCACCACCACTTGGTGTATCGCCACCAGATGGTGTGTCACCACCTGCAGGTGTTTCCGGTGTTGTTTCTTCGGTTGGTGTTTCCGCTGCGGTTTCTTTTACATAGATAAAATCAAACGCTACGATTGCGTGTGCGGCATCTTCTAAACGCAATACTTTCCCGAA
>JAFWZK010000048.1 GCA_017522445.1 Alphaproteobacteria bacterium
ACTGGATTGCCACGGCTTCGCCTCGCAATGACAAATGGTGTTTTTGTTTCCAGTGCAAGGGGTATCAGGAACACAATGGATACCGGCCTGCGCCGGTATGACGGTGTGCAGATGGGAGGGCTTTCTATTTACTGGATTGCCACGCTGACGCTCGCAATGACAAAGTAAGAAAAAAGCATACACCTGGGTCCCGTGGTTCACACTTCGTTAAAACTTCGTGCGACAGGCAAGCCACGGGATGACATGAGGGGGCGGGATGTACAGTATTATTGAACACCAGAATAAAATGCCTGGACCCCGTTGGGCAGTGGATAGCATTTTTTTGTACCGTTAACAATACTGCATATTTTGGAACTGCCCCCCTGTAGAAAACAGTCTGTTTTTTTTGTTGCACCGGGGTTGGATGTAGAGGCCAGTGGACATTTGTTTTCGGTTGTTGGATCCGGACACCAGTATCCCGCGGGACATTGTTTCCATTCGACAATCATTTCTATGTTTTCTGTATATTTCCATGTAAATTCGTTGCCTGGTTGTTTGATTGTTGTTGTACCTTTGATTTTCCATCCGTTGAATGTACTGCCGCTTTTTGCACATGTTCCCATTCCCTTTACTGTGTATGTGGCATTATATTTGATTTTGTCGGGAGTAGTGATTTCCGGACTGCCCGTTGTGCCATCACCACAGGAATAGGTGACGGTATATTCGTTTGCAGTCCATTGTGCATACAGGTTAATTGTTACGTTGTTTTTATCGGTTAGATTTCCTGACCATTTATCCGAGTATGTTGTGCCTGTGCCGTTCTGCTGCGTGTTCCAGCCCGTAAAGCTGTATCCCGTTTTTGTAAATGCATTTGCGGTCAGTTTTTTGCCATCGCCATAGGTACGGTCGCTTTGACTCATCTCGCCACCGGTATTACCGTTGCCATGGTATACTATGGTATAGGAGTTTATTGTGCAACTTGGGTTGTATTTTTCGGGGTTTGTAATGCCATGGTATCCAGTTTCGCAGCCGGTTTCATATGTACATACCCCAAGTGGTGCCGTCAGATTGCATGTTGCACCGTTGCTGGGGCTGCATGCCGTGCATGGTTTCCATACAGCGTACAATTTTACGGTACCGCCACTTGTGCTGGTCAAATTAGACACACTTTGTCCATTTGTATATGTTGCAGATGTTGCAGTACTGGACGTTGACCACCCCAAAAATTTTTTTGTGCCGCATGTGAAACCATTGGAGGTCAGGTTTTTGGGGGCATCATATGTATGGGTGATTTCATCCATTGTACCTGTTGCTGTTGCACCATTACAATTGCTGAGATATTTTACAGTGTATTCATTGGCGGTGCAACTTGGGTTGTATTTTCCGTTGTTTTGAATGGTATTGTATCCAGTTTTGCAGCTGGTTGTATATGTGCAGGCATTGTTTACAACACTCATTGAGCATGTTGCACCGGTGCCGGCGCTACATGCTGTGCATGCGTCCCATTTTGCCACCAGCGACAAATTGCCGGAATGGTTACATATTATTGGGTCTGTTGTGGCCAGGGAACACGTTTTGTTGTAATATTGTTCGTTGTTTTTATAATATCCGGTAAATACATGGTCCGCTTTTGTTGGTATGGTGCATTTGTTTATTGTTTCATAATTTGTGCCGGGGTATGTGCAATATGCATTGTTTGCTATGGTTTTGCTGAATGTGTATGTAAAGTCGGCTGTGTCCCCGGTGCCCCCGTTTTGGTCAAATGAAACTGTAAAATCTTTTGCGGTTATTTCTGGGTAAAGGGTTGTATTATAGCTGCGTTGATACAGTTTGGCAATGTTTTCTCCGGGACTGACGAAATTACCAGCTGCGTCAACAAGTTTTTCCTGACCTTGGTTGTACAATCCCAAAAAATCGTAATTTGCAGTCTCATAAGTTATGGTTAGTTTATTAATGAGATTGGACAGTTGAGAACCGTTTTTTGTTTCATAATATGCATCGGTGAAATATTTATAATAGAACGTAGTGGGGCTGATATTTAATCCGGGGTCACTGCCATCGAGCAACAATTGCCTGTTCATATTAACGGTTACGGTATATATGTTTTCTGTGCAATATGGATTGAGTGTATTGTTATCCACAACAGAATATCCGTCCGTGCATGTCAAATTCACTGTGCATTTTTTGGCAACAAGATGGGTGTCGTCAGTTGCACTTTTTTGGCACACATTGGATCCATAGAACTGTACCCCAGATTGTGATTCATTCGTATTATAAGAACAGCTGGATTTGTGAGCGATGGTGGTACATTGATTTTGTCCAATTGTATCACATGGTACCGAACAGTCTTTGTGACAATAAACAGACAGATCTGATTCGTTGTTCATGCAAATTGTTTGAGAGAAGTTGGCATAACCAGTTGGGCAGGTTAGGCAACTTGATTCTGTTTTGGTGCAACCGCTGCATTGTATGCCGCCCTGGTTCAAATCCAATTGACAGTTTGCAGTACCATCGTAACCAGATTCACATCGGTATTCTGTTGTTTGTGTTGTTACGCAGTTTGTTTGTTGCGTTGTTACGGTTCGGCTTTCGTATCCTTGTTGGTAGGTGTACCATTCGCCGTATGTTGTTGTTGCTTCACAGCTAGGAGAAACGCATGTGGTGCGTGGTACGGTAAATCCACATTTTTTGTCAAGGACATTGGTCCCATTTGTGGTATATCCGGTATCGCATGTTGTGCAGGTTGTTATTTTGCATGTTTTACTGGTGTCAGTCCTGTCATAGTAGCATTTGGTAGAAACGGTACTGCAATTAGCGATGGTGTCAGTATAGTTGCCGCCCACTGTATCTGACGCTTCACAACTTTTTTCTTCTGCAGTTGATACATCCTGAATTGAATCGTCTGAGGTGACCTGTGTATAGGTGGCATTTGCAGTTGTGATAAATGTCAATGCACCGCCAGATATCATTAAAATCGCAAAAATTGCCGAAAATAAACGGTGGTTAAAAAACAGCACCATGGGGGGATGTGAAACATGCGGATTTCTGGGAAAAAATATTTTACAAATATGCCAATTTTTAACCACCGTTAAAAAACAACAGTGGTAATCTCCTTGCTATGCCAGACATTATAACGCATTCGGCGGAATTTATGCAAGTTATTTTTGTGTATAACATTATGAGAATAAAAAATCCCCCATTTTTTGGGGGTGGGGTTTTAGAATGGAATGTCGTCGCCAATGTCCGCAACCGAAATTTCTTCGCGGGGGGCCGATGCCGCGGGACTTGATGCGTATTCGTTGCCGTCAATAGACTTTTGCCCGCCCAAAATCACCATTTGACCACTGAATGGGTTTAATACAACCTCGGTCGTGTAGACATCAACGCCCTGTTGATTCTGCCATTTGCGGGTGCGAAGTGAACCCTCGAGATATAATTTGGTGCCTTTTTGTAACATGCGTTCGGCAACTTCGACCAAATTGGGGTTAAAAATTACAACACGATGCCATTCGGTTTGATCCTTGAACTCGCCAGTGGATTTGTCACGCCAACGATCAGATGTTGCCAATGAAAAACTGACAACCTTTTGACCACTGTTCATTGTGCGTACCTGGGGTTCCTGGCCAATGTTGCCAACCAATATTACTTTATTTATGCTGCCTGCCATTACTTGATTCCTTTGGTTTTGTTTTTTCGTATGTTTCATTTGACCAGTATTACCCCAAAATTGCAAGTGTTTTTTATCCCTGATGGTGTAAATTGGTCTGAATAACCCAAGGAGTTAAATATGGTATATGGATATGTTCGGGTGTCAACCGATCATCAAAATACAGAAAATCAAAAGTTTGAAATTAAAAAGTTCGCAGAAAAACAAGGACTGGTAATCGACAGGTGGATAGAAGAAGTAATCTCTTCAACCAAGGATTTAAATAAAAGAAAACTGGGACAACTGTTGAAACATGTAAAGTCAGATGATTTGATAATTGCGTCCGAATTGTCACGATTGGGACGAAACCTGCTGCAGGTGATGAGTATTCTGCATTACTGTATGGATGTAGGTGCCAGAATCTGGACAATCAAAGATAACTATCGGTTGGGGGCAGATATTACGTCCAAAGTGTTGGCGTTCGCGTTCGGACTGTCGGCAGAAATTGAACGAAACCTGATTTCACAACGTACCAAAGAGGCCCTGGCACGGTTAAAGGCCGAAGGAAAACTGGGGGGAAAAAGACATATCTATAAACGCAAGCTGGAGGGATGTGAACAATATATACTGCAAAAAATGCAGGATGGATGGTCACAAACCAAAATCGCACGAAAATTACACTGCCATCGCGATACCGTCAGAAAGTTTGTCCGTGCAAGACATTTGGATATTATCCTGGAAGATATCGTCTAGAACGATATGCGCGTTTTGGCCAGCATATAAATCTCGTCCGTGCCGTATGGATTGTCGACAAAACCCGCAGTCATGAACTTGTATTGGGCACTGAACTCGACAGATGGACGTGATGCCAAACCAATGGTTTTTTGTGCAAATGTGTAATCGCCGTTAACGCTGCGGCCTGTGGGAATGTTCAGGTGCATGTTGCCGCCGATAATTGTGTCCGGGGTGCCAATGCTGATGCTGAAATCGCCGTATCTGGCACCGATTTTTGCAGATGCTGTATAAATGTTGCTGAAACCCGATATCATGGATTCTGTTGCAGCACGTGGATTCGATGTGCCCAGTGTCGCATGATAAAACAGTTCGGTGTTGCCAATGTGTAAACCATCACGAAAGCCAATGAAACTGATTATGTTTTCAGAATCTGTTTCCAAAAATCCCTGGGACATGAACATGTCTGTGGATTTAAAACCAATTTCAATGTTGCCAATCTGGACCGTTTTGTTGGAATCTTGACGTAGACGCTCGAACCCAATGCCGCGATTGCGTACAGATATGTTGTCATTCAAGTTCGTTTCAAATGCACGACCAAAACTGTCTATGAACGAGAACTGGATGTCGCTGGATTTGATTTTGTGACCAATCGTACCAGATACACGGGCGGTTGATAATGATACCGTCTGGCCATCCGATAATGGAACCAGCGCCACACCAACAGGACGGGTCGCACGTTCCAAATCCAACATGCCATGACCATAAATCTCGTCAACACCCGCAACACCTAAATCACGGGCTGTTGCAAATAATACGCCTGTGATTTCAGATGAACGCATGTATGGAAATGCCTGACGCAGTACAGCAATGGCCGCAGATACAATTGGGGCCGCAAAACTGGTGCCTTCTAGTATGGTTTCGGTTTTCGGTGATGTTAAATTTGTCCCAGGGGCGGTAATGCAAAATTCCTTGGTCGTGCCACAGGCATTGCTGAAATCCGCCAGCCCATTGGTCGCGTTATCCCATGCAACAACGTTTACAAAGTTTCCCTGTAATTCAGGAACATGTAATGGCATGGCTGATAAAAAACTGGATTCGTTATTGTAATCGTTGCCCGCCGCCCATACGAAAATCGCATCATTGGTCGAAACCGCATTGGTTAATGCATTTACAAAGTTTTTGTGGGTCATGCGTTCCAACTGGTCACGTGTGCTGATGTGATTCGCATAATAGACCCCTGATGACCAGCTGGCGTTATAAATGTTCGTGCCGGCAGCATTCGCCGCGTTGATAACATTGCCAATTTCTGCAAAACTTTTAAAATTCTCGTTGCGGTCTGATACCTGGTACGAGACAACGTTCGCATCCGGTGCAATCGGACCGCCCGCCAAATACGCAACGTTACCACCGTGAAATGTGCTTTTGCCAGAATCCAGGACAGCAATGGTCGAACCAGCACCAGTAAATCCGCGTGCCAAAGAATAACCTGCACGGATTTCGTTGTAATGATCGAAATTACGTACATATTCACTGGACGAGGTTGCCGCCGCCAAACGAATGCTGTCTATGTCGGCGCCAACACTGTTGTACAAAGACAATGTCGGATGTGAATACACCGTTGTAGTGTTGCGTTTTGATGATGTTGCACGCCCAGCGTCAGACGATTCACCGTCGCCACCACTGGATAAACCAAACAGGGCAATCGTGCCACCAATCAATGCCGCAGCCCCAGATGCAACCGCAACCGTGCCACCAAACGAAAAGCCCGTGTCAGAAACATCCGCCACAGAACATTTGTCCGGGTTATAACGGCGGTACATCTCGTTATCACAGTTGTTTGCCACAGCAGAACTGCTGGCAATTACACCGCACATAAACGTAACAAAAATCTTATTCAATCCAGTCATTCATTCTCCATTTCTTGGTGGGCCCCAACCCACACACTATTATTATAGTACAAAGTGGGGTGTTTGTCAATGGGGATGGGTTTTTATACACACAGAAAAATGATGATTTTTTTATATTTTTACTTGATTTTTTATGGGGTATTGGGTATTATCGGGCTACGCACGTTGTGCGAAAAACACAGCCGCTGTGCAATTTTTGTGTCCAAATCGTTGAATTTGGCTGATGCATGTGGCGAGGATAATAACACAAAAAAAGGATAAAATCATGGCTTTGCCAACATTTACAATGAAACAGTTGATGGAAGCTGGTGTGCATTTCGGACATCATACCCGTCGCTGGAATCCGTTGATGACACCATATGTTTATGGCGTAAAAGACAAAATTCACATTATTAACCTGAATAAAACAGCACCGTTGTTACATCGTTCTCTGGTCGCGTTGGAAGCAATCGCAGCCGCAGGTGGCAAGGTTCTGTTCGTCGCAACAAAACATCAGGCAAAAGATATTGTCAAAGATGCTGCAGAACGTTGTGGGCAGTACTATGTTAATAACCGTTGGTTGGGTGGTATGCTGACAAACTGGTCAACAGTTTCACAGTCTATCCGCCGCCTGAAAAAGATGGAAGCAGATGTCGAAAATGCCGATAAATTGGGACTGACCAAAAAAGAAGTCGGTGTAATGACAAAAGAAATCGAAAAACTGCGTGATATCTTTGGCGGTATCTTGGATATGCATGGCGTTCCACAGGCAATGGTTGTTATTGATGTGCCACGTGAAATGAATGCTGTTCGCGAGGCGAAAAACCTGGATATCCCAACAATCGCAATTTGCGATACAAATGCAAACCCAGAAATGGTTGACTATCCAGTGCCAGGTAATGATGATGCAGCACGTGCAACACAGTTGTACTGTGATTTGTTCGTAGATGCAATTCTGTCTGGTATCGAAAAACGTCTGGGCGGTGCGGCCGGTAAAAAGGTCGAATCCGATATGCGTGCAGATGCCGCTGATGAACTGGAAGACGAAATCAAGGAAAAAGAAGCCAAAATTAAGTCTAAAACATCAGAAGCGCGTGCAGAACGTCGTGGTAAATTGGCAGAAAAAGCAGATAAATAATATCTGAAAACTTTTGATGAAAATCGTGCGTTGGGGGATATAAACCCCCAATGCGTATACAGAAATTTTTAATTATGGGAGATTATACAATGGCAGAAATTACAGCAAAACTGATTCAGGAACTGCGTGAAAAAACATCCGCAGGTATGATGGATTGCAAAAAAGCCCTGGTCGAAACAGATGGTGATATTCAGGCCGCTGCGGATTGGTTGCGTCAAAAAGGTATTGTAAAGGCCGCATCCAAGGCAGGTCGTGTGGCAGCATCTGGTCTGGTCACAGTGGTTAAGTGTGATAATATGGGATGTGTCGTTGAATTAAATGCAGAAACAGACTTTGTTGCAAAAAATGAAAAATTCCAAAAACTGGTCGCAGATGTCGCAGCCAAAGCCGCAGAATTAAAAGGTGACTTTGATGCAACAATGAATGCAGTTAAAGATGATATCGCAGCAACAATTTCAACAATCGGTGAAAATATGAATCTGCGCCGTATCGCCAAGGTCGAAGGTGATAAAATCTTTACATATATTCATAATGCACTGGTGCCGGGTATGGGACAAATTGGTGTCGCAGTCGCAATTAACGGCACAGATGACAAAATCGATGAAATCGGTTCCAAGATTGCAATGCATATCGCTGCAAATAAACCAGAATTTATGACAGTCGATGATGTTGACCCGGTCGCAGTTGAACGTGAAAAGAAAGTGTTCATCGAATCGGGGGCAACAGCAGGTAAACCTGAAAATATCGTTGAAAAAATGGTCGAAGGACGTATTAAAAAGTACTATGGCGAATCTGTTCTGGAAGAACAGCCGTTCGTTATGGATCCATCAAAATCAGTCAAAGATGTTATCGCAGATGCAAATGGTAAATTGGCAGGATTTGCGTTCTTTGTTCTGGGTGAAGGAATTGAAAAACGTGAAGACAATTTGGCAGACGAAGTCGCCAAAATGTTGGGCTAGGTTGAAATTCATGTTGTAAAATAATCCCATCGATTGATGGGATTATTTTTGTTTTTTTAATTCGTTTGATGTGTCTTGCAAGTGTTTGCGTATCCGAAGTAGTTGCCGTTGCAGTCGGATAAGTTTCTGGGTTCTGAAGGCGTTCGAAAACTTTAATGTGCCGGCAAATAAATTTATTCCTGCAAATAATTTGTTTATGGTTGCCATGGTTGGTTGGGCGTTGTCCGTGTTCCTGCAAGATGCCAAAAATGCAATAGTAACCGCACCATAGCACAATGTGCCAATAATTATATCGCGATTGCGACTGGTGGTGCATTTTTTGATGTTGTCGGTCAATTTGTCTTTTTGTTGATTCATTTGATATATTCCAGTGTATTCAGGTGTATTGTAATGCGTGGATTTTGTCAATAGAAATCTGTTTATTTATTCTATTGATAATGGTATGCTGTACACATGAAAAAAAATATTCCAGATTTTAGTATAGAAGATGCTTGCGGGGCAGGTCTGGTCGCAGGTGTTGACGAGGCGGGACGGGGCCCGTTGTGCGGACCAGTTGTGGCGGCAGCGGTGGTTTTCCCAGACAGAAATGTTGATATTCCAGTGGTCATTCGTGATTCAAAACAGATGACGCAAAAACAACGCGTGGTGGCATACAGGTGGATTTGCGAAAATACAATCTGGGCGGTCGGGCAATGCAGCCCCGCCGAAATAGATGAATTAAATATTTTGTGGGCATCAATGCTGGCCATGCAGCGGGCGGTGGCAAATCTGGGGGCTGTGCCGCAATTTTGTCTGGTGGACGGGAACAGGTTGCCGTCCGATTTGGTTGGACAGGCGGTGGTCAAAGGGGATGCAAAATCACTGTCGATTGCGGCGGCATCGATTATTGCCAAAGAAACGCGTGATAAAATTATGGCAGGCCTGGCGGAACAGTTTCCGCAATACGGATGGGATAAAAATGCAGGGTATCCAACCGCAGAACATTTGCAGGCAATTGATAAATATGGTATAAATGAACACTATCGTAAAAGTTATGGACCGATTAAGAAAAGGATGAAAAATGAAACTGAGGGTGATTGATGGGCTGGATGTGCGGGGAAAGTATGTCTTGCTGCGCGATGATTTTAATGTGCAGATTTTGGACGGGCAAATCACAGACCCATTTCGTATAGAACAAAGTATGCCGACAATAAATATGCTGAAAAATGCAGGGGCACGTGTGGTTATTGTGGCACATCGCGGTCGGCCCAAAGGGGTGCGGAATATGGATTTTACACTGAAACCAATTGCAGATTTTATGCAAATTCCATTAATCCCAGATTGTTTGGATAAGGGGTTCTTGGCAGATATGCATGATGGTGATGTGGTATTGCTGGAAAATGTGCGTTTCTGTGCGGGGGAAGAAAAAAATGACCCCGCCTTTGCCGCTGAACTGGCACGGGGATATGATATCTTTGTAAATGACGCGTTCGCAGTTTCGCATCGTGCACATGCCAGTACAGTTGGGGTGGCAGAAATACTGCCGTCATATGCGGGAAAACTGCTGGCGGATGAAATCGAAAATCTGACAAGTGTTATGGAAAATCCACAGCGACCATTGTTGTCTATTGTCGCAGGCAGTAAAATTTCAACCAAAATCGGTGTGCTGCGTGCGTTGGCAAAGTTATCAGATACCTTGATTATTGGTGGGGCATTGGGAACAACATTTAACTTTGCGGTCGGTGGACGGGTTGGAAATTCGCTGTATGAACCAGAACAAAAAGATACTGCGTTGGAAATACTGGATTATGCAGAAAAAAATAACTGTCGCGTGTTGCTGCCGTTGGATAAAGGTGTGGCCAAAGTATTTGAACGTGATGCAGCCCGGGTTAACAAGGACTTTACAGAAATCGAGGATGATGATGTCATTATCGATGCAGGGGAACGGACAACACAGCGTGATGTGGCAGAAATTCGCCGGGCCAAAACCGTTATCTGGAACGGCACCGTTGGTATGGCAGAATGGACGCCAATATGGTCGCTGGGTTCATTTGCACTGGCAAATGCAATCGCAGAACAAACACGGGCAGGAAAATTGGTCAGTGTTATTGGTGGTGGTGATACGGTTGCCGCACTGGAGGCATGTGGGGTCAAAGATGATATCACATATGTTTCAACCGGGGGTGGGGCATTCCTGGAATTTATCGAAGGACGCGTGTTGCCAGGAATCGCAATACTGGAAGACAGATAGAAATAATCGCAGAAATATTTTTTGCCCGTTCTTGCAAGGGGGACAAAAGCATGCTATGATTTTTTCACGATAAAGGATTTTTCAATGCACAATGAATTATTACAAGAATTACAGGCACGCGGTTTTATAAATCAGACATCAAATTTGGATGGACTGAATGATGCACTGAATGCAGGAAAAATTACAGCATATTTGGGGTCTGATCCAACGGCAGATTCTTTGCATGTGGGACATTTGGTGCCGGTGATGATGATGCGCTGGCTGCAAAAATATGGCCATCGTCCAATTACACTGGTTGGTGGTGCAACAGGGCGTATTGGCGACCCGTCTGGGCGTGACAGTGGGCGACCAATGATGACAGAAGAAACGTTGGCAAAAAATGTCGCAGGGTTAAAACGGTCTTATTCTAAGTTTCTGCGTTTTGATAATGCAGGAAATGGTGCGTTGATGGTTGATAACTATGATTGGATGAAAACATATAGCCATCTGGATTTCTTGCGGGATTTTGGAACCGACTTTACTGTGCCACGTATGTTGTCGATGGAATCTGTAAAACGCAGATTGGATAACGGGATGACATTCTTGGAATTTAATTATATGACGTTTCAGGCGGTGGATTTCTTGACCCTGTACAGACAGCATAATTGTATATTGCAAATCTGTGGGGCAGACCAATGGGGAAATGCAATTATGGGAATTGAACTTGTTCGTAAAAAGTTGGGCAAGGAAGTGTTCGTGTTATCTACATCGCTGATTACGGATGCAAATGGTAATAAAATTGGAAAATCAGCCGGAAATGCGGTTTGGGTAAATGAAGACAAGACCAGTCCGTATGAATACTATCAGTATTTCCGTAATATCCCAGATGACCTGGTGGAAAAGTTTCTGAAAATATTTACAGAAATCCCACTGGATGAAATTGCACGTCTGTCTGCGGCCCAGGGGGCGGAATTGAATCAGGCAAAAAAAGTTCTGGCATTTGCGGCGACCGAAATTGCACACGGGCATGATGCCGCCGTCAGGGCCGAAGAAACAGCCAATGCGTTGTTCGGGGGTGGGGCAAATTTGGATAATATGCCAACAGCTGAAATTGAAATGGCGGATGATATGCCGATATTGGATTTCTTGGTCGCAACAAAGTTGTTCCCGTCAAAGTCCGAGGCCAGACGCATGGTCGAGCAGGGCGGTATTCAAATTAATGGTAATAAAATCACAGACCCAAAGTTTATTGTAACGGTGGCTGATGAATTTATGGTGCAAAAAGGTAAAAAAACGTTCCTGAAAGTGATTAAAAAATAATGAAGAAATTTGTTGCAATATTTTCTTTGTTATTTGTCTGCATGGAGCCCATGTTCGGTGCCAGCGAGTTGTCCAAGATTAATGCACAGATTAAACAGACGGAACAACAGAATAAAAAGTTAGAACAACAGGTTAAAACATCTGACCGGGAAATTTCAAAAACCAGAAAACAATTAGTGCGGACCGCAGACAAAGTTAGTGAACTGGAAGATAAACGTGACGCCATGGCAAAAAAAATTTCCGAACTGGATTCGAAACGCGACACGATATCCAGGGATATGGAAAAAAACAGGGGGCGTATCGCAGATGCGACCGCCAGTATACTGTTTGTGGCGGCAAATCCCAGTTTTGACAGTACTGATATGCGGGAATATGTGTTGACCACGTCTGTACTGTCTGGAATGGCAGATGTGCTGGATGTGGAAATTCAGCGTGCAGGTGAACAGGTTCTGGAACTGGAAAAAATTCGCGATAAAAGGGCAATCGAAAAAGAAAAACTGGACAGAACAGCACAAAAATATGCCAAGGAAAAAAAACAGCTGGACAAATTATTGCGGACACGCAGTGCACAAAACGAAAAGCTGAAAAGTCAACATTCGGCATTGAAAAAAAAGCTGCGGGATTTGTCTGAACGTGCAAAAAGTATTTCTGAATTGTCAGCAGGTGTCGGCAGTTCAGAAATGTCAGGTGATGCCAGATTTTCAAAACGAAAGTTAAATCTGCCTGTGCGGGGCCGGGTAGTCGTAAAGTATGGCGAAAAGACCGCGTTAGGATTGAAATCTGATGGATGGCGTGTGCGTACACGTGGGGATGCGCTGGTTATGGCACCCGCTGATGGTGTTGTGAAGTTCGCAGATAATTTCCGTGGTTTTGGTAAAGTTGTTATTATGTCCCATAAAAATGGATATAACACAGTTATGACAAATCTGGGAAATATAGATGTTATGTTGGAACAGGAAGTGCTGGCTGGCGAGCCAATAGGACGAATGAATCCAGATAAACCAGAAATGTATCTGGAGGTGCGACGTGGTAATAATGCCGTCGATCCTGCACGATTGTTCAAAGACGAATAAAAAAACACCCATGTTGGGTGTTTTTTATCTGGTTGATGATGCACGAAAGGCCTGTTCTATATAGTCTATCTTGGCCAGTTGTTCACGTATAAATGCAAGCTTGGCATTATTGTTGTCGATGCTTTTTTGATTCTTGGGATTCATACGCAGGTCATCAGAGGCCTTGATAATGCGGCGCAGCAGTGTAATCAAAATACGGTACTTCATGATGTTTCGCAAATTCGGATTGCGGGGACCAGGCATATTATACAGGTCTTTGTTGTGCATCTGGGAATATGCATCATAGACAGGTGTCCAGATATCTAATTCAATCTGCAGGGGGCCAAAGATATCACGATAGATGAAATTATAGTCCGATTCGGCAAAATCAATAAATGACAGGGTGCTGGTTTGGGGGTCATATAATACATTGCCAGAATTTAAATCGCCGTGCGACCATGCCTGGCGGGTTTCGTATTCAAATGTGCCAACTGCATCACGAATGCGACCCAGGTTTTGTGTTTCGGACAATGTAAACCAATTGTCCATTTTATTGTTTACAAAATTATCCAGTCGTGAAAATTTCAGGTCTTTGGAAATTTTGTGGTTTATGATATTGCCAATCGGTTGCGATTCGTTCATGTCAACCAAAAAGGCCGCAATACCATCGATGATTTCATAACGTTGACGGCGAGACAGTTTGCTGTACAGCTGGGCAGTTAAGTGTTCGCCGGGGGCACGTTCTTCCAATAATTGGTATTCGTCATCCTTGATATATAACATGCGTGGGATGTTATAGCGGGGATTGCCAACCGCATAAATGCGATCAATGGCATCCTTGGTCTTGTGCTGTTTGGCCAGCCATGTGTCACGGGCCGCATCGCCAAAAGTCGGCAGGGGACGCTTCATAACAAAGCCAGGGCCAAAATCCGCGATATAGGTTTCACGGCCGTGAATAAGTGGTTTTGTGATAACTTTTGGTGATGATGGCATATTGTTAGTTTCCTTGGGGGTTGGGGGATTACTTTTGATAATCACTCATTGCGTGATTTTTAAGAATGTCAATGATGTCTTCTTGGGTTCTGACCAGGCATTCCAGCATATAGCGGTTGTATGTATGGCAGTCGTTTTGTGCACGTGCCATCAGTGCACGTGCATAGTTATGATAATCAGTGCGGCGATTAAATAATATGGGCTCGCAATCGTTCTGCAACAAAAACCAGTTCATAACCATGCGTGCTGTACGCTTGTTGTAATCGTCAAATGGCTGGGTGGCAAACATTTCATAATGAAAGTCCAATGCACGTGTTAAAAAATCTTTGCCGCTGTTATTATTATTCAACCGAAAAACAATGTCATCCATCGTTGAGTCAATGCGATTGTAATCTGGGGCAGCAATGCCAGTGCCAATCAGATATACACCATTGGATATACGATAGCGTCCGGGTGCAATTTTTGTCTTGTATGCCAGACGACGGTGTATGTCAATAACCTCTAGTCTGGTGATGGTCTTTCTTTGTGCATTACGAGAACATATATATTCGTATGTTTTTTCTTGGTTTTTTATGCTGGGGTAATCCAGCCAAAACTTTTTTGAACGCGATTTTGTGTCGTACGGAATACGCATTAAAATTTCAGATTCTTTGTGTATCTGGTATGGAACCCAGTCCAAATCTGAAAAATGTTTTGCCTGATTCGCCAGTAATTCAGAAATCTTGTGATGATTGTATTGTATGGCATCACGAATATCTGTACTTTTTTTTATGTGGTACAGTTTGGATTCTTGATAATCATTTTTATTTCTGTGTGTGTTGCCCATGATTATGCCCTGTATTTCTAATATTGTCTTAAATATAGTCCATAAAATATATTTGTCAAGTTTTTGTTGTGTTGTGCTTTTTTTTTATGTGCAGACAAAATTGCTGTTGAATGATGGGGGATTTTTGGATATCCTGGGCACAGAAATAACTGAAAAAGGTTGAAATATGATTAAATATTTTCTGGTTTTGTTGGCACTGAGTATGCCAGTTGTGTCAAATGCGGCGGATAAAAAGCAAAAGGACGAGCCGATTGTGCATCTGACAGATGAACAGATATACGAAGAACTGAAAAAATTGGCACTGGTTTTCGAAGTCGCACGGGAGAATTTCGTAGAAGAAGCCGATGAAAAAAAGATGTTAGAGGCCGCTATGAACGGTATGCTGGCGGAACTGGACCCGCATTCGTCATATCTGTCGGCAGATGATTTCAAGGAATTTAATGATAAATCACACGGTGAGTTTGGTGGGTTGGGGATTCAAATTACCAGTGACAGGGGGGCGGTGCGTGTGATTTCGCCGATTGATGATACGCCTGCGGACAAGGCGGGAATCAAAGCCGGGGAATATATTACGCATATTGATGGGGAAACAGTATTCGATTTGACACTGAACCAGGCCGTGAAAAAAATGAAGGGACGACCAGGAACCAAAGTAAAACTGACCGTTGTGTCCGATGATGGCGAATCACGCGAACTGACACTGAAACGTGCGATTATCAAGGTGAAATCTGTTAAGTTCGATGACAAGGTTCTGGATGGGGCCGATAAAGACGATAAAGATGTGCCACATGTGGGGTATGTGCGTATCTCTGATTTTGGGGCAACAACCGCACGCGATTTGAAAGATGCCATGGAAAAACTGGAAAAGAAAAATGTTGTTGGATATATTGTTGATGTACGCAATAACCCAGGCGGGTATTTAACTGCTGCAATCGATGTGTCTGATGCGTTCCTGGATGGTGGTGAAATCGTTTCAACACGTGGCAAGGAAAAAACAGATATCGAACGGGTTTATGCAAAACCAGGTGATATGGCAAACGGCAAGCCGGTGGTGGTGCTGATTAATCATGGGTCTGCATCGGCATCTGAAATTGTGGCGGGGGCACTGCAGGATAATGGACGTGGTTTGGTTATGGGCTCGCAATCGTTTGGCAAAGGCAGTGTACAACAACAAAAACCACTGGGGGATGGTACCGCAATTCATATCACAATTGCACGGTACTATACACCGTCTGGACGTTCAATTCAAAACGAAGGGATTACACCAGATGTCGAAGTTCTGCATTCCAAGATAGAAGTGCTGGAAAAACGGGAAAGTGCGTATTCTGAGGCATCTTTTAAGAATTCACTGAAAAATGATAAGTCCAAGAAGAAAGATAATAAAAAGAAATCAGATAAAGACGGTGATGAATCAACCGATGAAACACCATATGAAGAATTGACTGATGAAGAAAAAGATGCGCTGGATTATCAACTGCAACGTGCAATTGGAATGGTGATTGCAATGGATAAAATGCAGTCGCGTGCCAATATGAGCCCAACAGATGTACTGGCAGATGATGCGGATGAATAAAAAAACTGGGGCAAATAGCCCCTGTTTTTATTTTGTTGAAATATGGGATTAACGTGTGCGAATTTTGCCAAAGTCGTTGATGACCCAATCGCATAAACCGTATTTCAAACAATCGTTTGCGTTCAGAAATCCCTGTTCGTTGGACGTTTGTGATGAAAATTTATCCAAAATAAAAACCTTGTTTCCGGATACATAATTGCCAGATTTGCTGTCGTTTATGATTTTGCCTTGTGCCATTTTTATGTCCTTAGTCGATGTTTTGTTGTTCTGATTCAATAAAGGTTGATATTGCTTTGTTTGTTTCGTGTAATTGTTTTACCGCATTGTTATAGTTGGTCAGCAGTTGGTTGGCACAGGCAAACCGTTTGGACAGAGAGTCAATCTTGGCCTGGGACTGAATAACCTGTTCGTTGGCCGAGGAAATATCTTGCAGTAATTTGCTGATTTTTACAGCATCTTGTTCGCTGGCGATTGTTGTGCGAAGTTTTTGTGATTTGTCTTGGTGTATTTCATGTTCCTCTTTTGATTCTTCTAGTAATGTGATTAATGTATTTATATATGTTTTCAGGGCCTGTATATCCAACAAATTCTTTGGCATATGTGATTTTTGAGGGATAATCTGAATTGTTTTATATTCAGTTTTTTTAGATGTTGTCTTATTTTTGCTGTTGGCATTAGTTTTTGCACGGGATTTACGTGATTCAAATTGGTCTTTGTAATCAGAAAAGTGGTCGGCCATTAAAGATATTTTACCATTGTGTACCGTAAACCAGTTAGAGATTGGGCCATCCTTTTTTTTATCCAGGTAGGGCTTTATGTGATTTGCTATGTCGTATCTGTTAACCCCCAGTTTGTTTGCAATCTGGGTTATGGTTAGAAATTCTGGTTGATGCTGAGCGGTGGCAATCGCCTGAATCTTGGTGGTGTTTTGTGTGCGTTTAAAGGTTTTAATCGCATTGTCCCATTTATTTAATTCTTGGACGCAGTCGTTCCATAATGATTTGTTGTTTATCATTGCAGAGATGTTTAGGGAATTTAACATGTGTTTACCATCCCTTTGTTTCGTGGGGTTCTGTGACGAAGCGTTTTTTTCTTGCCTGATAATATGTTCTTGGATGACAGATGGGGCAATTTGCTGACGTTTTTTGGCCAGTAATATGCATTTGTGTAATGTTGCAATGTCTGCGTCAGACATTTCTTTTAGAATATCTTGGCAATTGTCGCTTGTCAGCGATATTGTAATTGCATGCATGGCATATGGACACTGTAAATTATGTGCATTGTCCATCAGGTTAAGGATTGTGTCTGGATGTTTTATCAGATTGCGTGCCATGCAATTGTCTAAATTTGATATTGTGTGTAATATGCTGGTTATCGTGTAACCGTCATTTCTTTCTGTTGCCATTTTTTTAATTGTATTCATTGCTGCCCCTTTGTAATTCATACTTGATTTATATAATACAAAATAGGTTATTTGTCAATATTAAAGTTTGTGAAAAATTATTATTGCTCTTGCCTTGGTGGGATTTTGGGGGTATTATTGGGCAAAATGTGTTAATTATAAAATTAAGCAAGGAAGTAAAAGTATGTCTAATTTGATTGTTGATGGAAACTGGGCCGCCGCAGATGTTGCATACAGATGTGTTGATTTTGCCGCAATTTATCCAATTACCCCCAGCAGTACTATGGGGGAACTGGCCGATGAATGGTCGTTCCAGCACAAAAAAAATATTTGGGGTGCACAACCACAAATTATAGAAATGCAGTCCGAAGCGGGGGCCGCAGGTGCTATGCATGGGGCGTTGCAAATGGGCAGTTTGGCAACAACTTTTACTGCTTCTCAGGGGTTGTTGCTGATGATTCCAAATATGTATAAGATTGCGGGGGAACAAACACCTTTTGTTATGCATGTGGCGGCACGTGCGTTGGCAACACATGCGTTGTCAATCTTTGGTGACCACAGCGATGTTATGTCTGTGCGTTCAACTGGGTTTGCCATGCTGTCATCACATAATGTGCAACAGGCACACGATATGGCCGCAATCGCACATGCCGCCACAATTCGGGCACGGGTGCCATTCTTGCACTTTTTTGATGGATTCAGAACCAGTCACGAAGAATCCAGATTGACCAGAATAGATGATGATGTGCTGCGGGAAATGATTCCAGAAAAGCTGGTGCTGGCAAATCGTGAACGTGGTATGTCGCCAGACCGACCAACAATTCGTGGTACTGCACAAAACCCAGATGTTTATTTCCAGGGACGCGAGGCCGCAAATCCACTGTACCAAAAAACACCGGAAATCGTCCAAAATATGATGGACAGGTTCGCAGAACTGACGGGCCGCAGATACAATTTGGTGGACTATGTCGGTGATGAAAATGCCAAACATGTTATCGTGGCAATGGGCAGTGCCGTTGATACAATCGAAGAAACTTTGCCACATTTGCCGGCGGGGCTGGGATTGGTTAAAGTTCATTTGTATCGCCCATTTCCAGTCGATGCGTTCCGGAACGTGTTGCCGCGGTCTGTTAAGAATATCGCCGTTCTGGACAGAACAAAAGAACCGGGCAGTATTGGTGAACCGTTGTATCAAGATGTTAAATCTGTCGTTGGTGATGCGGCAAATGTTTTTGGCGGTCGTTATGGGTTGGGTTCCAAAGAGTTCAAACCACGTGATGTCAAGGCGATATATGAAAATATGATGCGGGGCACATTGCATCATAACTTTACAGTCGGAATCGATGATGATTTAAGTGGAACATCATTAAAAACAGATCCGGCATTCGCCGTTCAGGATAAAAATTTCAAGACGGCCATCCTATACGGTATCGGCAGTGATGGTACAGTTGGGGCAGTTAAAAATATCGTTAAAATCGTTGGGGAAAATTCTGATTTATATCCCCAGTCGTATGCAGTCTATGATTCGAAAAAATCAGGCGGATTGACTGCGTCCCATATCAGATTTTCTGATAAGCCAATTAAAAGCCAATATTTGGTCGAAGTGGCGGACTTTATCAGTGTGTCAAACTTTATGATTGCCCAGCGTTTTGATGTTTTCCATGGACTGCGTGCCGGCGGAACCGTGATGATTAATACATCGATGGCACCAGATGTGGCATTTGCAAATCTGCCCCGGGATGTTCAAGAACACTTAATCAGAATTCGGGCAAATGTGTATTTCTTGGATGCGAATCGGGCGGCGGCTGAATTGGGGCTGGGGAATCGTATTAATACATTTATTATGTTGAATTTCTTTAATTTAACAAATGTTATTGACCCAGAACTGGCCGCGCAAAGTGCCAAGATTGCAATCGAAAAAACATATAAAAAGAAGGGTATGGATGTCGTGCAGGCAAACTGGGCCGCAGTAGATAAAGCCGCGGACTATTTGCAGAAATACAATCTGCCATCGTCTGTATCAAATTTTGCACCAGATTTTGTGCCTGCGATGACACTGGATACGCCTGCGGAAATCGCAGGAACATTGGGTGAAATGGCCGCGCAACGTGGCGATGCAATACCCGTTTCCAGATTCCGTGTTGATGGGGAATTTGGGGCAGGGCAGTATCCTGTTGGTACGTCAAAGTATGAAAAACGTGCCATCTCGGATAAAGTTGCGGTTGTAGATATAGATAAATGTTTGCAGTGCGGAAAATGTTCTATGCTGTGTCCGCATGCCGTTATTCGTATCAAGGCACTGACACAGGACCAGGTCGCAGATGCCCAGGCCAAAGGTATTCGCGTTGTGCCAATGAAAACACCAGAATTGGGGCCGGATATGTACTTTACAGTAAATATTTCGCCCGCAGATTGTACAGGGTGTGGGATTTGTGTGAAAAATTGTCCTGTAAATGCGTTGGCTATGGTGCCGGCACGTGATGTGATGGCCGAAAATCAGGCCGTATTTAATGCAGCAGAAAAATTGCCAAATATTGACCGTGAAAAATTAAATCTGAATATCCCAAAACATGTAGAATTGTTGCCACACTATTTCGAATTCCCGGGGGCATGTGCGGGGTGCGGTGAAACACCGTATGTCAAATTGCTGTCGCATCTGTTTGGGGACAGAATGGTGGTTGCAAACGCAACGGGGTGCTCGTCCATATATGGGGCAAATCTGCCCACTACACCGTGGACCAAGGATAAAAATGGACGGGGGCCGGCATGGTCAAATTCACTGTTTGAAGATAATGCAGAATATGGCCTGGGTATGCGGTTGGCAATTAACCAAAAACGCGAAAACCTGCGGGCATTGTTGTTTGAACTGGGGATAGAAAACGTTGAAGATTTATTCAAGGAAACCGATTCGATAAAACAGCGTAAGTTGGAAACAGAACTGCGTGGTCAGTTGGCAAAAATTGATGGACCACGTGCAAGATTGGCAGAAAGCTTGGTCGGGGAAATCGTTGATAAATCTGTCTGGATTGTTGGCGGTGATGGATGGGCGTATGATATCGGATATGGCGGTGTTGACCATATCTTGCACAGTGGGGAAAATGTAAATATACTGGTGCTGGATACCGAAGGATATTCAAATACAGGTGGACAACAATCAAAGTCTACACCGTTTGGGGCCAGTATGAAATTTGCAATCGGTGGTAAAGAGCATGCAAAAAAAGACCTGGGGATGATTGCAATGATGTCGGGGGCATATGTCGCACAAGTTGCCTTGGGGGCAAACCAGGCACAGGCAATTCGTGCATTCCGCGAGGCAGAATCATTTAACGGGCCGTCCATTATTCTGGCGTATGCACCGTGTATCGCACATGGATTCGCGTTGCAGAACGGGGTTGCACACCAAATGCAGATGGTGCAAACTGGGGCATGGCCGCTGTTCCGGTTTGACCCGCGATTGATTGCAGATGGACATAATCCACTGACAATGGATTCAAATGTTGATAATCCAATGCCATTGGAAGAATTCTTGAAAACAGAAAGCCGATTCGGTGCCGCACGGGCCGCAAATCCCCAGTTTAATAAGCTGGTTGATATGGCCAAGGCAAATAATGCATATAAAAGCGAACTGAAAAAGCATATCGCACAGTTCGCAATGTTAAATAAACCTGTCGAAAAAGAAAATGGAGAGGGTTAAATATGAAACGATTATTTTTGTTGTGTTGTATGGTGCTGCTGGTGGGATGTACGTTCCAGACAAAACATCGCGGATATGTTTTTCCAGATGATTTGGAAAGTCAGGTCGCAAATATTACTACAACCAGTGCATTGATAGAAAATATCGGTACACCACAGGTGAAAACTGTCTTTGGGGACGAAGTGTGGATTTATTTCGGTGCCGAAGAAAACTATCGCGGACCTTTGGCACCAACTTTTACAGATGAAACAGTGCTGTTGGCGTGGGTCAAAGGAAAACGGGTCCTGAAAACCCAGGTGCTGAAAGACGTTGATTTGCCTGACGTTGTGATTGCAGATGGGGAAACAGAAATTCCGGCGGCAATCGAACTGAACGCGTTAGAGGAGTTGTTTAATAATATCGGACGATTTAGCCCCGCAGGTTTGGGACAATAGTATGTGCACCCGGAAACGGGTGTCTTTTTATCTTGTTAAAAAATCAGAAATATTGTAATATATGTGATATGAAAAGAAGAATTCTGTTTTTTATTTTGTTTGCTGGGATGGTAACGCCCGTTATGGCGGGAAGTTTTACATCATGTGGACCGGGGTACGTGTTGGTAGAATCACGGAAAAATATAGATGACATTCCTGTTGCAGAATGCCAAAAGCTGTGGTGCCGCGATTTGGAAAATGGTAAAATGATGGGTAAAGAAGATCGTGCAAACAGTGGATATCAAATGTCTGGTAATATAGTGCAACTGTGCGATGTAACCGACAAATGTATCGAATGTTGGGGCGAACGCAGGTGGTGTAATGGTGAACCACGTGGCGACTGGAATCCTGAGTATGGGGCATACGTGCGTGGTGGTGATTTAACATATAAGTCATATCAAAAGGGCAGTTGTTTCGCATGGCGTCTGGAAAAACCAAAGTGTGAGGGCGGTTTGTCTGCAATCCTGGTGGATGGTAAATGGGAATGTGTGTCGCCTTCGGCACCGGCAGGTGCCAGTCGTGGTTCGGCAATTCGCAGAACAGGTACAATTCGTGCCATCAGAAGATAATAAATGTCCGGGTAATTGCCCGGATTCGTTTTTTTGTGTCATTTATTTGTTTTTTAACTTTTTTTATGCTATAATGGGCTGTACAGAGAGGATGGCAACCGTAAAAGGGTATCCATAATGCCAAGTAAAAAATTAGATTTTAAAACAGGTCAGTATGTCGTTTATCCAACACAAGGTGTTGGAAAGTTGCTGCGGATAGAAGAGCAAACAGTTGGTGGACAAAAAATAAAAATGCTGGTTATTGATTTTGAACGTAACCATATGACGTTGCGTGTGCCAATTGAACGTGCGGAAATCTCGGGGCTGCGACCACTGACATCAGCAAAAAAAATGGACGAAGCAATCGCATCTGCCAAGGGCAAGGCAGGGGCCAAGCGTATGATTTGGGCCAGGCGTGCCGCACAGTATGAAGAAAATATAAATTCTGGCGATCCAATGAAACTGGCCGAAGTGGTGCGTGATTTACAACGCAGAACCGCCGCTGATACAATGACGTTTTCTGCACGTCAGCTGTACCTGCGCGCATTAGAACGTATGGCCCAGGAATTTGCCGTTCTACATAAGATGGATTTAGATTCTGCGTCTGAAAAAATAGAAGATATTTTGGGAATTCCAAAGGAAATAGATTTAAATGCCGTTGATGTCGATGATGACGAATTGGTTGAAGATGATGATGTGGCTTGAAAACAAATGGCCCCAAAATGGGGCCGTTTTTATTTGGATTCAATTATAACCATGGCAATGCAATATTCACCCTGGTCCGAAATGGACAAGTGCAGATTCGTTGGACCATCATGCATTTCCTTTAGTGCGTTTTTTGCACCACCGGTAATTACCAATTCTGGACGACCTGTATCATTGTGGGTGACAGACACGTCGGAAAATGTAATGTCTTCACCAAATCCTGTGCCGATTGCCTTGAGAAATGCTTCGCGGGCAGCCCAAAAATTTGCCAGATGACGTTCTGCGTTTGCGTTGTCGTTGTCGGCGTACTCTAATTCCTTTTTGGTGAAAATACGTTGTTTTTTAAATGCAGACCAATCAAGAAAACGGTCGCATTCAACTAAATCAATCCCTGTCCCAATTATCACGGATAGCCCCCTTGGTATATGTTCGGATATGAAATACTAGTAATATTTATCCGATTCGTGCAAGCATAAAATTAATGGGCTGAAAACCGCCCAAATTGGGCGGGCGATTTATTTTTGGCAAGATGCCTTTTTGTCTGGCGATTTGTCACATTTTTCACCATATGTATTACCGCAATTTTTGCATTTACATGTTTTGCTTTCTGATTTTGACATATTTCTTCCTTTTTATGTTGTTTGTTTTGTTTTTGTCCGGACAATGTAAATGGTACAGGTATGTTAGATAAATAACAACTTGTGTCTTTTCCCAAAAAAAGTATTTGTAATTTTCTGTATAAGGGTATAATATCTGTGCGTTGTCGGGGTGTAGCTCAGTCTGGTAGAGTACTTGCATGGGGTGCAAGGGGTCGCAGGTTCGAATCTTGTCACCCCGACCATATTTTGTGACCAGAATGTTTCGTATGGCATGAACAGAATTTTAAAACCGCTGTAATCGGCGGTTTTTCTTATTTTGACTGACTGCAATTTGCAGAAATCATGTCGGCAATATGAATCTGTTGTGCATATGTCCGGGCCGATGTAACTGCACACGGGTCGCAGTCGCGTAATATCTGACCAGGACGGCATGTAAATGCAACGTCCATGCATATACCATATGTGCGGGACGTTATTGGTTGATTTATATATGCCATGGCAATTGACCAATATTTCTGTGGGACTGATTCTGGGCTGAATCTCCACATGTGTTCAACTGTTTTTTTTATGCGGTTGACGCACGGATCTGAATCTGTGACGTGTGTAATGGTTGGGCGTACATTATTTTCAGGATTGGGATTGCCGCGACTTATCATAACCCAGGCAATTATACCAATACAGGTTATCGTTACTAAAAATAATAAAATATAGTGTGCAATTGTAAAGGCACTGGTGTTTGTGGTAAATTTTCTTGCCATATTATTTAATCCCCCTGATGCTATTCAGTTTATCACAGGTGTTTGGTGGTAAAATACAGATTTCTTTTCCCAGGATTTTATTGAAAATATTTTTGTTTTAGATTATCATGGTCTGGAATCATAAAAAAAAGGAGAATGCATGTTTGTGACTGAAAAATTAAAGACATTCTCTTGGGTAAATGTCGGAAACCCTGATCACGAAGATTTTGAAAAACTGCAGAACGAATATAAAATTGATGAAGATACGATTTCAGATATCTTGGACCCGGATGAACAGCCCAGGTTAGAGGTAGAAGATGACTATAAAGTTATAATCGTGCGTTTCCCAATTATAAATCGCGAATCTGATACGTTGTGGCATACAGAACCACTGTCAATCATTTTGTCCGCAAATCGGGTGATTACTGTCTGCAGAAAGCGGTGCGATTTGCTGGACAGAATTAAAAAAGATGAAAAAACATCGCGTGAAGAATTTATTCTGAATATTATGTACTATATTGCAGAATCATATCTGCGTATGTTAAAGGAACTGAACAAGCGGGTGTTGGCATCAAAGCGAATCTTGCAAGAGCGTATCAGAAAAAAAGAATTACTGGATTTGTTAGAGGTTGAAAACAGCTATACACTGTATATGGCCGGGATTAAGGGTAATGTGGCCGTGATGGATAAACTGGAAAAAATGCGCGGATTCGTTAAGTCGGACGATGGACAGGAATTGGCCGAAGATGCACGAATCGAATTGGCACAGGCAACCGAAGTTGTGACATCATACAGCAAAATGCTGAAATCAATCAAAGAAACATTTGAAAGTGTCATTAATATGGATTCAAATACCAATATTAATCGGTTGACCATGTGGAATATTATATTGGTGGTGCCAACGGTTATTGTTGGGTACTTTGGAATGAATCTGGGGTTGCCATTTGCAGAATACGAGCAGACCGCAACAGTTGTGTTTGTGTTTATTATGGTATTACTGTTGGGATTTGCGATGTTCTGTGGTATCAGACGCAGGGTCGTATGAAAAAAAGACCGCCATTTGGCGGTTTTTTTATATGTCTGTTTTACATTCGGATTTTACAGTTCCATATTCCGGATGATTGGAACGTTCCGCAGGTGTGGTGGACATTACTTCGACACATGATTTGAACATTGATTGATTATGTCCGCAACGCCAGCAACTTTGCAGTGCACCCGCCGCATACGATAGATAGGTTTTTCCCGGCTTTGGTGTCGAGTTGTAATTATTGCCCCCCCAGTTGCTGTTATTATTATTATCGTTATTATTGTTGTTGTCGTTATTGCTGTTGTTGCCGCTGTCGTTATTGCTGCTGTTGCCACTGTCGTTATTGTTGTTGTCGTCGCCATTATTGCTGTTGGAATCGTTTCCGGTATCGGTGGTGGTATCAGATTTGGTTTCAATCTTGGTGCATTTGTTGTTCTTTAATTCGTATCCGTTGTTGCAGGTTGTCGGATTATTGCAAGGGGTGCCTGTAACATTGCCACATGCATCCGTGGTTCTTGTGTATTTGCATGAGCCATTTTCCAGCGAAACAGTGATTTCCTGAGAGGTTGAAAATTGGGTGTTGTCCGATGCGACCCATGTGCCAGCCGATTGACCGTCTGGGATGCAACAGTAAAAGTTTTTATCGCTGGTTTTGTTTGATTCGTTTAATTCTTGCAATGCCTTTACTGGTGCTTTGTCGTGTTCAAATTTGGCACCATGGTCCAGTATGTTTTTCTTACGATTATTGCCAGTAACCTTTTTCCCGCCACATTTGGTTGCGTCAGTGGGACCGCAAAACCATCCGCGATTGTATCCATTGTCGTCGATAATACAGGTGTTGTTGTCCGCCAGCAAAATCTTGGCGTTTGCCGTGTGACAGAACACAGACAGTATAAATATGCTGAATAAAATCTTTTTCATGAATTACAATCCCCCAGTGTGAACCTTTGTCGAATTCATTTTACATAAAAATTGGGCTGGATTCAATCTGAATTTTGCCAGATAAACGTTATTTAATAAAAAAATGCCGCACAAGGCGACATCTTTTTATTAATTCTGGCGCATCCAGAAGGATTGTAATTCCCACCGCTTCGCGGCGGGCCCCTTTCGCCTGCGGCTCGAACCCTCTGGTCGGGTTCAAATCCCTGTGTTGACACGCAGTTAATAAAAAATGCCGCACAAGGCGACATCTTTTTATTAATTCTGGCGCATCCAGAAGGATTGTAATTCCCACCGCTTTGCGGCGGGCCCCTTTCGCCTGCGGCTCGAACCCTCTGTTCGGGTTCAAATCCCTGTGTTGACACGCAGTTAATAAAAAATGCCGCACAAGGCGACATCTTTTTATTAATTCTGGCGCATCCAGAAGGATTGTAATTCCCACCGCTTTGCGGCGGGCCCCTTTCGCCTGCGGCTC
>JAFWZK010000049.1 GCA_017522445.1 Alphaproteobacteria bacterium
TATTTGTTATTTCTGCGTTACTTGTTGCTACCCCTGGTGTAACAGCAGGTCTTGGTGCAACATAACCACCACTTGGTGTACCAGCAGAACCACCGCCACCAGAACCACCACCGCATGCTGCTAATGCTAATACGGATGTTAACATTACATATCTTTTCATGGGACTCCCCTTTGTAAAAAAATTAGACCGCCATGGGATGTTAGGCAGTCGGGGAGTTCACAAATCACTATAGTATTGATTCTGCTGCTTTCGGGTTTCCCCTGTTATATAACAGACAGCTCCCCGACTTATTAAGTCAGGGATAAATAACGACACAAAACTACAGAAATGACATCGGATAACGATGCCACACGCAATTTTGCACCGACTATAGTAGGCTTGTGACAGCCCCGAACCCATAATATCCCTATGGATTCATTTCATAGTCTATCACCAAAAATCAAAAAAGTAAATTGAATATATTAAGTTTGAAATACTATCGAATAAATAACAATAATTGCGGCACATACTGACTTAATACCTGCCATACTGTTGCGACATTTGCTGCTGCAGGCAGCAATTTATCAAAAATCGCCTTTATTGCAGATTTGTTCTCGCCAGAGCTTACAGCTTTTTCCATCTCAATCACATACTTCAAAACTTCTTCACTACCACCTACAGAACGAATTTTGTCTTTAATTTCTGTAAAAAACTCATAATTATTAACAGCGGTGTTATTTGTAACATTGTTCGTTATCGTAATAGAATTATCTGTTGTGTTTTGATTTAACTTACACCTATCGCCCATAGTTATATTTTGAATGTTTATAGGTTTATTTATCATATTTTCTCCTAAAATCTTATTTATTCTTTCTTCATAGTCTGGCATTATGCTATGAACGATATAGATTGGTGTCTTATAAAAACTAGGGCGTTTGGTCGCTGATATAATACCGTGACACATCATCCACTCATAATAAGCAATCTCATCTGAGCCAGACCGGAATATCTGCCCCTCATCAAGTTTCATTTTGGTCTTTTCTATCAATTTTAAAGCGAATTCTTTATTAAATGCCATTTTTATTCCTTATCTTTGATGTTTGA
Source organism: Alphaproteobacteria bacterium (assembly GCA_017522445.1). GTDB lineage: Bacteria > Pseudomonadota > Alphaproteobacteria > Rs-D84 > Rs-D84 > Enterousia. Next base: position 1,085 of record JAFWZK010000049.1, read on the forward strand.
TGAATTATCCGTAGACCAAAGGTTAAGCTTTCCATCATCGCCCATACTAATATTTATAGTCAACGATGTGTTTTTTGCCACTTCTTTTTCCTTGTCTGTAAAAGATAGGCCTTCCCCCACAATACCAACCTCTTCAAGTTTTAATGTCCATTCTAAAAGAGCGTGTCTTACTGTGCTTAATATAGCAGCCAAAACACTAGTTCCAATGAAACGTGCTAATTCAGTACAAGGCCCTCCTTTTACAAACTTCGGTATCAAATATGATGGGAGCGACTGTTTTAATACCTTTGAATCTCCATTTGGCTCTTCTGCTAACGCCTCTATTTCTGCGATTGATGTTCTAAACTCTACTACACTAAATGTTTTATATGGCTCATCTTCTGTCGCAACCAATGCTATCCAACCTACATATGGATTAAACGCTTTCAGCAATCCATTAGTTATTCTGTATAACGGCAGCTTTTTATCCTCTGGATACCCCTTTATTTCACAATCTAGAAACTCTAACAGTTCTGGGATATTTAATTTACGCGCAATTACATACGCTTTATTAAGACTTGAGGAAAGTTTGACGTTGTCATCAAGCAATTCCTTTTGAAGCTCTGTAACAATACTGCTCACTTCCTATTCTTCCTTTATTATGCGAAATCAATCGTTTTATCTTGTTTGTCAATTTAATATATTATATACACCATTATAAATCAAGAAAAACGGTTTTCTGTGTAGCAAAAATGGGGCGGTTTTCTGGAAAAATTGTCGTCAAGACACGCGGACTGCTGCAACCATGTACTGGGCGTTACACACAGTTTTGGCATATTTTGGCAAAACAAATGGCAAAAACCGCAGATTTCCGCCACGCAATTCGCTTTATAATTGTTTCAGAACATTGCACACAAAAAAGTGCCCAGACGCACGGACAAAAACAGCTCAAAAAAGCAAAAAAATGTTTTATACACACGCTACACCCGGGCGAAAATACATAGGATTTTTTGCAGATTTCCGCGACTTATACATTTTTGAAAAAAGTCTTGACTTATGCGACTTTTTGATATAATATTCTGTTCGCTATTCGGGCATAGTTCAGTCGGTAGAACAACGGACTGTTAATCCGTATGTCGTTGGTTCGAGTCCAACTGCCCGAGCCACGAATTCCGTCGCAAAATCGTTGATTTTGCGGCGTTTTTCTTTGTTAACACTTTTGGATTTAGGCACACTACAATCCACCCAAAAACACCACTATTTAAGCCCTTGGCTACACAGCAGCTACACAGGATCCGCAACCTGTCCGCAGTCCGATGAATAACTTACCATTTCACACCCCATAAAAAAATCTACATATTTTGAACATTTTGCAAAAATGCTGGGGTTCTTGAATAAGGATACGACTGGGCAATCCCCTGTTGCGATTTTGTCTTAAATCCGCTATCGTTATTACATGCCAAAGATATTTACAATCGGTTTTAGCGGTAAAAGCCCCGACGCATTTCTGGAAGTGCTGGATGCGGCGCGCATTCGCTGCGTGTGGGACATTCGCCTGTGGCGGGTCAGCAAGTATGTTCCATATTACAGTGGCGAAAACCTGGCGACTGTCTTGGGCGACCGATATGAATACCACCCGGAATTTGCGCCTGAATTTGAAATGCTGACTGCGTTCAAGGATAAAAAGGCAACCTGGGCAGATGCCGAACCGATTTACAGACGCCTGATTGCGGGGCGTGCGCCATTGGCGGGGCGCAGTCTGGACGAACTGGACCGCATATGCCTGATGTGCACAGAAAAGACCGCACACCAATGCCACCGAAGGCTCGCCGCCGAATACATCGCATCACAATTCCCAGACATAGAAGTTGTGCATTTGTAATGTTTTTTCTATTGTCTGCGTATGTGTATTGTAGGTATCGATGAAAAATCTTTACGCGAAGTAGCATGCATGACACATATTATATCTACTTTTTCGGTATTTTTGGTTTCTAGATTTACGCACACTGGAAAATTGGGAGACGTTGCAGAGTCGACTTCAACCAAAATACAGTTGTGCACACCGTTGGTAAAAGAAATGTTTTTATTAAATCCTGACGTATATTCAGAGAAATCTGGCAAGGACCACGATATATCTGCTTCATCATTATCTACAAGCAATAAATATCTAGAATGCGGTTCCATGTAATATTGAGCTTTAATTGTTACAATTGCTTTTTTAACGCCGTGTTCAACAGTTGCGACTAAATTGTAAAACTCCTTGCTGGTGCGAAATGTGTTATCCCCATTTATTACATCAATTATTTGTCGCGTCGCAACTTCTGGCCCATTCGTAAACAAGTCTATATACATAATATGCTTAATGATGTCGGGCAACTCAGAATCGTCCAATCGAACACACACAAACTTAATACCTTCTGATAATTTCATAAGGGCAGATTGCCATTCAAGCGAAACCATTTTACTTTTCAAACTATTTTGGCTGACGAAAAAGAAAAAATATTTACAATGTTTGATGCCCTCGCTCATTTTTTCAATAATGCTATCGCCAGGCTGAATAGACCATTCGTCGTAGAAAACATTTTCCTTACCCAGTGCTCTTTCTAAATGTAACGCGATCTTTTGTACGACTGGTTTATCTTTACTGTTATGGCTCAAAAAAATCATATGAACTCCTTTTATTTTTTAGCCTAACACACTGAATGCGAAATAACAACATAAAGCATCACTCATCAGGCTTTAAATGCACCCCTTGATTTTTGTGGGAAATGGTGTAGAATATGTGTGTGCAAGTGATTGCACAAAGGCATTATAAGCGTGAACGGGTTTAGTCACCCCTACACAGCGAAGCTTTTAATGTCCCGACCCTGGTCGGGATGCCGTTGCTATACAACAGGGCTTGTCCCAAAGGCAACGGAGTTTCTGTGTAAACTGACTAACTCCCGACCACTCTTGTTTGAGTGGTCTTTTGTTTGGGGTTGTATGTTTGTCAGACAATGGACTTTTGTTATTGCGATTGCATTTGCCATTGGGGTTGGCGTTGGGGTGCAATTGCCCACACGGACGGTCGCACCACCCAGCGCACCCGTACATATAGAAGCATATTTCACCCCCGGCACCGAATGCGAAGACCGAATAATTGCCGAGCTGGATCGGGCCGATAAAATCGACATTGCCGTCTATTCCATAACCAATCCGAAAATTGCGAACGCCATTATCGCCGCCCACCGTCGGGGTGCAAGGGTGCGAATTGTCACCGACCGAACTATGGCCGGACATAAATCGTCCATGATTGATGAACTGGCCGATGCCGGCATACCCGTCCGCACCAACCGCCGGCACAAGATTGAACATAATAAATTCGCAGTCTTTGATAATATGCGTATGGTGACCGGCTCTTATAACTGGACCACCGCCGCCACCAAGTACAACAGCGAAAACTGCATCTTCCTGACCCACCCAGCGCAAGAATACACCAAGCGATTTGAGGTGTTGTGGAACGCATATAAAAAATAACCCGCCCACACAGGGCGGAGTTTAACCAAAAACTCTATCCTGCCCCAGCATATCTTGAACTGCATCTGCGTGTTGTTCGGCCATATGTTCCTTGGCACCATTTTCAACAGCCGCCTTTAAGATACGAACTATTTCGTGTTTATCGGTATAGTTTGCTGGTTCGTTTTCTTCCAAAATCGTATCTACTACATCCAGCGCACGACGCCATGTTGTCACATAAGTATTATGTGGAATAATGCTGACATCACGCAATGTGCAGCCACCATAAAATACCACAACAGAAAACATAGGGATTTCAGACATCTGTTTTGACTGTTTTTGCAGTTCTGCAATGTGCCCCGCGTTCTGTTTAATCGGGTTATAGAAACGATACTTATCACGACCATACGCCAAAACCTGGGTCCATTTGTCTTGGTTACCACGCCCAAAAATCCAGCCACTGTAATCTTTAACCTCAAACACAATCAAACCGACTTTGGTCGCAACTACCAGGTCAATTTGTGCATGTCGTCCATTTGCCTTTTTTACATACAAATCATGAAAGATTGCCCCTGGCGCAATACCATGTTCCAGCAATTCATAAACCAAGTCGCGTTCAGACCATGTACCACGGTCCAGCGCAGTTACAGATTCAATCTGCTCGTTTTTATGATTATTATATTCAATCTTTCGCTTGTTCTCTTGCCGCAACAACAAGAACAATCCAGCAAAGATTAAAAAGACTATGATAAACACTTCCATAAGGGAATTATATCACCCGCATATAAACAGGCAAGGAATAAAATACCGCCCACATGGGGCGGTACTATGCTTTATCTTTTTCTCTTATTACAATATTTATCAATCAACTTGTTTAATGTCTTCCTATCTTTCGTATTTACAATCTCGCCGATAATTTGTTTTCTGCCTTTTCTGTCCGACTTTTTGTATATTTCACAGGATTTTACATATATATACGCTATATATTGATCAAATGAAATCCAAAATACCCCATATGTTAATTTATTAGATAATATAAATAATATAAAACACAAAACAGCGGAAGTTAACATGACAAATAAAGTTAAAGGTATAGTATGAAACATGGCTTTTTTTCTGACATATTGCTCAAAAGACATCCCTTTTGCTTTACCCATATTAGCAAACCTACCTTGCAGTCTTATATTCGAACAAGGTTTGTCGTGCAAGATATTAACTGTTATATAATCTCCTGGATTTAACCACTTAAAATTTAATAAAAATTCTGAATCTCTTTCCTTAACTTGTGTTTCTGAGCTATATCTGGAATTCGTCTCGTCAATAAACACAGACTTAATATTTTGCCCCGTTATACGTAAAGGATCACGCTCTGCCGCAAAATCATTGCGTTCTAAAGCTATACCACCAGAATTTTCTATTTTTAATGTGGTCATATATAACTTTTCAACAGGAGCATCATTAACAAGCAATTTTACACTTGCTTCGTTAGATTTTATACCCGGAAACACAGAGAATGTTCCAATTATATAAGATAATTCTGGAGCTTGAAAGCTGTTATAATAGAAACTATTGCCCAAAATTCCTATTACGATTCCCGCAATTCCAGTAAAAAACAACCATTTAAAAAATTTCCTCACATATATCATACATAAATCCTTATTCCGCAAAGCCCATAGATTTCAGATAGGATTTTTCTTTTTCAAAAACAGTGATGCAGGATGAATTATCTGTCGCTGGGATATATCTTTCTGCCGACACATTTATCAGCCCCAGGGAATCAACAACCGATACACGACATCCATCTACAAAGTACTCCATATCTGCGTCCGATAAAATTTCATCAACAGTTAATTTCACACGGTCATAATTCTTTACATGACAACCAGGGCAATTGGTATTTGCCCCATTGGCAACGCCCGTATTTTCATAGCCTTTTAATGTGCCCTTGGCATACATGTTGGCGACATACTGTTGTGCCACCGGCGTTTGACAAGCGGCCAATCCTAAAACAACTGGTAAAAATATAATTTTTTTCATGTGCGACTCCATTCCGTATTTATATAGAGTCTAATGAATAAATCCCCATAAATCAACATGGTTTTTAGCGTTACTCCACAAACACAATCCCAAACCATTTTTGCATGATGGTCATGCGGGATTGATAGCCGCCCGCAGAGTTGATTTCTGTTTCATACTCGCGTTTTAGTTGTGCCGATAGCCCAAGTTCGCGCACCAGGCGATTGCACACACCCATAAGATAGAAGATATTGCCCGCCGGTTCGTTCAGGTCAATGACCAGGCCTGTTTGATATCTTGCCCCCGGCACACCCCGCCGGGCGGCGTGCAGTTTCTGTTCCAGCGCATCAATTGTTTCCATGTGCGGCGCCTTTGGTTTTTAGTTCTTGCTGAATCTGCCCCCACATCAATTCCAGTTCGTCCAGCCCCGTCAGGTCTGATTTCAACCACATTTCTGGGGTCTGCCATACGTCGTCCTGGGCACAGGCCAGCGCACCGTTCACCAATTTGCGGATGCGGCGGTTGCGCATTTCGTTCTTGATTGCGGACCGATACAGCATGCGCTTGTCCACTGTGATGGGGCGTGGCGTTGTGTCGGTGTGATACGCCCACCACTTGGCCATTTTTAGTTTGTTTAGCATTGCCACGCGCAGCATCGCCACCCCATAACTCAGGGTGCCGGGGCCGTCGAATATTTCGTCAGCCAGGTGTCGCCCGGCGCGACCGTTCAGAAATTCCAGAATTTCATCGGCGGACTTTTCGGGGCAAATTTGGCCCAGGCGTTTGACCGTCACGTCCCAGATTGCGTTTCGGTGGTCTGGGCTGGCATAGTGTGCCGCCAGCGCACCATAAAATCCATGTTGCTTGTTTATCGTTGTCATGTTGTACCTCTTGCTTTTTCAACACAACAATGCCAACAAAAAATGGAATAGCTAGTGAAATAGACAGGAACGCGCAAGAAAGTTAAAATGTCTGCTTTCACATTGAAAACAGCCCTAAAATATGTAATAATTCATAATAAGTCTAAAAAGGTCTTAATATGTCTCGTGGGATAATTTATGTTTTAACAAATGACGCAATGCCTGGCTATATCAAAATTGGCCGCACCAACAAAAGCCTGGAACAACGAATGAAGCA
>JAFWZK010000050.1 GCA_017522445.1 Alphaproteobacteria bacterium
AGCGTTAATGCAGGGTGATGCAACAATCGAATATATGAAACGCGTTCGTGCATTGGGATTTAAAATTGGCCTGCATACAAATGGATTCTATCCAGATACACTGGCACGGGCGGCAGAATATATTGACTGGATTGGCCTGGACTTCAAGGCAACACAAGAAAAATATCCCGATTTAACCGGACAAAATATTGCCTACAACAATATGATTCGCAGCTTAGATATATGGCAAAAAACCGGCAAAGATTTCGAAGTCAGAATCACATGCGACCCAAGATTTGTTAGTAAAGACGACCTGGGGACGATTGCGGATTTGTTGGCGGGGCGCGGGGTGAAAAAAATCGCAATTCAAAAATATATTCCACACCACGAAGATGATAACAACAAAACAAATGCTGCAGAACGCAATCAGTTCTTTGATGATGCAGCATTGCGAGAACGGATTGATGGCATGTTTTCATCGGTCATTTGGCGTGAATAACACCATGATTTTTCATGGGTATTTTTTTGTCGCAACCGCTTGAAATTCGTGAATAAAATCACCATATAATGTGGGACAATAATAATTAAACCATGGGGATTAATAATGCAGGATTTAGACGCACAATTATTTGCAGCAATCGCAAACAGCGATTTAGACATTGTTAAACGGTGTATCGCCAATGGGGCGAATGTTAACGCACGGACAAATCTGTTCATGACACCATTGCATGCTGCGGCATGTAATGGATATGTCGATATTGCAAAGACACTGATTGAAAATGGGGCGGACGTTAACGCACAGGATAATCTGGGTCATACACCACTGCATAGTGCCGCAGCAAACGAAGAAGACGAAATTGTAAAAGTACTGATTGAACATGGGGCAGATGTGATGGCAAAAAACAAGTACGGGCAAACACCACTGCAATATGCGACAGATAACGAAAATGCCACAATCAGAAAATTACTGACCGAACATGGGGCAACAGAATAACGTACACAAAGGTGATAAATATGACCAGCGGACGAAATGACCATAAAAAAAAGTACGAACATTTGCAGATTATAAATAAACTGCGGACAACAGGTTTAACCAAGCAAGAAATGCAAACGTTGTTGGCGGTGCCGGGTCGTGATATGGCACATATAAAAACCGTTAATCGGTTTATCGAATCACTGCAAGAACAATATGGTAAAAATGCATGCTGGTGCGAAGAAATAACAGGTAAATGGTATCTGGAAGTTAATGATATCCCAGACACAATTGAAGATGGTGAACTGAGGGCATTAAAAACTGCAATCAAAATGGCCGGAAACAAGGATATTTCTGAACCACTGATGCTGCTGTATGAAAAACTGAAATCCAGATTTGATAAACATGCAAAAAATGTCAGCAGAACAAATCGTGAATATCGAAATACAATGGATGAAATCGAGGTTAAACCAGAATCTGTGTATGTTTATGTCGGGCCCCAGGCAACAATTAACGTGTCTGATGATGTGCGTGAAACACTGGCCGATGCCGCATATAAACAAGAAATCGTTAAGTTTTCATACCCAAAAAAAGATGGTACTGTCAAAGAACATGTTGTGTGCCCGTTGGGACTGATGTACGGGGATTCAAATGCATATCTGGTGTCGTGCGAAATGTGGGACAATGGCGAAATGGCCGAAACACCAATCAAGTATATTTTGGAAAATATTACAAACCTGAAACGTACAGGAAAATACTTTACCAGGGATAACGCACAGACCGTACAGGAATATGCAAAACAGTTCTTTGGTGTGTTCAGCGATAATAATATCCAAGATGTCGTTTGGTGGGCCAGTCCGAAAATCGCCGCCGCCGCAAAAAAATATAAATTTCACCCAACCCAGGAAATTACAGAAAATGAACAAGACGGCAGCTTGACAATAAAATTCCGGGCCGGCGGAATGGTGGCAATGGCACATCATATTTTCCAATGGAGTGGCGAAATGGTGCCACTGGCCCCACAAGAATTAATAGACACGTATCAAGAACTGTTGAAAAATTGTTCGGAAACAATCAAGGATTCATGCAATGGTATCAAAAAAACAGAAAAAACTGAATAAAGAACTGTGTGAATCGGCATGGTCGCTGCACCCAGATATCGAACAAATAAAAGAACTGATTGCAAATGGGGCGGACGTTAATGCACGAACACCTGCGAAACTGGTGCCACTGACCATGGTGCATGATGTGGCGGTGGCAAAAATACTGATTGAAAATGGGGCAGATGTTAATATTCAGGACTTTACAGGGGCAACACCGCTGTTTATGTCAATGGGCCCGGATATTGCAAAACTGCTGCTGGATGCGGGGGCGGACGCGACCCATGTTAACAAAGTTGGAAATAACGCGATTTTTTGGCAGTGGGACGTGGAAACACTGCAAATACTGGTCGATGCAGGGGCAGATATAAATCGGCGAAATAAATTGGGAAATACACCTCTGCACGATGCAGTGGCAGCCAAAAGCAATGAAAAAGTACAGTTCTTGATTAATTGCGGGGCAAAACTGAACGTGAAAAACAAAGACGGTAAAACACCGCTGGATTTGGCACCGACAAAACGACTGCAAAAAATGCTGGTCAAGGCAGGTGCGAAAAACTCAAATTAAAAAAAACAGTGTCAAATGACACTGTTTTTTTGTTAAAAACCAATGCGATTGGAATTGCGGATATTCTTGGCCGCCATTTCCGATGACAGCATGTTTATCAGTTCTGATGTGTCTGTGGTGCCCATTATATCTGCACGACGTTTGACAACCGCAAAATCCCCGGGGGTCAGATAAGTTAAATTGCGAACGTCTGATTCCGATACCGTTAAATCAAAAAAATCAGAAAATGCCAATACAACCTGGGGGATGGTCATGTAATCATACTTTACCTTGAACAGGAATCGGCGAAGGGCCGCACGATCAATGTCGTTCATCAGGTTGGTTGTACAAATAAATGGAACATTCGTGCTTTCCATTTGGGTCAGCATTTCGTTGACGGCAGATACCTCCCACTGGGCGCGGGCATGTGTTCTGTCACGCAAGAAACTGTCCGCTTCGTCAAAGACCAATATGGCACCTTGGTCGGCGGCCTCGCGAAAGGCGGCAGCAATGCGTTTTTCTGTTTCGCCAACGTATTTGTCCTGCAGGTCACTGGCACGTTTCTGAATAATACGCAACCCCAGTTTATCTGCCAGATATCGGGCATAGGCGGATTTGCCCGTACCAGATGCACCATACAAACACAAAGAAAAATTCTGGCATTTACCGTTCTGAATCTGGGTGGCCAATTTATCCATGTCCAGATCGGTGTTTAATAAACGGGTGTCAAATGGAACAATGTTATTCGATGTCGATACCGGCACATGGCCCATGGTCGCAATACAATACGATTCCAATGTACGAACAATCGCATCTGAATCGCCCGTCATACATGCCGCACGTACCGCTGTGTCAATAACCCCGGGGACAACATCGTATTTGTCCGCCAGTGATTTTAATTCTGTGTCAGATATTTTGTATCTGTGACGGCGACATATACCAGACCAGATTTGGGTCTTGACCTGGCTGGATGGTGATGGCAATTCACAGCAATATGTAAAACGCCGTAAATACGCAGGATCGATACACGTTATATCGTTGGTCAGCCATATTACAGGCCGGGCATTGCGTTCCAACATCTGATTCAAAGACAACTTGGACGTGGCATTCGATGAATATGGGTTATAGCGAAAGATATCTTCGGCTTCGTCCAGCATGATGACAGACCTGTGGTCGCCGGATAAAATACGCTGGGCATGCATCAGGTACGACTGGTTTATATTCTTTTCCTGGCGACATTTGTTCGATGTGTTCAGACCATACAGGTCGTACCCCAACGATGATACAATGTGCTTTGCCATGGCGGTCTTGCCCGTGCCGGTCGCACCGTAAATCAGTATATTTATACCGGGGACATGTAATGAAACCGCATTTTTTATCAGCGATTTAATATAATCGTATTTGTCCGAAACATGCGAAAAGTCCAGCCCCTTGTCCGCGGTGTGCGGTTTGCCCAACAGGGCACGCTTTAGTTCAGGAACACTGGTAATACCATCTGTCAGATGACGGGATATAAAGCGATTTAGTGTTATTTCACCATCGCTGTCGTCAATCGCCAATATGCCCGCACGAACCAGCAAACCATCTGGGTCCAACGCACGATTGACCGCGGCATACGACAGACCACACATGGCGGCAATCATGTCCAGATTGTACAGGTCCAGACACGTTCTGAAACGAAAATTGTCACACATAACGTCTTGTATCAGGGCACGAACCTGGGAATCACGAACATTGTCTGCAAATAACTGGACCAGGCGGCGTTCTGTTTCATTTAATCCAAACAGGTTGGTCAAACTGTCCATGCATTTATCAATACCAGGTGAACAAATGTCAATCACCAACAGACCTGACATAATGTCACGCAGTTTCTTGATACTGCGGGTGCAAGGAACGTCCGAGGTATTTTTCGCATCTGATGTATCAACCGGTATACGAATACGACCACGGCGAACCTTTTTCTCGGGACTTAGCCCCCAATGGTCACACAGGTCATAGCCAAGCAATTCTGTGGATACACCTTCGGCAAAGTCCAGTAAACTGTTCGCGGCCTTTTGCGGCAGATTCGCCGATGACAAGTTGTTTATATAGTATGCAATCGTCGCGTTATGTTTCATTTATAATTCCTGGGGTTAATTAGTTATTTCTGATTCTAATATAGGAAACACTTCGGACAAAATTGGTCCAAATGCAAAACGCAACTGATTTTTGTGATTTTATTTTGTCGCCATATAAACGTTGGGCATGTAATCAGGGCAATTCATGCCGTGCTGTCGATGAATTTCACGATGTGCATCGGCGGATACATAAACCAGATTTTCAGGACGATTATCCCAGCCATCGTTCGATTTGTGATGAATTATTGCACCCGCAGGACGAGGGCCAATAAATGTCTGGGCAACCAATTCATAGACCAATTTCCATTTGCCATTTATACAAACACACACATAACCAATATCATATCGATTTAATAGGTCTGCATTTATCGGCAATGCCGCAATAATGCCATCAAACCATGAACGTGTTGCTTCGAACTGGGGGACGATTTTATCATCACCCAACCTGATGCGACCATAACTGCTGACATAAATATCGGTACAGTCCGGGTGGGGACGCCAAATTTCCCCAGGCAGAACAACAGCGGGGTCGGTCATATTTACAACCCATGTGGCAGAATCCCAGCGACCATAGCCAGAGTTTATTGAACGCGCAGATACCAATAATTTCTGAAGTTCTGTTATTTCAGATTCGCTCATTTACCCTGGTCCCCTGCCCCGTACACAATATCAGCAAAAACATCCAAACATGAATATGATGGTTCGGCACCGTCAGATATCATTTCGGGTATCATCGTTTCAATGGACATAAATGCATAGCGATGCCAATGCGGCATCAGATTTGCAACATAACAATCACAAAATGCATCACGACCGTCCTGTAACAGGATTGCAATTTCTGCCGTGGTCGACATGTCAGATGACATATCATCGTACTGAACCAGACAAACCATATTCGCAATATGCGAAATTCGTGAACGCATACCAAAATATGCCCAAAACATACAAACAATCAATGTACAAATTATAACCAACCATTTATTCCGTTTCAGCCAAGACATTTTATTAGTTCCTTTTTTATTATCATGTTTATTTAGTTATCATTATAACCGAATTGACGTGTTTGTAAAACTTCTTTCCAGTACGATTCACGGGCCAATGCACGTTCACGACCAACGTCATTTTTCGGAAAAATCTCTATCAATGTATAGGTAAAGTTTTCACGAACGTAATCCATGCCGTGTTTTTTTACTAGTTCTTTTAACCGCTTGTTCGGATAGTCTTTGTCACTGTCGTCATAGCCATTTGCCAAATATACAGACCAGCGACCATAAACACCATTTTCACCATAGGCAGATCCAACATACTGCCGACCGGTGGCACCGTCTGTTATAACATAGACACCATAAACACCCGACAAGGCATTTTTCCAATCAGGTTTGGTCATACAGACCGATAATGCCCTGTAATCACGAGATACACGGTCATAGCCCGGAAAATCATCTGATAATTCCAGATATGTGTCCGACAGAACTTCGGATACAACAATCCGGTCAATTATGTCGGCACTGGTATAGTAAAAACGCTGGGGCGAATTGGTAAAGTCAACAACCACACGACCCGCAAAACAATCAAATTCCTTTAAATATTCTGCGTTGGCATAGGGGTATGACTTTTTAGTGTATGGATTTACGCCAACACCGTTCAGGTCAATCGTTTTATACGCACCAACAAACAACCATTTGTGTGGGCGGATTTCAATAAACTGAAACGTAATGTCATTTTCAACAACACGCCGCTGGGCCCCATCACCAACCGTCAAGATAGATGGTAAAAACTCGGCATCGCCTGTGCGATACATTTCATGCGGATCACGGTGGACAACTGTGCCATCGGGTGCGACGTCGTCCCACGGTTTGCTGAAACGCAATTTGCGGCGATACCCAGGAAAACGTGCATTAAACGCATCCTGTGATAACCCGTGCATAACGTCTGTTAACAGAATCTGTGCCATTTTATACACCCTGCGACTGATTCCCACAGTCTGTGGCAGAATCATATACCGCCAATAAATCACGGAACTGGGGCAATGTCATCATACGATCTTCGTACAGACCGTACCCAATAAACGACGAAGTCACAAAACGCAACTGATAGTTTGTTGGTTCCTGCATCTGTTTTACGATGTTGTGCAATTTATGTGATTCTTGACTGCAATTACCCAGTGCAAAAATAAACTGTTTTTTTGCTTTACGATTTACCTGAATAGGTTTTTTTATCTTGGAATGCAGTTTTATCAACCCCAATTGATGCATCTGGTTCAGCATCTTGTCCAGACCATTATAAAATTCATCATCTGGACGGAAACAATCTATCTTGTTCAAATGGTCCTGCATGCCTGATGGACCCGCCAGTGCATCAGAGCCATGTTTAACCTCTATCAATGCCAATTCAGGTTGATAATCGGGATTTTCCCGCATGTGTCCAGGCCACCGCAGTGCAACCATGTCAAAACGACCGTATGAACGATCACCGGGTTGCTGATATTCCATATCCAAAACCAAATAATCTGTGGGTTCTTTGATACTGGCGGTGTTGTTTTCTGTCATTATTCGTTGTTGAATTTCTTTTTCTGCATCATGATGCTGCAGACGATGCATGTTTACACCGCACATCATGCAGACAAAAAAACGATACCAAAAATCATAATCACATTTTGATAAATCCAGATTAAACCTGTACTTGTCCTGTTCTTTTGAATCTAAATCGGTGACACATTTGGTAAACCAGTCCAGATCTAATAATTTTGCATTATCACAATATTTTTTCGTAATGCCAAACATCCACTTACACTTACGTAAACCAGATTTTATCTCGAATAAACGTGCCGCCTTGTAATAAATTGTCGCATAGCCACCACGGGGGATAAATACCAACTGGGGCAAATCTTGCAAGGCACGAACCATCGGATGTAAATCGCCGCCGTCTAATAATC
>JAFWZK010000051.1 GCA_017522445.1 Alphaproteobacteria bacterium
ATCGAATGATTGACCTGTTGTCCAATCAACTGGGTGGCTGGGTTTAAAACGATATACGCTGTAAGCATCCCACTTTTCCGCACGTATATCTTGGGCCCAGCCCCCCAGTTGATGGACTCTCCCCCGAATGGGGGGATTTTTTTGTTCGGTGCTAATGTAAGAAAAAGGTATACACCTGGGTCCCGTGGTCCAGCCACGGGATGACATGAGTGGGTGGGGAAAAATACAATGGATACCGCCCGCCGCCGGTATGACGGGGTTCTGGGTGATAATTATGTTTCACAAAATGTGTTAAGTGCTTTGTCATTCCGTGGCTTGCCTGTCGCACGAAGTTTTAACGAAGTGTGAACCACGGAACCCAGGTCATGCATTATTCCGCCGCCGGTATGACGGGGATGGGATTGAGCCCCCACCCTGTGTGCCACACCGACCTGCGGGCATCCCTGTGCAGGGGGAAACTGTGGTCTGGGGTATTGTTATTCAGTTTAACTTAACGCGTATATGCCAGAATATCTTCCAGTTTTGCCCCGGATAACAGGCAGCCATTGCCACGCTGAAATGGATTAAATACAACCTGCTCGGCCGTGTCTTGTGTTTCCTGGGCGGATTCAGTTGTCACAATAACTGGCTTGATATTTAACTGAGCATTCATATTATATTTTTTAACAATACATTCCCCAGCAAAGGTGCATGTATTATTTTTATCGTCCAGGTGTACACATTCTTTACCCATGCAAAATGCCATAATAAAACCCTTTTTATTTTAATTTACCGCGGCAAACAATAGCACATCTTTTATTTTTGTCAAGACAATTATTAAAAATTAAAAATCCGCCTTTTCGGCGGATATCCTTACATTAAACCAAATGATGTTATATAGTTAAAAGATATTCCCATAATAAAATTGCTGCCATAGACATCTACACCACGTGCACGTGCCAGACGATATTGAACATATGGCCCCATTGTTAAATCACCCCACAGATTTGTATCCAGTCGCACGACCGCACTTAAATCGCGTTCCAGGTCTGTTTTTACAAACTCGGAATAACTAAGGTATTCACGATAATATCCATTTGTTGAAACCTTTACCCCATCGCGAACTTGATACTCCAGACGCCAGCCCAATTCTGCAGCCAATTTGCTGGTCTTTTCATTTGCATATGTAAAGTCATATTCATACACACCGGTCAGATACAAACTTTTGATAATCTTATTATCAAACAGCGAAATACCTGCATTCGCACGAATCACCTGCTGTCGCGGCGTATCATCAGATGTTACAAACTCGGTATCATATGCCCCACGCACAGTCGGGCCAAATTTTAATCCTGAAAAATCCCAGCACGCATATGACAAGTTACTGGACAATAAAATATCATCAGCATTTTCACTGGTTGTTGGCAATTCATTATACGGTTTCAGTTTTGTTTCACCATATTCCATAAACAAACCATTATCCCATTGGAATCTGTCTTTGTTGTACACCAGTGCAGCATCAAACACCCCTTTAAAGAAATCCTGGCTGTCCGCTTTTAATGCAGAAATTGGCGACTCTTGATATTCTGCAGCATGCCTTACATCGGTTTTTGACCATTCCAATCCAATACGCCGCACCGCCAGCACCAGTTCATTTTTATCTGCCGCATCATCAGCCATCGCCATACATGGCACCAAAGACAACAAACAAAACAAAGCAACTTTTTTCACAACATCTCCCCTTTTTAAAGTTTTCTCAGCTGCACAATATCTTAAAAAATGAAATATTCAAGCAAAAATCCTATTTCCAGATTTTTAAATTTCCATCTGCATTTGCATATCGCCATCCGGCCTCGCCCAGTGCGATTGTAAATCGCCCTCGAACAGACTTTGGCAAATCCAACGTTGCAGAATCACGGGTTAAAAAACGAACATCCAGATTAATTTTTTCTGCACGTGCAATTTGATTTAATTCGGCCCAATTTTCTAATCCATTTGACATATTAACCATAACAACAAAGGTGTCAGCACTGGCACCATTTGGAATCCAATTTTGCACACCATTTTCATCCAGCCATCTACGTGCCTCGTCCGCATCCAGTATCATAGTTATTTTGGCAGAATATGTTGTATCGGAAAACTGTTCACCATCTATACTGGACGATGCAATCAGATTCATCAAATCCACATTTTTTGCAGATACAACCAGCGAAGTTAACGCATCTACGTCTGCGTATTGCCGCAACGATTCAGAAACAATCAAACGTCTTGCCTGATCAAAGGCCATATTTTTTGCCGCCGCCGCAGTATCACTGGTCACATTAACAGGCACACTGCCCTGCAAATCCACACAGACCGCCACATCCGGATGCATTGCAATAACCAGTGCCGCATACAAAATAGACTTATAAATTTTCATTTCTTTACAAACCTCAGAACCTAGCATTAATTCCGACACGAACCCCCAGCGATTTATAAAAGGATTCTATTTCACTTTTTGTTGTTTCCTTCCACCCGTTTTTCTCCAGCTGGACTATCCACACTGCGGTTTCGTCACCTGTTTGCGGATCCAAGATTTCAGCTTCGGTTTTCCCGGCGGCAATTCCCATCTGAATAATATCGTTTTTAATTTCTGTCCAATATTCAGGATTCATATACGTTGTCGCATCTGCATCACTGACGGTATAGTAATCATAGGTCACCCCAATCGACAATGCAATTGATTTTGTAATCATGGTATTCCAATTCGCCCCCAGTCCCAAATGAAATGCCGACCCCATATCACCTTTATCCTCGATTGATTTTGGATGTTGCCAGTCATAGCGATACGGCTGATCTGCGGTTGCCGTATACGACGGCAGTCCCAATTCCAAATAACCATTTACAGAATTATTAACATTAATATCATACAACATTTCCAACGCCAGATATGGCCCTGACCATTCAACTTCGTACGAATGGCTGACATCTGGCTGGGCAAAATAGAATGTTCCTTCTGCCTCGGCATAGTTCCACCCACCTACTTCGACTGCGACATAGTATGCCTGGCCATCCAAATAGCCATCTCCGTCCAGGTCTTGCAGTTTATTTCCATTTTTATCAAAATATGAATACCCCGGATAGTCTGGATAGGCATAATCTGCGAAACTGTCAAACACTGCAATCAGTGGCCAGCACTGTTTCGAACCATCGTCCAATGTCACACAAGACGCATCATAATCGCCATTAACGACGACCATACCCTTGTTATTTTTGGTTTCCAGCTTATACTGCAGATACCGCCAACCAATCGACGGTGTAATTTTCATATTTCCCCATTTCCAGATATCAGTCAGCCCAAATCCGATATTAAACCCGAACATATTGCCGCCCTCGTTAACACCAGCCGACAGTGCATTACCTATTTTTTCACCATATTTCGTTGCACCGTCCTGGGACCAGTATTCACCATACACATAGCCACCATGACTGATATCATCGTCAATCATGCTGGATTCGCCTGTCTGCATACCGTACTGCAATCCGGCATTAATTTGCATTTTTGTTTTTCCAGCATCAAAGACATATTTTCCCTGGGCATCAAACACCAGCCAATCAATATTATCAAAGTGCAACTTGGACCCTGCTGTATTCATTTCAAATTGCCACATTGCGACCTGCTTAGCCAAACCGGCACTTAACGAAAACCCTGTATCAGCACTTGACTGCACAGCAGGTTGCTTTACCTGTTGGGGCTGTTGTGTCCGTGCAGTTGCCCGGGCATTTGTATATCCCGAGTTTGCATACTGTCTTTGATTATATGCACTGATTCCCTGATTAGAATACGACGCTGTTTTGGTACGTTGTGCATAAGATTGCTGGGAATAATTTCTTTGTGGCGACTGGTATGTCCCATTAAAGTAGGTACCCGCTGCATTAGCGGCCACCGGCACCAGTACCAGCATTGAACAATTAAATAACAATTTAGACAGTATTTTCATAACACCTTTCCTTTTTATTTATACTTTACGGATAATTTTATCATAAAAAAGGTTGAAAAACAAATACCAACTTGTCAAAATACAGACACTTGACATGCGACCATGGTGAAATTGGTAAACACGCAGCACTAAGGATGCTGTGAGGCAACTCTTGGGGGTTCAAGTCCCCCTGGTCGCACCACATACACATCAAAAATATATACAATCAAAGATATATTTTCTGCTTGCCCCCATTTTTATATTTTTGCTAAGATTCCACTATACAGGAATGAAGGGATTACGACTATTTTTTGCTGTACTGCTTGTACCGCTTGTGTTTCAGGCGGCATTTGCCAACGATGAATTGGACACATCGCGTGCTGCCACACGTCGTGGCACAACAACCACCATATCTGGCACACGACAAAAACCTGCCACCCAGACCACTACAAACAACAAAAATACATCCCACACAACACCCAAGCGTACGGTGCCCACATCGGGTCAAAACACGGTGGTTCGCGAACGTACCACAACCCAGCAGCGTGTTTCACCACGTGGCACCAACACACAAACGGTTCAGCGAACAAAACCGGCGGGCAACACATCAATCACCCCCCGCTCGGGCCAGCAAAAAATACTATCTCGCACCACCACGGCCCCTGTGGGTCGCACGGCCACCACACAACGCTATACATCTGGTGCAACTGCTGCACGCACAGCGTCTTCAACACGTACGGCGGCTGGGACGACACGCACAGCTGGCACGACCATAAACCGTTCTGCCACCCGTGCACGTGCGGGCACCACCACGACCAGCATTGAAATTGGCAATTATCAGAAATGCCGCCAGGTATTTAATGAATGCATGGACGAGTTTTGTGCCAACAAGGACAGCCAGTTAAAACGTTGTGCCTGCTCTTCACGCATTTCAGAATTCAACACGATTAAAGCAAGCTTGGCAGAAACCGAAGAAAAGCTGCTGGATTTCAGTCAACGCCTGCTGACGGTCAGCATGGACAAAGAAGATGTTCTGGCCACTCAAACACAGACCGAAGGCGAACTGGCCTTTAACAGCCAATCAGACAATTCCAAGTCCAAACAAATGCTAGAGGAGATAACCAAGAAATTAAACAACAGCTTTAACAACAGTGACTTTGATCAGCAGTTAAACAACATATCACTATCATTAAACACTGATGCGGCATTTGACACTGTTGATTCACTGGCAGGTGCATCAACTATGACCAAAACGGGTGTGGCATTACACAATGCGGCATTACCTGTATGTCGCGAAATGGCATTGGAAATATGCACCCCGGACGAGCTGGCTATTGCAGAAAGCGGCTATCAAATGCTAATCGAACAGGACTGTAACACGGTTAAAAAGGGGTATCAAACCCAGGCAGACCTGGCACGGAAACAGGTTTTTGAATCAGGTGCATTACTGGACATGTCACGCCTGGACGTATACCAAAACAAAAATTCTGACGACATACTAAGTTGCCGCACCAAAATGCTGGACATGTTAACAGATTCATCAGTTTGCGGCAGCGACCTGGGAAAATGTCTGGACACGACTGGTCGATATATTGATCCATCGACTGGCCAGGCATTTTTGACCACCGAATTGGTTAACCTGTCAAATCTGATTACTCGACCTGCCCCTGATGAAACATGGATGGACAACGAAAACAATCAACGTTTCGTAACATTTTTAAATTCGAAAAAGATTTTTCTTGAACCTGCCATGAAACATTGCGAAGACATCTCTGATTATGTATGGGAACTGTTTATTGAAGATGCCCTGGCCCAAATCAAACTGGCCCAAAACAACAAACTGGAAGAGATTCGTCAATCCTGCACAACACTAACGACCCAGTGTCTGGATAATGCAACCAAATCCATAACCGATTTTGATGCCCGTGCATTATCTGTTTTCGGTGTCCAAGCCAACAAAACAGTTAATGCGATTTGTGCAGACATCCAGGAATCATGTACAGCATTGATAAACTCGTATTCCCCCGACAACGAATGGTCAGATGGTATGACCGACATTTCCGCGGATCAAACCTATGAAACCATATTATCCACCTGCCGCGAGGTTGGTCGTGCCTGCATCATACGCACCTGCACATCTGTGACTGGGAACTTTGGTCTGTGTGAAAGCATCGACAAATCCATTAATCGCAAGGCCATTATCAGTGGTTCTGTCTGCTGGAACGAGGTTGTAAGCTGTATTTCCGATGCTGACAAGACGGCATTATCCAACATCAAACAAAATCACAAATTGACCGACGGCAATTTCTATAACGAAATGTACGGTACTGACACGGGCGACATAGTAAATACAAAATCTGAGACCAGTGAACTGAAAAAATGTACCCAGGTTGAATGTGACGATGACAACTGCACTGAAACCAAGTGCACATACGACAAATGCAACGACAAATGCGAAGACGCAAACAGTGACGATTGTTATAGATGCCGTCTGGCGGAACGCATTTGGGGAAATTGTGAATCTGATCCGGCAACTGAATTAAATGACAAGAACAGTCACAATCGAATCAAGACAACATTAACAGACATTGCATCATCTGGGACAACAACTGAAACATTATTGGAATGGTTTGCCAAAAACACCAATACTGCGGACCTGGCGGACAACTGTCGTGACACGACCTGTCCGGCGGGATACACACTGCTTTGTGGCAACGACTGTGTATTATCAGAACACATAGATTCATCAAAAACATATTGTCCTATTGACCAGTTCATAATTTCTGGCACCAACAGCAACTGCTGTACCACGGAAACCAAGGACACATGGGGTAATTGCTGTCGCAACCAAGACATCGATATAAACAGTTATTCCGGCAGAACCACCACCACAGGTGAAAAAGCAGAGATACGATATGGTGATTTCAATGACTACACGCCTGGAGACACCACAATCTGTGCCGATCCTACAACATTGGACGAAAAACCAAAGGCGATGGCAAAATACGCAGTCAACGGCAAAACATATACGGTTTACTGCTATGGCGAAATCAGCACAACAGCATCACAAGCAACAAACGAATTTCCCAGTGGCACTGAACTGACCTGCAACGGGAAAGTGGTCTGGATTGATGAAGATGGGATTTACGACGACAAAACCAATACACAGGCCATCACAAACCATTATATAAACAGTTCCACCGCCAGATGCTACTATGACGACAGTAAATCACAATGGGTCAAGAAAGACAAAGACGGCACTGGCTGCGAATGGATAAACGACAATTCCCCCACAAACCCACCAGCCGAAGACCTCAGTCCAAACTGGTATGTATCATACCAAGACTTGACGGCTACAGACCCATTAAAGGATTGCCAATAAAGAACATTTTTTGGGGGCACCGTAACTGGTTGCCCCCCTTTTTTCTGTATAAAACAAAACGGCATTAAAACAATTTAATCATATCTATTACATTATTTATTACCGCCAGCTGTTCGGAATCAAACTTAGCCAACACCCAGTCAGACGGGCTCATAGGGTTATCAAAGTCCCGCGGATGTCCGATCCCGATTCTGATGCGTCTGTAATTTGGTCCAACGGCATTATCTATGGACTTGATACCATTATGCCCTGCACTGCTGCCACCGACTTTTTCTTTGATTTTTCCCAATGCGATATCCATATCGTCATGAATCACAACCAGATTTTCCAGTGGAATCTTATAAAACGCCATTAATGCCCCCACAGCTATTCCGCTGTTATTCATAAACGTCTGCGGTTTTACAAAAATAACCTTGCTCCCCCCTATATCCAAACGGGTGGTCAGTGCATTTTTCTCGGTTTTCCATTGTGCATCAGCACCAACAAAATTATCAATTGCCATAAATCCAACATTATGACGCATATTTATATACTGTGGGCCGGGATTTCCCAACCCCACAACTAAAAACGGTTTATTTTCTTGCATATTTGACACTCTTTTTTTACTATAATATCATACAAAGGAGAAAACATGAACATAAAATCATTTGGAATTTTAACAGCTGCTTCAATTATACTGGCATCTGGTTCTGCGAACGCAAATCTTCTGTTTGACATTTATGCGGGTGGCACATATGGGATGGGCGGTTATACCCTGATTGCAGATTCTGGCGACGTCTCGCATTCATCTAAATCCTATGGTGCGGTTTTGGGTATGGACATTCCGATGTTTCGCATTGAATTAGAATATAATTATTTGGACGCGGACGCGGTTTCTTTGAACATGGCATTGATTAATGCGTATTTTAAATTACCCACACCAATTGCAAAGCCATACATTGGTGTTGGCATTGGCTCAACCTTTGACAGCAAATACGAATTGACCCCTGGTTCAGAAATCGACATCCAAGACGAACTGACATACCAGGGCATGTTGGGGCTGACACTGGACATTCCAGTAATTCCATTTAACATTGACATCGAAGGTCGCGTATTATACGCCCCAGATATTTTTGAAACCGCAACTGACACACCGGACCTGTTGCAGTACGAAGGTCGTGTAAAACTGCGGTATGTATTTTAACCAGCCATAACCGGGGGGGGCATGAATGCCCCCACAATAAAATCCGACACATTGGGGAGGCACAGTATGCTGACGTTAATTGATGGTAATTCTTTGTTATTTCGTGCCTATTATGGTGTACACAGTCGCCTGACCCGTTCAGATGGCACGCCCACAGGTGCTGTGTACGGATTTTTCAACATGATATTACCGATATTATCGGCTGCAAAACCGGGTGACATATTTGTTTGTGTATTTGACGCATCACGCATCACATTCCGCCAGGATATATACCCCCAGTACAAAATGAACCGTTCTGAAACACCCGCCGATTTAATAGCCCAGGGTTTATTGGTCCGCTCAGGATTGGCTGCGATGGGAATGCCTGTACTGTGTGTTCCCGGGGTCGAGGCGGACGATGTCATCGCCACATTGGCCCATAAAAACTGTTCAGGCACGGATGCCACCCGCATTATCACCAGCGACAAGGACCTGATGCAATTGGTATCAGACTGCACATATTTGTACGACGGTATGAAGAACCGTGACATTCGCACCCCCCAAGTATTAGAGAAATTTGGTGTTTTACCGTCCCAGGTCATCGATGTCCAATCTTTAATGGGCGATTCGACTGATAATGTACCGGGCGTCCCGGGCATTGGCCCTAAAAAGGCATCGGAATTAATTAATCAATTTGGCGGGCTGGATAACCTGTACGCCAATCTGGATGCGGTCAAAAATGAACGCATTCGCAAATTATTATCTGACAATCGCGAAATGGCATACATATCTCGGCAGCTGGTCACACTAAGAACAGATGTCGATTTACCTGGATTGGAATTAACATCGTTTGAATTTAACACATCTGGTGCATTATCATTTGTTCGCACTGAAATCGAGAGCAATTCACTGGCAGCAAAAATCGAGAAGCTGTTCCCAAGTACCCCCCACACACCCACGCATCCTGCATTCAATTTTCCCGGCAACGCATGTGAAATACCTGTGGCAAACGACGCACCAACCGACCCCGCCCCAGAACAACAAAAACGCAATTTTAATTTTACATGCATTACCACAGAACATCAATTGGACGACTTTCTGTCTGGGGTAAAAGATATATTGGCACTGGACACCGAGACAACTGGTTTAAATCCAATATCCGATACAATTGTTGGCATATCATTGGCAACCGACGATACACATGGTTGCTATATTCCATTACGACACATTGGCGGAACTGCTGATTTATTTGGGGGCAAGGTTTTGGCACCGAATCAACTGTCAATTGAATATGTTTACAAGAAACTGTGGCCACTATTAACAGACCAGAACATTATTAAGATTGGTCACAATCTGAAATACGACCTGCACATATTGGCAAACTGTGGCTGGGACGTTAATCAGATTCGTCCAATTGACGACACGATGTTGCTGTCTTATATATTGCATGGCACATCCCACGGCCACGGATTGGACGAACTGGCGTCAAAGTATCTGGGCCATGAAAACATTAAATTTTCATCACTGTTTCCACCCCGGACACGTGATGCAGACATGAACTTTGCCACCCTATCAACCGATATCGCATGCCCATATGCTGCCGAAGACGCATGTATTTGTCGTGCTCTTTATAATTTATTTCGTCCAGAATTAAATCGGGATGAAAAATTACGCAAATTATACGAGACATGCGATTTACCACTGATGCCTGTACTGTTGGACATGGAACGCAACGGTGTTTTGGTTGACCGCCAAAAATTACAAATGTTATCTGGCATATTTCATAAACAACTGCAAACACTGGAACAAGAAATTTGGAATCTGGCCGGTCACGAATTTAATATTGCCAGTCCCAAACAAATGGGGATTGTATTATTTGACGAACTGCACCTGCCCACTAATAAAAAGCGTTCCACAGACGCAGACAGTTTGAACGAATTGTCTGACACACACCCGATTATCGATAAAATATTATCTTGGCGTTCTATTGCAAAATTGGCGGGAACATACGCAGACGCATTGCCGCACCAGATTGCATCTGACGGTCGCATTCACACCACCTATTTACAGACCAGCACCAACACCGGTCGCCTGTCCAGCCGTGACCCAAACCTGCAAAACATCCCCATCAAAACCGATTTGGGCGAAGAAATCAGAAAATGCTTTATTGCGGCCCCAGGACACATGCTGATATCGGTTGACTATTCACAGATTCAGCTGCGATTATTGGCAGACATCGCAAACGTACGAACGTTTCGTGACACATTTAATGCTGGCGCCGACATCCACGCCCAGACGGCACGCCAAATATTTAACATTCCCACCGACCAACCTGTCCCGCGCGATTTGCGACGTGCGGCCAAAACCGTAAACTTTTCAATAATATATGGTATATCGTCATTTGGTTTGGCGGGACAATTGGGAATATCCCGTACCGAAGCGGGTCAATTAATTGACAACTATATGTCTGGGCTGCCTGAAATTCGTGAATACATTGATTCGACCAAGAAATTTGCCATGGAACACAACTGCGTTTACACACCCTGGGGCCGCTGCATTCAGATTCCTGGTGCATCCAACCCCCGCATGCGTGCATATGCGATGCGTGCCGCCATTAATGCCCCAATCCAGGGGTTCGAGGCGGACCTGATGCGTTTGGCCATGGTTGAAATCAGTCGAAATATAATCACCCCGAACCGCGACAAAATCCGTATGATAATGCAGGTACACGATGAAATCGTATTTGAATGTCGCACAGAATTTGCCACTGCGTTTGCAGACAAAATAAAAACTGCCATGGAACATATTACCAAGATATCTGTTCCATTGGTTGCAGAATCTGTTATTGGCACCGTTTGGGGCAAATAATCTGCACACAAAAAAATATTGCAAACCGAAAAAAATCACTGTATAATCAGTCAGATTTTGTGGGTGGGCACAGAATCAATCCGATTAACCCCACAAGACCCCCAGAGAGATTTTAGGTGGCCTGCCACCTGAAACCTTGGTGAAGGGTGGCAAACTTTGATAAACTTACTCTTATGAAAGATTTATCCAAAGACTTATTTAATCCCGTATCTGGCGAAGATTTTGTCCAGATGTTTAACACAAACTATGGCTCTCAGGAAACATTGCAGGGTTACGCAACCAAGGGTACTGTAAAAGATATCCGTGGTGATTTTGCAATGGTTGACGTAGGTCTGAAATCCGAAGGTCGCGTACCATTAAAAGAGTTTGGTGCATCTGTACCATCTGTTGGCGACATCATTGACGTTTTCGTAGAACGCTATGAATCCCGCGAAGGTACAGCCGTTCTGTCATACACCAAGGCCCGTGCAGAAAAGGCATGGAAAGACCTGGAAAAGACAGTTGCCGAAGGCATTGACCCCGAAGGTACAATCATCGATGTTGTACGTGGTGGCTTTACCGTTGACATCAACGGCGTATTTGCATTTATGCCATCATCCCAGGTTGACCACAAACCAATCCGTGATGCAAAGTCATTAATCGGCTTAAAAGACAAATTCCGCGTATTAAAAATGGACGCATTGCGTACAAACGCGATTGTATCTCGTCGTGCGATTCAGTCTGACACAATTGCTGCCGCCCAAAAAGAAGCGATGAAGAACATTTCATTGGGTGCAGTACTGGAAGGCACAGTTAAAAACATCACAGATTACGGTGTATTCGTTGATTTGGGTGGCATTGACGGCCTGCTGCATGTCACAGACCTGTCATGGAAACGCGTAAATCATCCACGTGAACTGGTTCATGTTGGCGAAAAGATTACAGTCAAAGTTATCCAATTTGACGCAGAATCTCACCGCATTTCATTGGGCATGAAACAACTGGAAGAAGACCCATGGGAAACCGCATCACGTGCGTTCAACGTTGGCGACACAGTATCCGGCAAAGTATCATCTTTGACAGATTACGGTGCATTTATTGATTTGGGCAACAACATCGAAGGTTTGGTCCACATGTCTGAATTGTCATGGACGAACAAGAACATCCACCCCAGCAAAGTTTTGCAAAACGGCATGGATGTAAACGTTGTTGTCTTGGGTATCGACCAGGACAAACGCCGCATTTCATTGGGCTATAAACAGCTGCAACCAAATCCATGGAAACAGTTTGCAGAAACCCACAATGTTGGCGATGTAATTACAGGTCCGATTAAGAACACAACTGAATTTGGTTTATTTGTTGCCTTGACACCAGAATTGGACGGTATGGTTCACATTTCTGACCTGTCATGGAACAAACTGGACGAAGAAGAACTGAAAAAGTTCGTCCGTGGCCAGGAAGTAACTGCGAAAATTTTGGACATCAATCCAGAAAAAGAACGTGTTACCCTGGGCATCAAACAGTTGACAGAAAGTGCCGAAAACAACGCCGCATCAATCAAGAAAGGTGCCGTTGTATGTGGTACAGTATCAGAGGTTACACCTGATGAATTGATTTTGACATTGGCAGGTGACGTACGTGGTATTATTCGCCGCACAGACCTGTCCCGTGACAAATCTGAACAGGACACTTCAAAATACAGCGTTGGCGACAGCGTCGAGGCCTCGGTTGTCTCCGTTGACGACAGCACTGTAAAATTGTCTATCCGTGCCCTGCAGGTAACACTGGAAAAACAGGCAGTCAAAGAATTTGCAAACGAAGCAGACAGTGGTTCTGTTTTGGGCGATATTCTGGGTGCTGCGATTGAAAACAGCAAAAAATAATTTTTGCAATTTGCAGAAATATTTCACCGTCTGCTTTGCAGGCGGTGTTTTTTTATGATACAATCAGACCAATGGCTAAGAAAAAAACAATCATTGTCATGATGGGTGGCCCTGGGGTTGGCAAAGGCACATTTTCCCAGATGTTAAAGCAACGCCATCCATTTAATTATATCGAGGCGGGTGCCATGCTGCGTGCACAACCCGCCGATTCTGAAATTGGTCGTTTGATATCTGTGGGCAACCTGGTTCCTGACGACCTGGTATGTGATTTAATTCGGGACAAAATCAACAGCAGTTCAGACATAATCCTGGATGGTTTTCCCCGCACAATTGGCCAGGCAACCTGGCTGGTTCAAAACTATGCCAAAACGCATGACATACACATTTTATATTTTTATGCCCCAGACAGCGTATTAATTGAACGAATAAAGAAACGCATCCGCGATGGCAGCCATCGTCGCGACGATTCAAACATATCAATAATTCGTCATCGCCTGGATAATTTTCATACAATAACAATGCCTGCGATACAGTGGCTGCGAACCGCCCCTGGAATAAAGTTTTCTGAAATAGATGCTGACGGCAATGTGTCCGACAACTTCTGCGATATTTTATCCGCCCTGCCCCAATACAAGTAAAAAACACCCCCATATGGGGGCTTTCATATCGTCATACGCTCTGATATTTGTCGCTGGACATATTCATCTTCGCTGTTATACAGCGGCCAATTACCATTTGCCAATTCCCGCATAGATGTCAATGGCTGATTCAACCTGGCACGATACAGCCACAAATTTGACATTACACGCTTTATATAACTGCGTGTTTCATATGCAGGAAAACTTTCTATATACAACAGTGGATCATACGTATAGAAAGACTTCTCGAATTTTACCATTGTCCCCATACCCGCATTATACGCCGCCAGCATTTTAATAATACTGTTTTCTACACTGGGGTGCGACAACAGGTCAACGATATACTGCTGTCCCAGGAACATATTATGTTCTGGATTTGACATATCCATCTGTGTTATATCCAGCTTGTTTGCACGTGCCACACGCTTGGCAGTACTGGGCATTAACTGCATAACACCATTTGCCCCTGCCCCTGATTTTGCAGATGTGCGAAAATTACTTTCCTGTTTTGTAATCGCCAACAGCAATGCCCGGTCGATTGACCACCCCCCCAAAGGTTCCCAGTCTGGCAACGGATACTGGGCCGAATAAATAATATCATCATCTATTTCCAGGATACCACGATCTTTTATGACCGACGCCGACTGAATAGAAACCCGCGGCAACCCGTACGCAGACGCAACCGCATTTACGGCATGTAACAACCGGTCTGATGCCTTGTTTGTAATCAGATATTTCAGATATTCTTCGGCCCGGTCTTTGCGTCCAATTTGCAACAGTGCCATTGCAATTTTTCCATATTTTGTTTCACGTAATTCGTCAAAATCTTCACTGGTCACTTGCTGTTCAAAGAATTCATATTCTGGTGTTTTTCCCAACATAGTTGCGGACAAAGCCCCATAGAAAGACATAGGATACGTTGCAGCCACCCGCCAATACTTTTTTGCAGTTTTTCTGTCCCCCTTAAAGTCCGCTGCACGACCGGCCCAGAATGCCGCTTCTGTCTTGCGTGCATTATTTATTTGTGGCAATTCCAATATACGGCTGAAATACTTTTGCGATTCGGCAAAGTTTTCTTCTTTAAAGTACAGCAATCCCATGGACCACAACCCGTATTCAGAACTGGCATCAGACGCAACAAATCCCCATTTTTTTGCCAGCTCCATTTCACCATTTGTATAGTATATATACGACAACCGTCCCGCCAATCGCCCATAATCCGATTCGCTAAGTTTTTTTCGAAATGTCTTGTCTTCCAGTATTTGACGTGCCACCTTGGTTGCCCCCGTTCGTATTGCACGTTTAAATTGACTGATTTTTTTATCTGCATCACCTGAATACTTTTTTTCAGTCCATGTTTCAGACTGAGCGGTCTCGATTGATTCCGAGCCGGTTATTATTTTTGGCACGACGGCCCCACGGACAGTTGCTTTTTTTATTTTGGCCAGTTTTTCCAACCGCCCTGCCCCCGGCATATCATAATATTTGGCCATCCATGCCTCGATTTCGCGTCCCCGCGTACGATAGGTATCAGATATATAACGTTGATACAAAACCTCGTGCATTAAGACATCATCCAGAATTTGATTTTGCACCTTGACAGCAGTATCTATTTTTTCCTTGTCCTGCAGCATAAAAATCTGTTCATACAGACTGGCATCCACATCGGTCAACACCGGTGGCAAATCCACCCCCAGAACAGTCAGCGGCATAAGAACTGCAACAAAAAATCCCAAGATTCTTTTCATTTTCATTCTTAAAACAACGAAGTTTTTGGCAATTTACATACCATTGCCCCTTCATCATCCTCTGGAATTTGGTCAATAATTTTTTTAAAGTCCGCAATTTTTGAAAACTTGCGATAAACGGACACGAATCGCACAAACGCAATCGGATCCAGATTCAACAAAGAATCTGCCACCATCTGTCCCACCTGCACACTGCTGACCGTATCATCTGTTGTTTCTGTTTCCAGTCTGCGATGAATAGATGTCACCAGACGTTCAATTTGTTCATCACCGACCTCGCGATTTCTGCACGCCAGTTTGATACTGCGGCGTAACTTTTCACGGTCAAAAGGTTCCAGTTTACCGCTGTTTTTACGCACGACCAAATCGCGCATCTGCACACGTTCAACAGTTGTAAATTTGGCACCGCATTGTTCACAGACACGACGACGACGAATAATCGCATCTTCGATATCTGGTCTTGAATCCGTTACACGGCTTTCTGTTGAATTGCAATATGGGCATCTCATATCATGATAGATTAGCAATCTAATCCCCCATTGGCAAGTGGAATTTAATACCCAAAAAAATACAATTTTCTAAAAAATCAAGTGCTTTATTTCACAAATTCCCAGCAAGGCGCAATTTTTTTACATAAAAAATATGATACAATTATATCACCAAGGGGAACCAAGAGAGATGACCAAATACCTGAATCAAATTTTACTGGGGGACTGTCTGGAACTGATGCGTGGCATTCCAGATGCATCCATTGATGCGGTATTTGCCGACCCCCCCTATAACTTGCAATTGGGTGCAAAGACGTTATATCGCCCCGAAGATCAAACTGCGGCCCGTGCGGTACGCGATGAATGGGATTCATTTGAATCATCTGCAGACTATGACAAATTCACGCGTGCGTGGCTGGCCGAGTGCAAACGTGTGTTAAAACCAAACGGTGCCATGTGGACAATTGGCAGCTATCATAACATATTCCGTGTTGGTTCTGCACTGCAGGACATGGGCTTTTGGATTTTGAACGACATTGTCTGGGTCAAGACAAATCCGATGCCAAACTTTCGTGGCACCCGATTTACCAACGCCCACGAAACACTGATATGGGCGACACCGACCAAAACGGGCAAATACACATTTAACTATGAAACAATGAAGAAGTTAAACGGTGGCAAACAGATGCGTTCCGACTGGGGCATAAACATATGCCTGGGCGAAGAACGGGTCAAAGGTACTGATGGGAAAAGCTTGCACAACACGCAAAAGCCATTGGATTTATTACACCGTATAATTTTGGCATCGACCAAGCCGGGCGACATTATACTGGACCCATTTATGGGTTCTGGCACCACGGCGGCTGCGGCATTGGAATTGGGCCGAAAATTCATTGGAATAGAACGCGACGCAATATACGTTGCGGCGGCCCGTGAACGTATCGCCGCGGTAAAACCAATTGATTTATCTGATATAGAGGTATCAAAACCCAAACGCGACGAAATACGTGTTGCATTCAAGGAACTTATCGAGGCGGGATTACTGTACGTTGGTCAGACACTGGTCAGTCCACGTGGCGAACGTGTCATGATAACCCACGATGGGCAACTGACACACCAGCTGTATGGCAAGGCATCAATTCATGTAATGGCTGCAAAATTGCAACGCAGTGTCAGTTTTAATGGTTGGGACTATTGGTCTGCCCAAAAACGTGATGGCACAATGGTTGCAATTGACGATTTGCGTAAATACATCCGCCAGGTCAAGGCAGATATGAAACAAGCCGCATAAAAACACAAAAAAAGAAAAGAAAAAAATTAAACCCCGCCAAACGGCGGGTATAATTACGCTGCTTTTTTAGATTCGCTCATAATTTCGATTGGTGGCTTTTTACCATTAACCACATCTGCATCAATCACTATTTCGGCCAATTCATCTTTATCTGGTGCATCGAACATTGGCTGCATCAGCACACGTTCCAGAATACTGCGCAATCCACGTGCACCCGTTTTACGTGCCACCGCCATTTTTGCAATTGCCCGCAGACCATCATCTGTGACATTTAATTTCACCCCATCCAGTTCCAGCATTGCCGCGAACTGTTTCACAACTGCATTTTTTGGCTCGGTCAGGATTTGCACCAACGCATCTTCATCCAACGCATCCAGTGTTGTAATAACCGGCAAACGACCAATCAGTTCAGGAATAATACCAAATTTCACTAAATCTTCTGGTTCTACATCTTTCAGGAAGTTCTTGTTTTTACGTTCTTCGACCGATTCCACATGTGCACCGAATCCAATACCACGTCTTTGGCACGTGCGATTGCCAATAATCTTGTTCAGGCCATCAAACGCCCCGCCACAGATGAACAAAATTTTACTGGTATCCAGTTGCACAGTTGCCTCGCCCGGGTGTTTACGTCCTGCACCACCGGCGGGCACATTTGCGACAGTCCCTTCGATTAGTTTCAACAGTGCCTGCTGCACACCTTCGCCAGACACATCACGGGTCAGCGATGGATTTTCAGATTTTCTGGAAATCTTGTCTATTTCGTCAATATAGATAATACCACGTCCCGCCCGCTCGACATCAAAGTTCGCATTTTGCAGCAGACGTGTCAGAACGCTTTCCACGTCATCACCAACATAACCTGCCTCGGTCAATGTGGTTGCATCCGCGATTGCGAACGGCACATCCAAGATACGTGCCAACGTCTGTGCGAACAGTGTTTTACCGGTTCCTGTTGGCCCAATCAGCAGAACATTAGACTTTTGTATTTCAACATCGGACGTTGCCGCCACGCTGTGCCGTTTATAGTGGTTATAAACCGCCACCGCCAGGGTACGCTTTGCCACATCCTGTCCGATAATATATTCATTCATAAAGTTATACATCTGCGAAGGGGTTGGCAATTTTGCCTTGTCCGTGCTGACCTGGCGTCTGTTATCGTCTGCCATAATATCATTACACAGATTTATACACTCGTCACAAATGCATACATTTTTTCCACTGACCAGTTTTTTTACTTCATAAACTGCCTTGCCACAGAAACTGCAAAACTGTTGGTTATTATCTGTTTTTGGTGTTTTATCTTCACTCATATTCCAATCCCTACAAAATCACCCATTATTGAATTATTTGCGTTCCAAGATTCCATCAATCAGTCCGAAATCTTTGGCTTCGACTGGGCACATCCAGTTATCACGTTCCATTGCCTCGAACAGTTCTTTTTCTTTTTTACCTGTAAATTCAGCCATTTGCTTGATTAACGTTTTCTTGGTACGTTGCATTTTCTTAACCCGGATTTCCACATCTGTCACCTGACCTTGGAAACCGCCCAACGGTTGATGAATCATGATACTGGTATTTGGCAAAGCGAATCGCTTTCCCTTTTCACCGGCCGCCAACAATACAGACCCCATAGACGCAACCAACCCCATACCGATTGTTGAAACAGGTGCCTTGATATATTGCATAGTATCCATAATTGCCCACCCTGCGGACACATCGCCCCCTGGGCTGTTAATATACATTGAAATTTCTGCGTTTGGATTTTCAGATTCCAAGAACAACAACTGTGCCACAATACTGTTTGCCATTGCGGGCTCTATTTCCCCGCCAACCATAATAATACGATCCCGCAGCAGACGTGAATATATATCAAATGACCGTTCGCCCCGTGGGGATTCTTCTATAACCATTGGTATCAGTGCCATAATACAAATCCTTTTATTTTCTGTGAAATTATACCATATAAAAACCCGATTCGCGAATTTATGATATATATACTAAAAATCATATAAAAAGCAATCCCCATTACGGGGATTTTTACAGTTGAATATACATATTTGGTGATTTTTCCAATTGTTCCATCCCCTGTTCCAGTATTTTTCTGTATTCAATAAATTTTTTCTTATCATCCTTGCCCAGATTACTGATTGCGGGCAATTTGACAGTCATTGGATTCACATGCACACCATCTTTGATAATTTCATAGTGCAAATGTGGCCCGGTCGAGTATCCAGTTGACCCAACATAACCGATTGTTTGTCCCTGTTTAACGGTTGTTCCGACATTAACCCCCTTGGCAAATTTTGACATATGTGCATACAGTGTTTCAAACGAACCGTTATGTCTGATTTTCACAAAGTTTCCATGTCCTTTGTTATAGCTGCGTGCAATAACACGTCCCGCCCCTGCTGCTGGGATTGGTGTACCGGTTGATGCACGAAAATCGACCCCTTTGTGTGCCCGCGTATACCCCAGCACAGGATGTTTTCTATTTCTTGAAAATTTACTGGTAATCTTTGCATTATTAATCGGTGTACGTTTCAGCGATTTTATTGCCCCATTTCCATTTTCATCATAGTAACCATACGTACCATCTGACTTTTTAAATCTGAACATTTTAACATTTCCACGCAGTGCCTCGAACGAAACGGCCAGAACGTGTCCATTATCGACCTTTTTGCCATCTGAAAAGTTTTCTTCATACATTACCCAGAATTTTTGTCCGGCACGCACATCACGTTCAAAGTCCATTTCAAACGCCAACAAATCATAAACATCTATTAAAATACCTGCTGGGATTCCCGCCCTTTGCCCGGCCAGATAGAAACTGTCCCCATCCAGAATTTCGCCACGCTTGAAAACGGCACGCGTATCACGTTCCACATCCATGACATTACAGTTCCAGTTTCCGGTATTATCACAGGTCAGTTCCACTTGTTTCCATGGCGATGGTACCACCACAATCTTCGAGACTGGCCCATTATCATCCAAACGCACAAACTCCAGCTTATCGCGTTCCGCCCGCAGCGTTGTAATATCTGCATCTTTTTTCAACGCAGCCGCAATTGTATTAACATCATTATGATTTAACCCCTGGGCCAACAACAATTCTGACAAGGTATCCCCGGCAGCCACAACAACAACCGTTTTGGATTCTGCACTTTCTGCATATTCTGTTTTCCCCTGCCTGGAAACGACCAACAATATTGCAACCAAACTTAACACGGCCGCCAAAGCCAAAACCATTCTGGTTAAATTGGTGGCATTAATAATAATTTTTGCTTTTTTCATGGCACCGATTATAATGCCTTTATGGAAATAAATCAAGCTTTCACAGTTTTACAAAAATCAGGTGGCATCCGTGCCGCCCGGATAATCATTGAAAATACTAAGAAACTTTCACGTATTCGTGTTTGGTTTATGGCTTATCAATTACGCCGTGGCATCCCCGTTGCCAAGATAATTCACAAAAAATGGTTTTATGGTCTGCCATTTTATACAAACCGACATACATTGGACCCCCGTCCCGACACAGAAACATTGGTTGCGTCGGTTATATCAGACATCACGCCCGATTTTCAGCCCCACATTCTGGACCTTGGCACAGGAACTGGCTGTATAATATGTTCACTGGTAAAAAACATCCCCGGTGCCACAGGCACTGCAATTGACAAATCCCGTTCTGCCCTGCGTGTTGCACGTCGCAACATAAAAGAACTGGGATTAACGGGTGACATACGCACTGTTCACACATCGTTTGACAATCCGCATAACTTTCGTGAACGTTTTGATATAATTGTTTCTAATCCGCCATACATTTCGTTTGGCGACACCCGCGTTAATAACGCTGCCAGGCACGACCCATGGATGGCCCTGTATGCCGACGACAAAGGTCTGTCCGCATATAAATCCATCGCCAAAAACGCACATTTATGGTTAAAAGACAGCGGCAAACTGTACCTGGAAATCGGCATTGACCAGGGCCCAGACGTAAAAAGCATTTTTATCCAGCACGGCTGGAACCTGGAACGCACCGAAAATGATTTAACGAACATTGAACGCGTATTGATTTTCAGCAAGGCCCATCCATGAAACAACTAACAGACCAAGATATTGCCAACATGATTGGCACAGAGTTTACCCCCAACAATCGCCAAACCCGCAATCGTGTTCGTGCACAATTGCATCTGTCAACACGCATACCGGTTGAACGCCCCATCCCATCTCATACGACACTGGACTTGCATCAACTAACCGAAGAACAGGCATGGTCTGCGATTATAAAGGTGGCAAAATCTGGCACCCGCACTGCAACCATAATCACCGGGGCCAGTGGCATATTAAAAATAAAATTTCAGCAATGGGCAACTGACAGCATACTGTCCCCATACATTGTGTCTTTTTCCCCGATTAACAACGGCAGTTTTTCCGTAAGGTTCAAAAAACGTATCAATCAGCCACCTTTGTCCACCATCTGACAAACGAAATCAAACAAGAAATAATTTTTTCATGACACGCCCAGATTTTTTTGCTATCAGTACATCAAGAACAACAAAGACAGGGCAAACGATGTCATCAATTAAAACAGTTTATGACCACATACGCCAAAACAATATCAAAACGATATTATTGGTTCTGTTATTTCCGCTGTTATTTTTGGGCGTAATATTTCTGTTTATGCTGATAGTAATGGACACTTATACGGATGCCTTGGCTATAACTGGCACGGTTGCGATACCGGTTCTGATTATATCCGCCGTATGGATGTTGATATCATGGGCATTTGGTGATTCCATGATATTGAATGTTGCATCCGCCCACGAGATATCACCAGATGACAAAAAATATCGCGAGGTTTTTCGCAGTGTTGAAAACGTTGCATTGGCGGCGGGGCTGCCCACCCCACGTGTATATATCATAGAAGACAGTTCACTGAACGCATTTGCCACGGGTCGCAGCCCCAGTGATGCATCTGTTGCCCTGACCCGCGGTATAATAGACAAACTGGATTCAGCAGAATTGGCTGGTGTAATCTCGCATGAAATGGCCCATATTGGCAACCGCGACATACGACTGGACATGCTGATAATAACGGGGCTTGGGGTAACGGTATTTACGGCCGATTTGTTGCTTCGTGGTGCCATACACAGCGGGCACACATCCAACAATCAGGACAATAACAAGACGGACGCAATTATTCTGCTGTTATGGTTGGCGTTCTCCGTATTTAATCTGATTATTGCCCCGATATTGCAAATGGCAATATCCCGCAATCGTGAATATGCCGCTGATTCGACTGGTGCCCTGATTACACGCAATCCGACCGCCCTGGCATCAGCGTTACGAAAAATCAGTGGCAATTCCACCCTGGCAGGGATATCCAAAATCAAGACAATGTCATCGATTTGCATTGCCCCACCAACCCATGCACGTGCATTTTCAGATTCATTAATGGCAACCCACCCACCAGTTCAGAAACGCATTGAACGACTGGAATCCATGAGCATTAAGTAACAAAAAACCAAGGAAAGGAAACAAAAAAATGGCAAATCTTCATTTTCACTATGGTGTAATGAGCAGTTCAAAATCAGCGGCCCTGATTATCACTGCGTACAATTTCGGTCAGAACGGCACCCTGACCGAGGTTATAAAACCATCATTCGACACACGTTTTGCGAAATCACAGATAGTATCCCGCATTGGATTACAATGTCCTGCGACATCAATGAACAGTCTGGACACATACATACCGCATCCTGACACACAGGTTGTATTGGTTGACGAAGTACAATTTTTCAGTCCATCTGACATAGACAAACTGGTACACATTGCCGACACAGAAAACAAGATTGTAATGTGTTACGGTCTGATGGTTGACAGCAACCAGCAAATATTTCCTGCCTCTCGCCGTTTAATCGAGGTTGGTGCCAAACTGCACCGTATGGAATCCCCATGTCAGATACATGGCTGCAGCAAATTGGCGACGCATCATTTACGTTATGATTCGCATGGCAATGTGATACACGCGGGCGAGCAATTTGCCCTGGGCGACAGCAATTATAAATCTGTATGTCGACATCATTATAACGAACTGTACAATGCCAAAACGCGTCAAAGATAAAAAATAATTATTTTTGCTTGCATTTCGAATAAAAAGGTATAAAATAACAAACCGTTGCATCCATAGCTTAACTGGATAAAGCATCTGACTACGGATCAGAAGACTGAGGGTTCGAATCCTTCTGGATGCGCCAGTTATTCAAATGAACCTTTGTTATGAACATATTGAAAGGAAATTTCAAGTCATAACAAAGGTTTTTTTCTTTTAATTCAAGGGTTCGGAAGATGCGTTTTAACAAGTCGCGTTTTAAGGCAACTTCCGAACTTTCGTCCGAAAATACATCTGCTGCGCTGGCGGCGGCATTGAATATTGCCACGATTGTATCGTTTGTGTTATTGTCGCAGACCACATGTGCGTTGATTTTATTGCGCAGCGTCAATGCAGTTTCGCGCAATTCCGAATCTTTGGCTGTATATGTGTCGTCTGCAATTTTGCCGTCCAGATACAAATTTAATAGTGATTTCTTGCGGCGTTCTGTTTCGTTTAATTCGGCAGTCAATTCCGCAATTATGCGCTGATGGTATTCAAATTCCATTTCTTTGGCCGATTTTAAGTATTCCGCAACATCCAACACGGCAGCGCGCGGCACCTGTATCTGTTTTAATATCCGGTAGATTTGTCCAGAAACAATATCTTCATTGACAGCAACATGGCGGCCGCCTTCGTCCCATGTCATTAAATAGTTGTATTTATTCTTTTTTCGTTCAGTGGTCACGATGCGTTTTGAATATGCGTCACGGATAAGGCCACGATATAAATAATCCTTTGACCCCCAACGCGTGGCGCGATGCTGATTCTTGCCGGATAGAATATCGTTGCAGCGCCGCCACAACGAATAATCAATCAAGCGCGGATATTTGTGTTCAAATTCATGTTTGCCCCATTTGGCGTATCCATAATAAAACGGATTGATAATTATTTTATGGATGTGGCTTTTGGCCAACTTTCCGCCACCCACAGTGCGCAAACCAATATCAAACGCATAATCAACCAGTCCGGACAATGAAACATCGCCAGAGCCGTATTTTTCAAACAATTGCCGCACGCGTGGCGCAACATCGGCATCAAATATGATGTCAGACCGGTTATCGGGCGTGCGTATGTTTGTGTATCCCAATGGGCCGCGACCGGGGTATTCGCCCTTTAACACCTTGGCCGATATGGAGCGCTTGACATTTTCCTTGAAATGCAAACTGTATGCTTCGGCCATCAATACACCCTGGTGCCACATTAAGATTTCAGAACCGGTAGATTCAGAGTTTATAACAATATTTTCGCGGCAAAAATGGATTTCCAATTGTCCGGATTTTCGGTATTTTTCCAAAAGTGGGATTTCCATAAAAGAGCGCTGCGCGCGATCAATTGTATCAATCAATAAGGCGGCACGATTGGAAACACAATATTTTAAGCATTCAAGGAATTTGGCGCGGTCGCCGACAGTACTGGATTCAATAAGCACAAATTCGCGCAGTATTTTCATTTGCCGCCGCGTGGCATATTCTGATAGGCGTGATACCTGCGCTGGCAGCGAGTATTCTTTGTCTTGTCTTTCGGAACTGATCCGAGCCAAAATTACGCAAGTGTTCGTCATGTGCATCTTTTAATTTTTTTACCGTGCGCAGAAAGCCAACAAGGTTTTCAATGCCTTCGTGCAATTCAGTGGCCGATACGGTTATACCGTGTTCGGCGGCCATGTTTAACAATCTGCGTTCTATCTTTGTAGCCATTTTTAGCGCCTTTTTGGTAAAAAATCAAGTACCGACTGTATTTATCCCCCCGTCGGTACCGCACGATTGGACAGGACGACATCAATGCAAAGGGTCAGGATTTTTCCTGCCGGCCTGCCCCGACAGGTCATGATATGAAAAAAACGGCATATTTTGGCGCAGCCGATATGCCAGCGACCGAGTTTAGCCCTGTGTTCGCGCAGAGCCGGCGCCGATGCGTTATCCATGAAACGCAATCGCAGCATTTGCCCACATAACAGCAGTTTCCAGTTCGCGCAAAGCAAGCATTTGTTCGCCAGATTGTGCGGTATGTTTGGCAATCAGGCGCGCAAATTCACGCGCAGCAGTGCGGATTTCTTCGTATTTTTTGATTTGTTCTTCGTTTGGCGCGTGATACCGGAACGCAGTATCAATGAATTTATCTATGTCAAAAGTTTTGTCAGCCATTTTGTTTGTCCTTTAATTTTCAAATCCAACCTTGGTATATGGAATGCGGTATTTGTTGCAAATATATTCTTCGCAGGACACGCCCGTACCGGTGCCGGGTTTGCCGATAATCACATGGTCGGCGTGTGCCAGATTGACAATAGACAGCCCCAAGCATTCCACCGGCGTTTTGTTGGCCGCAACATCTTCGGGCAACAGGTTTATAAATTCGCAGCCGTCCGGATTGTAGCCGGCATCAATTGCAGCACGGCGCAGACAGTCCATAATTTCAGCACGAGTTTTGCCGCGCATAGACACGGCGATATACAGTTTTGTTTTTTGTGGTTCCATAAGTAATATACCCCCCATTATAAGACCCCCATTTGGATCATTTTTTGTTCAATTTCAGCGTTCAATTCCCGTGTGCGCGGGTCGCCCATACCGTTATGGTTGTGCGCATGACAGCCACAACGACCATCGCACAGCGGTACCATGCGATCGGGATTGTCGCCATTTTTGCGGCCGTCCATATGATGGATGACCAGTTTTGTTTGTGCAGCCGTACGGCCACACAGAAAGCAGCGCGCGCCCCATTTGGCGGTTGCCGCATCAGTGTATGCTGCAATGCGTTGTTTCATTTTTGCGGACATTGCGCGCATTGGTTTGCGTGGTTTTGGTTTCCATGTACCGGCCGCCATTTGCGCAAGGCGTTTTTTGGACACCGGACGGAAAGTTGAGTTGTATGCACGACGATTTATATCAAAAGACATGTGGCCACCCCATTACAAATTATTCAACAGACGAACCGGTTGTCCGGTGGCGCATTTTAGGCCGTGTGTTGTATCAACGACATTTACACAGCATTCCCAGCGATTAAACGCAGGATCAAAAATACATGTTTCGTTCGGTGTCTTTTGTGCAGCCGAGCCGATTATCAGCCCCAAAACGCCGGCAAAAAACACAACAAATACATCACAGTGAAAAGATTTTGGTTTCATATTATCCCCCTATGGCTATTACTATTGTAGATTAAAATATACAAGATTTCAAGCAAAAAGTAGATTATAATATACAAGAAAGAAAGGAGCGAAAAATGTAAAATAAAAACAAAGGACAAACAAGATGCTGGACAATAAAGCGATTGAAAATAAAATCAGGGCGCTGGGCAAAAAGACCGGACTAAATACAGATATGGCGATTTGCGAAAAATGCAACTTTTCCACGCGCACGCAGTTAGGCAAGATGGGGCAAATAAAAACCGCGCCACAATTGGACACATTAGCCAAGTTTGCCAAGGGGTTGGGCGTACAGATTGAAGATTTGATATACGACCGGAC
>JAFWZK010000003.1 GCA_017522445.1 Alphaproteobacteria bacterium
TATGGAACGTGCGTGGCAATGTTGTGTCTGACCGTATAAACTTCACGGTCGAGCGTCTGGACATATCGTCATATCTGAATGCGACCCGCGGCCAGGATGTTTTCATAGATGACGAAACCTTGGAATACAGCAGCAAGTCCGGGATAGAGGTTGGAACCTTGTATGCATCAAATATCACATTACGTGACCAGACATCTGCCGGTTTGGATGCCGGCAAATCTGGCGATGTTATTTTAGATATTCGTCCTGGGGGTACATCATTATTACCTGATGCGTATGTTTCTGGTATAAACAACGATTCGTTTTCGATTATAAAAACGGCATCTGCCGATGACGATGCGGTTGAAAATTGTGCATCGGTTATAAAAAACTTAGATGGTGTTTATAACAAACAGTCTTTATCTCAGTATTTAATTTGCCAGTATTTATATTGGTTGCGTCTGGAACAAAGAATAAATATAAAACAGTGTTTAATGGCGGGTGGCAGTGATTGTATTAAACGATAAATCTTTTACGTCAGAATCGTCTGGTGCCAGTATAACCGAAGTTTTATTGGCTATGGCGATAATTGCGGTTGCGACACCATTTGTGTATGGGCAGCTGGCACGTACGAATGACACGTTACGAGATATGTCTGTTGCACGTCAGATAATATCGGTTCGTGATGATGCGTTAAATTTTGTCCGTATGAATCAGGACCAATGGCCAGACACGGTGCAGATTCGACTGGAACCTGATGATTTGTCGGCTATATCGCCGTATGTATCGGCGGGTTTTATCGACAAATATTCTGTAACTGGTGCCACTATCACGGATATTTATCTGGCATTTGAAACAGGGGTGTCTGATTTGCATGCGAATCGGATTGCACGCCACATAGGTTCTGACGCTGCGGTTGTATCGAATGATGGTATTGCGTATGGTGGGACGTGGGCGGTTTCTGCACCTGATTTTAGGACTGGGGACATAATTTATCGAATTACGCGTGATGTTTCTGGCGAAGACACGGCAAAATATTTACATCGTGCGACATCTGGCGAAGATGAACTGAACACGATGTGGCGTGACCTGGACATGGGGCGTCACCATATATACAATGTGTTTACATTATCTGGCCAGTCTGCACGTGCCGATGATGCCAATGCGACCTTTTTGGAAACAGACACAGCAACATCAAACGCGATATATTTTTCATCTGGCGCCAGTATTGATGGTGACCAGGTATCGCTTGGCACATTACGTGTATCCGGCGATATTTCTGGGTTTCGCAACATATATGCAGATAATCTGAATGGCAATGGTTATACGACCACTGGTCGTGTTATAACAGACCGTGCTGCGATAACTGGTTCTGTAAATATTGCGAACGATTTGGTTTTAAAGTCTGACACATCTAAAACGGTCGATGGTTTTACGGGTATAACGGTTAATTCAGTTGCGGTTCCGTATGTATCGGCCCAAGAGATGATATTTTATGAAAATTTTGGATTGACCGTCTCGGGCGAGTTATTGGTATCAGGCACTGCGGCCCTTCGTCTGGGCAAATGGGTTTTTCCATCGACCAAACCGCCCCAGTTCAGCAGTTTTTCTGTGTCGCGGGGTGATATACCGTCTTTGCCGTCCGCGGGCCAGTTTAATTCGCTGTATCGTTCTGGATGGCAGTTAACACATAAAAATAAC
Organism: Alphaproteobacteria bacterium; assembly: GCA_017522445.1. GTDB lineage: Bacteria > Pseudomonadota > Alphaproteobacteria > Rs-D84 > Rs-D84 > Enterousia. Next base: position 1,681 of record JAFWZK010000003.1, read on the forward strand.
AAATACACAATACACTAAACAATGAAACGCAACAGGAATATTTTTATACACAAAGAATCGAATTCGGGCAACATGTTGATAGAATTGTTGCTAAGTATTGCGCTGGTTATCGTGATTATTCCGTTTATTTTTCGGTATCATCAAAGTGCTATAACACGGGCCCAGAATATTGCGATTACCAACCAGATGACCGAGATTCAGGTTGCTTTGGAACGTTATATACTAACCAATCGCACTGAGTTGTTGCGTACAGTTGGTCGCACGATAACACGTGTTGAATTGTCCGAATTGGAACCGTATGGGCTGCCACCATCTGTATTGGAATTGGGCGACCAGGTGTATCAGCTGCGAATTTTGAAAACAGCCGACAGCATGGGCAAATCCTCGCTTCAGGGCATAGTGGTTCGTTCTGCATCTGATATTACACCAATTCGCACCCGTGAAATAGTTGGTCTTTCTGGCGGCAACATGGGTTTTCTGGATGGCACACATGCGTATGGTTCGTTTGGTGCATGGCACGCAGATAACATTGATTTGGGCATCAGCATGACAGATGGGTTAATTGAAACCACTGCGGTTAATCGCGACAATGCGTTGTATTTATGGCGTGTTCCATCTGACAACCCAGATGATGCGAAAATGATGTCGGCACTCAGTCTGGGGGGGCACAACATAAAAGATGCGTCATTTGTGAATGCTGTCCATGCAGAATTTAACCAGGGTCTGTTTTTGCCCAACGTTGTATCGGACACAATGATATTTCAAAATCTTACGACATTGGACGGCGTGTATAAGTCTGGCTCATCGACGGTTGCGGGCATGTTATCATCAGATGCCAAAAATATGCAGGTCACCGGTGCCTTTACATTGGCCGACACGGGCAAGTTTACTTTGTTAAATGCAGAAAACCTGTGGGCGACCAACATGACATTATCTGGTCTGTCGGTTGATGCGTCTGATGATTTTGCCATATTAAAGGTTAACCAGTCACTGGATATGACATCTGGTCACATAGACGCTATGTTTGTTACGGTTGGTTTTGCGGGTTCTATGACATCGCGTTTGGTTGTGCATGATATGGTGGCTGATTCGAACAATCCAGACTTTTATTGGGACATGGGTTCTGGCGACGCCCATTTTTCGGATGCAACGTTTATAGAGCTTAATCGCATGGCGAATCTGGCGGTTTATTTATATGGTGATACATCGACGATTACGACCCAGATATTTGGTGCGGTATCTGCGAACAAGAACGCGACCGTATCAGACTATATGAATGCGATAAACGAAATCAGTTCCCAGGTCCAAGAAAAATATCGTATGTTGAAATTGTAATAAAGTGTGGTATAACTATGTCTATGAAGGTAAAGTGTGATTTTTGCAAAACGGAATACATGGTTGACGACATGTCGGCATCTGTGGTTCAGTGTGCTGTATGTGGGCATCGTTGGTCGGTTACGGGGCCATCTCGTCGGAACACATGGTTGATGTTTTTTGCATCCCTGTGTGCATTATTATCTGCGATAATATTTACGATTGCCGTCATCACCCAGCACCAGGCCCGCACAGCATCGCGTGGACCGTTGGTTGCATCGGTGTCATCTGTTGAATCGACGACGGATTCTGATGGTGTGTCGCATGTTGTTGTTGGTGGTTCTATTACGAATATTTCCGATGACATTTATGGTGTACCGGATTTAATGATTGTCTTTATGGATTCGGACGGTCGCGTATTGGGGCGTCAGAAATTTATGCCATCTGCGACATTATTGGACGCGGGCGGCACGGTCAGGTTCAGTCATGTTTTATCGGCTTTACCTGCTGGCACAAAAACCATCTCGGCCGAGTTGTCAGACTTAGAAATACCTGTGGGGGACCAAGAATGAAGAATCTGCTTACATTTTTATTTGGGTTATTATTTGTATTTTCTGCGATTGCCGATGACGGCGCCCCTTCCCGCATCAGCATTTTTTCCACCAGCACAGATTGGCAGGCCGTCACAGGTTTAACATTGAACGAATACAATGGGAAATTTATCAGCGACAAGAAATTGGTTGGTCGTGGTCTGGTTTTGTATTATCTGGATGGTTTTCCATGTTATGGTTTGGGTTTTGGTGTTCGTGTATGGGTTGGCCCCGATGGTCGGGCGGACAATGATTTGGCGATTGCCTGTGTTGCGGCCCCGACGACTATCAGTTTTGCATATCGCAACGCGACCCGCGATGCGGACCAGGCGACGACCACAGGGATTTTAACATGTCCTGTTAGTGCGCGTGGTCGTGATTTGACAATTGACCTGTCTGATTGTACAGTTGGCCCAGATTGGGATAAATATAAATAGGGCGCATTATGACACAAACACGCAGGTTTATTGTATCGGACACAGATGAAATCACACGCACAGACAAATATCTGTCATCCCAAATGCCTGAATTTTCCCGCAGCGAGATTCAGCGTTTTTCTGTTTGTTTTGCGGACGGTCGTCCTGTAAAATTTTCTGACAAGATTCGCACTGGTGATATTTTTGACGTTGAAATTCCATCGCCCCAGACAGATGCGGCGATTGAAAACATTTCGTCTGACTTTGATTTGGACATATTGTTTGAAGACCAAGACATAATTGTTATCAATAAACCGCGTGGTATTGTCATGTATCCATCGGCGGGGAATAAAACGGGTACATTGGTTCAGAACATATTATCGCACACGCATTTATCTGCATTGGGGGGCGATATTCGTCCTGGGGTTGTGCATCGTCTGGACAAAGATACCAGTGGCGTTATGGTTTTTGCGAAATCTGATGCGGCATATCGTGCACTGGTGAAAATGTTCTCGGGGCATGATTTGACCCGTAAATACGTATGCTTTGCGTGGGGTGTACCGAATTGGGAAAGTGCGACAATCACTGGCAACATTGCCCGTTCTTCCCGCAATCGTCAGAAAATGACAATGGTAAAAACGGGGGGCAAACCCGCACATACCGAGGTTGCGGTGATAAACTCATTCGCTCGTGCTGGTGTGACGCAGTTTCGTTGTACTTTGATGACTGGTCGCACGCACCAGATACGTGTTCACCTGTCTGCGCATGGATTTCCGGTCTTGTGCGACCCGATTTATGGGCGTGGCACGGCCCGTCTGGGGTCTGTTCGTGATGCAGATTTGCTGGACTTTTTACGTGAACATGATGGTCAAATGTTGCATGCAGAATTGTTGGAATTTGCTCATCCGATAACGGGTGAAGTTATGCGTTTCAAGACACGTTTACCGGACGATATGTTGGAATTAAAGTATTTACTTGAAAATATGTAAAATTAACGGATTTTTCCCTTTTCAAACCATTATTTTTATGTTAAAATAAAACAATAAAACTATGGAGTACGGGAATGTCTTTTCTCAAAAATACAGTAAGTTTATTGGCTTTATTATGTGTGATGCCTGCGGCGAACGCGGCGACTGCCCGCCCCAGTGTGCTTAATGCGACCAATGTTCGCCGTATGCCGACTTTGGCGACGTACGTATCTGGTACTACTGGCACAGCGGGTGTTGTTGCTGGGTCTGGTACTACGACTGCCGCGACATTGTTGGCTAATGCTGAATGTATCGATGCCTATACCGCCTGTATCAAGGGGGGCGATGCCTGTGGTTCAAATTTCGAAGAATGTACAACTAATGTATTATTTCACGGCAAGATGCCCCTGTGTTTATCAACATTGTCCCAGTGTGAATCCGCCGGCGTAAACAGTTTGTTTGGTACATCGAACATATCTGCCCTGTCGAACGTTGCGACCAAGAACACCTATGGCGAGATTACAGAATACACATATCCAACCGCGGGCAGTGTATTGGGCCAGATGATATCTGCGGCGGCAATTGAAAACATGTATGATACATCAAATTGTGTTCGCCGTTATTCATCATGTTTACGCAAAGACAGTGTTTGCGGTGCGGACTTTGAATTATGCACCACGAATGCCGAGTTTAAGAAACAGGCGGTATTTTGTGATTCGACCCTGGCACGTTGTGCGGGCGAGGGGAAAAATGAATTATTCGGCAATGCTGGTGCCACATCCAGTACTGTTCCCACTGCGTCCAGTCGTATTGGCGAAATGATTGCCGAAGGTGCGGCCCTGGCCGCCGTTAATGCGGTATCCACATGTTACAAGGTTGTTGACCAATGTATCCTGAACGCGTGTGCGACCAACCCATACAAATGTTACGAAAACGCAACGGCTGAAACGGTTGCGATTGTTGATGCGATTAACAATGGTACAGAAATCACAGGCGAAGTGGATACAACGGCTGTTATTGCAAAGTCAAATATTTCATCATATATTCAAAATGCCTGTTTGGACACAATTGGTTCAAATAAATATTGCTATGCGACATTTATTGGTGATGGTCAAATGCCATCATCGTCCCAGTTGCGTGACGAAGATAACCAGGCCGAGGTTTATGATTTGGCATATTCTGCCCGTATGAATTCTGGTATGCGTGCCAAAATTGCCGAACTGGTAAACAAATTTGATACCAAAGCAAAAGAAAAATGCGTCGATACGATTAAAACGTGTGCGATGCGTACCTGTGGTGGTGGTTCTGGTGCGGCCTGCTATGCCCAGGTATTTGGTGCCACCGATAAATCAATTAACAATGAATACACCCGCAATGAAATCAGAACAGGGTGTCTGTCTGTTGTAAATACTGATGCCAACTGTAAATATGCGGCCCAGAATCCAAATTCAACCGGCACATATACATATTCATTTATGGATGCCGATGCGTTTGACGTATTGTTCCCAGAATATGACGATGGTGCGGAATCTGACCCGATTGGTGTTGTTGCATCATTAAATGCATCCCTGGCAAATAATTACAGCGATGCGGCAATTGACCAAATGAAAAAGCAGTGCCAGTCTATTGCAACATCATGTGTAAAGTCCATGTGTGGTGCGGATTATGTAAATTGCTATCGCAATCGTACAGATATCTATTCATCATTGACTAACAGTGGTGATGCCAACTTTGACAAATCCATGAACAAGGTCGGCGGTGTACTGGATTACACAATCGTATTGGGGCTGTGCGTTGACACGGTTAAAAACGCAGATGTCTGTTCAGAACACCTGGCGATAGAGGCAAATAAACTGAAAATTGCCAACAACACATCTGCCGGTTCGTGGGGGACGGGGTCTGTTCGTTCAGATTGGATTGATGCCGGTTCAACATCTGTCATGACCGAAAACATTGAACAGGTTGCGGCAATTGATGAAAATGGCAACAAACTGTGTGAAAGTGCCAGTGGCAACCAGGGTGTATGTGATACCATGGATACCGTAACAGGGGAAATATTTGATAAACCTGTGATGTTATCATACACGACCTATATTGAATCCCAGGCGGCCAACACATTGTTCAAAGACTTGATTTACGATTTGGAAATCGAGGCCCAGGCAAAATATAATGCCAAACTGACCAAACAGCAGAATATGTGCATGTCGTCAAACAATGGCGGCATAATGGGGAACAAAGATACGGGTTCAACATTCATGTGGGCCAAATTGAAATCGAACAAGGTTCCCGCAAACTATGCCACCGCCGGGTTAAAGACAAACCAATTTGTGGCCAGTAACGACCTGTACGGTTCATTTTGCCGTGTGCGTGTGACACTGCAATCTGATGACAAACGTATCCAAGATGCAATTAACAACGGTGCGGATTGGTCAACGGCGTACTTTGCCGCCGGCGATACCTTTACATGCGGTTCATGGATACCAAACGATAAATTGGAAGAGTTAGCCAAAGCGGCCGGTGCCGATGCCCGTACCGAGAAAGAAAACTCTCAGTATGATGGGCTGAAATGGTGGTCAACTGCCATTGGTGCACTGGGCGGTGGTGCCGGCGGTGCATATTTGGGTGCAGGCATTCAGGATGGAACCATATTCAGTGGCCTGACAGGCAAGAGCAAGGATGTTAAAGCCAAGAATACAACGACTTGGAAAAAGGAATCTTGCAGCCAATATGCGGAGTTATACAATACGAATGACAGTGAAATTATGGCTAATGCCATGTTGAATAACATGAAACGGTTAAATGGCAACAAAGATTCTGCTAAAATGGCGGATGCAAGAAAGTATGTTAAATATGCCACCCAAGAAACGTTTTCAGACGCAGAAGCCAGAGAAATCTGTGGCGATGGTTGCAAGAATAGCAGTAGCGTATACGGTAATGACTTAGTGCAAGCAGAAGCATTAAAAATAGCCAAGAACAAAATATCTGACTTGGTACCTGGATGTGAAGCGTTGGTAGACACGCCAAATGAAGACAAAAATGTGGATGCCAAGAAAAAACGTACGGCGGCGGGTATCGGTGCAGGTGTAACGGCGATTGCTGGTGGTGCACTGGGGTATCTGGTTGTAGATCAGATTCAAAAACAGGAACTCTCGGCGGCGGAACAGGCGGCAATAAAAGAGTTCATGGATAATGTAGGTTCCAAGATTCGCTGTTTTGTTGGCCCGGACGAGGTTGGAATGTACGGCGACATGATTTCAACCAGCATGGAATAATTCATTCGCAAACCTAAAAATCCCCGCACCTGCGGGGATTTTTTTAGTTCCATAATAAGCCCCCCACTCACTTTCATGTCATCCCGTGGCTGGACCACGGGACCCAGGTGTATACCTTACCCCCTCATGTCATCCCGTGGCTGGACCACGGGACCCAGGTGTACGCCTTTTTCCTACTTCAGCACGAAAACAACAAAATAAAAACATGTCATCCCGTTTCCAGAACTGGCCATAATACACACATAATAATATGTTTGTTCAAATCTGGTAAAACAATGAAGCATTACCTGGGTTCCGTGGTCAGGCCACGGAATGACAAAACACTTAACACATTTTATAA
>JAFWZK010000052.1 GCA_017522445.1 Alphaproteobacteria bacterium
AAAAGATGCAATGGTGACATGTTCTTGTGGTGGATTTTGCCCAGGTGATATTTCTGTGTACTGGGGCAGCACAGGTGGCAGAACACAATGTACCGCAGGTAAATATAACGAATCAACAGGTTCGTCAGCGTCCAGTGCATGCAAAACCACAGATAAGGGATATTATACTGAATATGCAGGTTCATGCAGCCAGTCTAAAATCAAAGAAAATTGCTATGGTGGTGCGGGATCAACCACGATATGCCCAAATGCATGCCCAGCAAGCTATCCAAATAGTAATGCTGGATCGTCCAGCGAGGCATCCTGTTACCTGACACTGGGGCAGGGTGAATATGTCCCAGTCCAGGGGGGCGGTGCCAAGGACTGCGCGGAAGGTGGATTCTGTGTCGGTGGTGCAACAATTTACATGGCCGCAGGAATCGGTAATACTACGGGTGGACGGGAAATGTGCCAGGCGGGAAATTACTGCCCAGCCAAGGCCAGTGCACAGACAGTTTGCGGAACCGATAAGTACAGCGATGCAGGGGCGGCAAGTTGCCAGGCATGTCCAACGGATTATCATAACAGTGGAAACAAAGCTGCAAATCACGCAGGCGTGACAAGCTGTGTTATAACCGTGGATGGTGGACACTTTATTGGTACGGCCGGTAATAATAGTTCAAACTGGGGTGATTGTGCGGCCGGTACGTTCAAAGAATCCCATACCGTGGCGTATGGTTCTACGTCCAGCTGTGAACAATGTACTGTCAATAATTACTGTCCGGCTGTGTCGTCAGCACCAAAACCGTGTTCGGAATTGGGTGATGGAGAGTTCTTGTACAGCTCGGCTGGGACCAAGTCCGCAGAAGGATGCTGGCAGTCGTGCAGCAGCTATCAGTCGGGCGGATATACGTATACACCTTCGAATTCTACCGCAAATTATCCGGGCGGATGTGCACATACGAAAACATGTACAACACCATGTTCGGCAACTGCAAATAACGAAGTAATGACAGGTACAGAATATTGCAGGTACACCAATAATGTGTGGTGTTTTACAGAAACAGCAGAACAAAAATACACAAATACCTGTTCTGGTAATTATACGTCTGATGGTTGTGCGTCTGCGGGTGATAGTTGTTCGGGCTGTTCCAAGTGGACACGAAGTGCCACCGAGGATTGTTTACCAACTGAAAGTTCTTTGTGGGAGTGTGCGTGTTCGTACGGAACTTATCAATCCTTTGGATTTTTGTTCATCCCTTCGTCTAACCCAGACAATCCTGCAGGGGGTGCAAATATTCCAATTGGAATGTGCGAAGCGTGTTCAGCCGGTTATTACTGTCCTGGAAACCTAAGACAAGAACCTTGTGTACCTGGTACATACAGCCAAGCCGGGGCAACAGAATGTTCGCCGGTCAGTGCAGGATGTTTTGGCACAGAAGCAAAGGAAACCGAAAATTGTCCAGATGTATGCCCAGCGGGAACATTCAGTACAGGCGGGGCTGTCAGCTGTGATGATTGTACAAATAAACCAGCAAATTCAGAATATACAGATGAATTTGGTATTACGTCTAATGATTGTCCATGGACATGTAATCCAGGATTCTATGGTTCGTCGGAAAAAGGTGACTTAGTTTGCCGTGAATGCGAAAGTGGACATTACTGTCCAGGTGGCCCCGCACAGTATCCATGTTCAAATGAGTTGCCAGAAAATGCACAGTATTCGGGTGTTGCGACCGAGAATAATTGTCCGTGGGAATGCAAGGCCAACTATTATAAAGATAGAACAACATGTATGGCATGTAATCCAGGATATACCAGTCCAGCAGGCAGTACGGATCGCGGACAATGTACAAAAGAATGTTCTGTTTTATGTTCTGGTAATGATACGGATGCGTGCCCAGAAAATGCAGACTGTGTGTATGATACCCAGGTGTCGTTCAGTGGTATCCAGGCACAGGGCAGTGCATGTAACGCAGAAACCGGGGTATGTCCATTGAAAACATGGACCTGTAAACAGGGATACTATCTGTCGGATGGCAAGTGTGTGGAATGTACAGATGGATATTTCTGCCCACAGAACGATAACGAACGTCATGAATGTCCCCCGGGATATAATGGGTCCGATGGAACTCGTGGCCAGAATACAGACTGTTATGTGTCGTGCAGTGCAAAAACAATCACAGGTGGAACCACAACGGTTGTTAATGCCAAAGAGCATTACAATGGCAGTGCATATCCCGCATGTACATATAATGTGAACTGTAAACCCAAATATGGTGCATCGGG
>JAFWZK010000053.1 GCA_017522445.1 Alphaproteobacteria bacterium
GAGGTCAGTACACACGCATAAATAATTTTCAGTAATCTGTTTTGTGGCATTTTTGGTTTAACCACACTGTACAGCCAGACCAGTCCAAACACCGCCGCAAAAGATAATTGAAAACCCGCCTGCATAACATAGTGTGGATTTAACGCAAATATACAGATGAACGCAATTGCGATATTTCGCAGTGAAATTGCACTGCGTCCGACTGCGAATGCCAGGAACACCAGCGTTGTCATCAGGAAAGCACGAACTGTTGCGACGTCCACGCCTGATATAAACAGATATCCCATCAGTCCCAACCACGCACATCCCATTGCTGGTATTTTTGCAGGCACCCTGCGAACCAGATACGGAATTGCCCGAAATATGGTATAAAATATCAAGAATAACCATCCACCAACCAGTGTCATATGAAAACCACTGATTGACCAAACGTGTCCGATACCACTGGCGACCCAGATTTCATTATCAGATTCTGGTATTGCAGATTTGTATCCCAGAACCAATGTGTCTGCCAACACAGAATTTGACCTGTTGTGCAGATAATTTCGCAATGTGTTTATATTGCTGTGTTTGGCCTGTTCCAGTATTGTGATTTCATTTGCATAACCTGTGGCGGTTATCCCGTTAAAGTATGCCCATCGTGCATAGTCAAATGTTTCTGGTGCATACGCAGGTGCCGGCCGAAACAGTCCCACAGTGACCCCGATTTTATCACCAACATTCGGCAGATTTTGGTTATCTTTGACGCTCAGTCTAATTGTTGCGGTCTTGCCCTTTGCGTTTATATCTGCGGCATTGACGTTCAGAAAGATTCTGGATTTATCGGATGTATGGTCGATATTTTTCACCGTCCCCACCAGGTATTGGTCAAATATATTTCTGCGTATTTGCGGGGTGTTAACAATATCAGTAAACATCACAGCCCAGCAAAATCCGATTACCATAACCAGGATTGCACGAACAGGTATCGGCACCTTTTTAACACACAGTCCGACAAGTGCCACGCAGAAACCGACGAATACAGTGATAAAATTTGGTTCAATATTGCAGGCAAAGTATAATGCCCCACCACCTGCCAGCAAGAATGGCACGTACAGGAATAAATTTTGATACTGATTATCCAGCCAATCCCGCATAAATCCAGTATAGGATTTTATTTCGTTGCACCGCAATTAAAAATTTCCTAAGATATTATTACATAAAGGGGGCACTTTTATGGCGAAATATATATTTATAACTGGTGGTGTTGTGTCAAGTCTTGGCAAGGGCGTTGCAGCGGCGGGTTGCGGCGCCCTTCTTCAATCACGTGGATATACGGTTCATGCACGGAAATTTGACCCGTACTTGAACATAGACCCCGGCACAATGTCGCCGTTCCAGCATGGCGAAGTATATGTCACCAATGACGGGTATGAAACTGATTTAGACTTGGGATATTACGAGCGTTTTTTGGGTGCACGCCTGTCACGCAACGATTCTGTATCTGGGGGTCGCATTTATTGGGATGTCCTGAACGCAGAACGTCATGGTGACTATCTGGGTGCAACGGTACAAATGATACCGCATGTATCGAACAAGATAAAAGAATACATATCCGCCCCAACTGACACAGACTTTGTGGTCTGTGAAATTGGCGGCACTGTTGGCGATATCGAAGGCAAGATATTTCTGGAATCCATACGTCAGTTTGCCAACGATGTTGGTCGCCGCAATGTCATGTTTGTACATTTAACCCTGGCACCCTATTTGGAAAAGTCTGGTGAATTAAAGACCAAGCCGACCCAAATGTCTGCCCGTGAATTATTGGAAAACGGGATTCAGGCAGACATGCTGATTGTTCGTACCCCTCGCATGTTGACCGCGACCGAGCGGGACAAAATAGGCATGTTCTGCAATCTGCCCGCCAAAAGTGTTATCAGTGGTATTGATGTAGACAATATCTATAAAATTCCATTGGCCTATGAATCCCAGCATGTCTTTGATATAATCGCAGACCATTTTGACCTGCCACATGCCCGCGGGGACATGACCCGATTTGAACGGATTGAAAATTATCTGTCGGCCCATTTACCAACGGTCAATATTGGTGTTGTTGGCAAATACTTTAATGTTCCCGATGCCTATAAATCATTGAACGAGGCCCTGTTCCATGCCGGTATTCAAAATAATGTGCATGTAAAATTGCATAAACTGGATGCAGAAAGTTTTTCACCTGATATGTGTTCTGACATGGATGGCATTTTGGTTCCTGGCGGTTTTGGTTCCCGTGGTGTTGAAGGCAAGATTGCCGCCGCCCGCTTTGCCCGTGAAAATAATGTCCCTTATATGGGGATATGCCTGGGGATGCAGGTTGCAGTTATAGAATTTGCCCGCAATGTATTGGGGATTGAAAATGCGAACTCGACCGAGTTTACCAAGGATTGCACCCCAGTTATTGGCATAATGTCTGACCATGATTCTGAAAATTATGGTGGCACATTGCGTTTGGGGGCATATCCGTGTGAAATCACGCCTGACACATTGGCACACAGGGTATTTGGCACGACCAGCATATCCGAACGTCATCGTCATCGCTATGAAATGGATATATCGCTGGCTGGTCGTTTTGCAGATGCCGGTATGATAATATCTGGTCGCAGTCCAGACGGTAAATTGCCTGAAATTATTGAATTGAAAAATCATCCGTTCTTCATTGCGGGCCAGTTTCATCCAGAATTTCAGTCTGGTCCATATTCTGGTCATCCAATGTTTAATGCATTTATTGCCGCCGCGATGCGGAATCGGAAATAAGAAATCCCCGAAATGGGGATTTTTTTTATTGCTGTTATTTTTGAACTTTTTGCAGAACGGCGGTAAATGTTGATTCTGCGACTTTTTTGCCACCGACAAATGCGATGCCATGAAATTTATACAGTTGCATTTTTGTCATAATCAGTTCCACGTGCAGTTCCAGTTTATCCCCTGGTCGCACCATGTGCGAAAACTTAATCTTTTCCATTGTGGTAAAGTACCCCAACATATCCTTTCTTTCTTCTTCGCTTAACCGATTGAACGCGACAAAGCATGCAGTTTGTGCCAATGCCTCTACCTGCAGTACGCCTGGCATAATTGGATTACCTGGAAAGTGTCCATCGCACCAAAATTCATCATCACGCACATATTTTACACCAACGGCACTGGTATCGTTAAATTCACGAATTTCATCTACTAATCGCATATTGCCGCGATGTGGAATAATTTTTTCGATTTCGTTTACATCAAAGGTCATACTAAATCACCCTTATTATTTCTTTGTTTGTTTTTTTAACCATGCATAGTGTCGCATAAACTCCATCCCCGGGCCCGCCGGATATCCCATATGTGATTCACCATCTGGGATATTGCGGAACACACCACTGTTTGCCCCGACAGATGCATCATTACCGATATGTACACCATTTGCCACCCCGACATGTCCGCCCAGCAATACCCTGTCACCAACAACGACCCCGCCGGCCAAACCGACCCCACTGGCCAAGAAACATTCTTTACCGACGACAACCCCATGTGCGATTTGGCACAGGTTATCGATTTTTGTACCATCGCCTATCTGGGTATCTGTCATTGCACCCCGGTCTATACAGGTGTTTGCCCCCACGGACACACGTTCACCAATTACCACCCGACCGACATGTGGGATAAAGATATTTTTCCCATTTTGTCGTGTATATCCGAAACCGTCTTTACCGATAACTGCGCCTGCATTTATGACACAATCTGCACCAATATTTGCATTTTCAATATGTGCACCGGTTTGAACGATGGTATTTTTACCGATAACGACATTTCGTCCGATGTATGCGTATGGGTAAATTTTTGCACCTGGTTCAATAACGGCGCCCCGTTCGATTGTTGCGAACTGACCAACATAGGTCTGTCTTTTTTTTCTGAAAAAGACGCCCCGTTCGATATGTGCATTTTTACTGATACCGGAACGTGGTTTTTCACGATAGATTTCGCCCAGTATTTTAACGATATTTCCACGCGGACTGTTTGTTATCAACAGTGTTGCATTTTTTGGTGCATGCTTTGCCTGTTCTGGTTGCACCAGAATAACAGTTGCCCGTGTTTTTTGCAGCACTTCGATTGGCAGGATTTTAAATGCATTACTGTTTTGTTCTGTTGAATAGAACGCCAGTTGTCCAGGTTTTGCATCTGCGATTGGTGCGACCCCCCGCACAGGTTCATTTGGGTTCCCGCGTAATTCCAGGCCAAACTTGGCCGCCAGTGCCCCGGCTGTTGTTTCACTTGCCGTTGACACAAACAAAGATTTAATTATTTTCATCATAGTGGAATGATTATAGAAAAGTTTTTTTTTATATTCCACAAATTTGTATAACCATGGTTTTTTACTTGCGTTTTTACGATTCGGGTTTATAATAAGCACTGTTCTTAAATAGTTTTTTTTAAGGGCGGGGTGGCAAAAACCCCGCTCTTTCAGTAAGACACCGCAAGAGATAACAACGCAAAGGAGTAATGAATGTCTTTTGTATCTATGCCCCGTCAGGATTTATTGCTGGAAATCGAATCCTTGTCGAAACGCAAATTGATTGACCGCGAGATTGTATTTGAAGGCCTAGAGGCGGCAATTGCCAAGATTGCCAAGCATAAGTATGGCGAAGAGTTTAATATTGTTGCATCGATTAATCGTCATGACGGTTCTATTCACGTAAAACGTTTATTTACGGTTATTGAATCACCTGACGCTGCAGGGGACGAGTATGATCCTGCCACTATGTTGACGGTATCTCAGGCGAAAAAGTATTCTGCAAATCCGGTTGTTGGTGACGTTGTTGAAGACTCATTGCCCGAGCCGGAATTTGGTCGCATGGCGTTCCAAATGGCCAAGCAGATAATTTCCACTCGTGTTCGTGATGCATCCAAAGAACGTGAATACGAAGAAAACAAAGACAAAATTGGTGAAATATTAACGGTTCGTGCAATTCGTTCAGAATACGGCAACGTTGTTGTTGGTATTAACCAGTACACAGATACCGAAGGCAAACTGGCATATCGTGCCGAAGGTGTTTTAAAAAACAGCGAAGTTATTCCTGGCGAAGTCTTGAAATCTCCTGTTGGCAAAGACGATGCCAAAGAAGACCCCAAGGGTGTATTTCGTGCCTTGGTATTGGACGTTGTTCGTTCCAATACAGGTCCCCAGATTTTTATGACACGTACACATCCGTTATTTATGGAAAAATTGTTTATTCAAGAGGTTCCAGAAATATACGAAGGCCTGATTAAGATTCGTTCTGTTGCACGTGATCCTGGTTCCCACGCGAAAATCGCAGTCGAGGCCACAGACCCATCTATTGACGCGGTTGGCATGACTGTTGGTATGAAGGGGGCACGTATCCAGAACGTTATCAACGAATGTCATGGTGAAAAGATAGACGTTATTCCATATTCCGAAGATCCTGCGGCCTATATTGTAAATGCGATGCATCCGGCCAAGGTTGCAAAAATCATCGTTGACGAAGACGCACGTCGTGCCGTTGTTGTTGTAACCGAAGACCAGCAATCATTGGCGATTGGTCGTCGCGGTCAGAATGTTCGTTTGGCATCTCAGTTAACTGGCTGGCATATCGAAGTTAAAAACGAGGTCGAAGAACAAGAAGCTCGTGCCAAAGAATTCAAAGAAAAGACAGAATTATTCATTGGTGCGCTGGATGTTGACGAGATGATTGCCCAGCTGTTAATTACCGAAGGTTTCCGTTCAATCGAAGAAATCGCATTTATCGAGTTGTCTGAACTGGAAAGCATCCAGGGCTTTAACACAGAACTGGCGACAGAATTGCAAACCCGTGCCAAGGCATATTTGAACAAAATTGAAACAGATTATCTGGATGCGGGCCATGCGATTGGTATGACGGATGATTTGTTGACATTTGACTTTATCAAACGTCCAACCATTATGAAACTGGGCCAGGCAGGCATCAAGACCTTGTCAGACCTGGCAGATTTATCGACAGATGAATTGGTCGATATTTTGGGCGAAGATAATATATCCAATCGTTTGGCGGGTCGCATTATTATGAAGGCACGCGAATTGGCGTACGACATTAAACAGGACAATGAATAATTGTTAACGATAACATAACTGACGGAGTTGTTTTTATGGCGACATTGACACTTGGAAAATCTGTTACAACTGATGCTGTTCGCAGCAAAAAGGGCGATGCGGTGTTTGTAGAACGCCGTCGCCGTGTTGTTGCCCCCGGTGGCAACAAAGAATTGCGTGAAGAACCTGTTGCACCGGCCGCACAGACACACAGCGCATCTGACGAGAAGCTGCGTGCGGTATTGGCTGCGGCCCGTGCCCGCGAAGAGGAACGCAAACAGCGTCTTGCCGCCGAAGAAGCTGCCCGTCAGGCCCGTGCCGCTGAAATTGAACGCGAGACACGTGAATATGAACGTGTTAAATCTCAATTGGCGGCCCGTGAAAATATAACCGAAGAAACATCATCAACACCAGATATTGTCGAAGAACCAGCGATGAAATCGACATCTGGCCATCAGTCGCATACATTCACGAACAACGCGGTTGCGGGTGCCGGTCGCAAGAATAATCGTAATTCTGACGAATATGACACACGTTCACCCAGATTTAATAATTCCAAAAAAGATTTCAAAAAGTCTGGAAAAATCCATCTGAATGACATTGTCATGGGTGATGGCGAAGACGATGATGAAATTGGAATTCGTGGTGCCAACCGTCGCCGGTCCGAGGCATCCTTGAAACGTTTCCGTGAAAAGGCCCGTGCCGTATTTTCTGCCCCGCAAAAGGTGGAACGTATTGTCAACCTGGGTGACGCGATAACGGTCAAAGATTTGGCGGCTGCCATGGCTGAAAAGGCGGGCAATGTTGTCAAGAAATTGATGGAAATGGGCATGATGGTATCTGTGAATCAGTCTATTGATGCTGACACTGCCGAATTGATTGCGGGTGAATTTGGTGCAACGGTCAAACGTGTCGAATTAAAACCCTATGCAGAAATATTGGAACGTGAACCAAATCCAGAAAATATGAAACCGCGTGCCCCGGTTGTAACGGTTGTGGGACATGTAGACCATGGAAAAACATCATTATTGGACGCGTTCCGCAATGCAAACGTTGCCGCCGGCGAGGCGGGCGGTATTACCCAGCATGTGTCCTCGTACGAGGTTAAGACAAAATCAGGACAAATGATAACATTCCTGGATACCCCGGGTCATGAAACATTTACTGCGATGCGTGCCCGTGGTGCCCAGATGGCAGACATAGTTGTGCTGGTTGTTGCGGCAAATGATTCAATTATGCCCCAAACAATCGAGGCGATAAATCACATTCGCGCTGCGAACGTTCCATTTATTGTTGCGATTAACAAGATTGACCTGCCCGAAGCGAATCCGATGCGTGTAAAAACAGACCTGTTACAGCAAGAGGTTCAGGTTGAAGAAATGGGCGGTGATGTCCAGTGTGTTGAAATTTCTGCGACCAAGAAAATTGGTTTGGATAAATTGGAAGAGGCCATTTTGCTGCAGGCCGAAATGATGGATTTGCGTGCCGACCCAGACATGCCTGCGGTTGCCTTTGTGGTCGAAGCCAAACAGGAAAAAGGTCTGGGGGCGGTTGCGACTGTTTTAATGCGTCAAGGCACATTAAAGATTGGCGATGTATTTGTTGTTGGTGAAACATTTGGTCGTGTACGTGGACTGATAAACTCGTCTGGCGAACGTGTAAAGTCTGTCAAACCTGGGCAACCTGCGGTTGTATTGGGACTAAGCAGTGTACCTGGGGCAGGGGACGAATTACGTGTTATGCAGACCGAGGCCCAAACCCGTGAAGTTGCGGCCTATCGTACGCAAAAGGCCAAGGACAAAGCAAACGCGGTCAAACGTTCATCCCTGGAAGAATTATTTGCCAAGCGTGACGAAACGAAAAAGTTGATATTGCCGATAATCCTGCGTGCAGATGTTCAGGGTTCTGTCGAAGCGATTTCAGACATGGTCAAAGAAATCAACACAGACAAAGTTGGTGTTGAATTATTGTCGTCTGGTGTCGGTCAGATTACCGAAGGTGACATTCGTCTGGCGACTGCGTCTGGTGCGGTGATTATTGCATTTAATGTCCGTGCGGACTCGACTGTTCGCGATATGGCACGTGGTAACGGTGTTGATATCCGCTATCACAGTGTTGTATATCGTATTACAGACGAATTAAAGGAAATCTTGTCTGGAAAATTGGCCCCTGAAAAGCGTGAAACATTTATCGGCTATGCGGATGTGATTGCCTTGTTCACCGTGGGCAAAGGTGTGCGTGTTGCGGGCTGTCGCATGACCGAGGGCGTGATTAAGAAAGACGCCTTTGTACGTCTGTTGCGTAACAATGTTGTAATCTATGACGGTAAAATTGGGCAGCTTCGCCGCGAAAAGAACGAAGTCAAAGAAGTATCTGGTGGTGTTGAATTCGGTATGTCGTTTGACAAGTATAATGACTTGAAAGAGGGCGACCGTGTAGAGTGTTACGAGGTTGAAGAAGTTCGTGCCCAGATATAATTAATCCCCGCCATCTGGCGGGTTTTTTATTGGCTTTGCACTTGAAATGATTGAAATATACTTTATAATTTATGGGGCAAAGAAGAAATTGTTCTTTTCTGTGTTTTTTTTTCAGAACCCAGGAATGAATAATTTTTCTTTGCGAATACAAGAAACATAAATAAACATCAGGAGAAAACAAAAATGGTATTTGGTTTATTCAAGAAAGAAGAAAAAGCAAAATTAAATAATCCAATTGTTGTTGAAATTCCATACGGCGACACCACGTTGCGTTTGGAAACGGGTCGTATGGCAAAACAGGCCAACGGTTCTGTATTGGCGACATTGGGTGAAACAATGGTATTGGCAACTGTGTGTGCGGAAAAATCCGCGGTCGAAGGCCAAGATTTCTTTCCATTGACGGTTGATTATCAGGAAAAGTTTGCATCTGCCGGTCGTATCCCAGGTTCACGTGACCGCCGCGAAGGCAAGGCATCAACTGCTGAAACATTGACAGCGCGTCTGATTGACCGTCCAATCCGTCCGCTGTTCCCAGAAACGTTCAAGAACAAGGTTCAGATTATCGCCCAGGTATTTTCCTATGACAAGGTTAACCAGCCAGACATTTTGGCAATGATTGCGTCATCTGCGGCCTTGGCATTATCTGGTGTTCCATTTCAGGGACCAATTGGTGCGGCCCGCGTTGGCTATGCAGATGGCAAATATATCTTGAACCCATCGAAAAAGCAGACCGAAGAATCCGAAATGGACTTGGTTGTTGCTGCGACATGTGACGGTGTTCTGATGGTTGAATCAGAAATTGGCGAACTGGACGAAGCGACTGTATTGGGTGCTGTTAAATTTGGTTTTGATGCACAACAGGCGGTTATCAATGCGATTAACGAATTGGCCGAACGTGCCGGCAAAGAACGTTGGGCGACACCTGAAAAGACAGATGAACAAATTAAAATGGAATCTGACTTTGAACAGTTTTCCGGTGCCATCGAAGAAGCATTGCAGATAAAAGAAAAATTGGTACGTCTGGAAACATTGGCAAACATCCATGTTGCGGCCAAGGCACGTATTGCTGAATTGTTCCCAGAAACCGAACGCGCCACATCGACATTGGAATCATGGGCGGACGAAGTTATTGAAAATCTGACTGCACGTATTATGCGTGGCAATATTTTGGCGGGCAAACCCCGTATTGACGGCCGCGATAACAAGACCGTACGTCCGATTGAAATTGAATTGGGTGTATTACCACGTGCGCATGGTTCCGCCTTGTTTACACGCGGTGAAACCCAGGCCTTGGTGTCATTGACATTGGGTGGTGGCAAAGATGCACTGCCAATTGAATCACTGGATGGTTCCGAAGAACGTGACTTTATATTGAACTATAACTTTCCTGGTTATTCAGTCGGCGAAGCCAAAGGGTTAAAGTCGCCTGGTCGTCGTGAAATTGGTCATGGTAATTTGGCATGGCGTGCAGTTCATCCAATGGTGCCATCTCGCAGTGAATTTGACTATGTGATTCGCATTGTTTCTGACATTTTGGAATCAAATGGTTCATCATCTATGGCGACCACATGTGGTGCGACATTGGCAATGATGGACGGTGGTGTTCCGATGAAACGTCCCGTTGCAGGTATTGCCATGGGCTTAATCAAAGAAGGTGATGATTACGCCATTCTGACAGACATCCTGGGTGACGAAGACCACCTGGGCGACATGGATTTCAAGGTAACAGGTACAGACCAGGGTATCACAGCCCTGCAGATGGATATTAAAATCAC
>JAFWZK010000054.1 GCA_017522445.1 Alphaproteobacteria bacterium
GATCTGAGACGAAGCCCCCTTAACAGAATGGTATCCTGGATCGGTCTTGGTACATTTTGTTACGGTACTGCCGCTGGTTGGCTGATAATAACCGCAATCGCACTGCGTACATGTTTGTCCATTAACGTATGCGCCTGCTGCGGCTTTTAAGGCCGTTGACACAGTTACCGTTGTACCATATGCAGAAGCACTGGATGCCGTACGTCTTAATTGACCTGCTGTACAGTACGTACTGATACTGGTTCCGGATTTATATTCATAGCAATCTGAATAATCGTCCGAACCTGCTGGTGAATATGCGGTCCATCCGCTATCTGCGGCTGGGCATGCATTTGGGCATTCCGTGGTCGATCCCGCCCCACCATAGCAATTTTCTTTGATTTTAGACTGGCTGCATGATTTTGCCGGTGCATAATATCCCTTATCTGTGGTTTTACATGCAGACGCGGCCTCTGATTTTGTATTTGCATTATATGTACCAGCCGTACAGTATGAAATACCTGTTTCCACATCCAAACCAAAGTATGCCTTGGCATTACCTGGACAGTATGCCCCGCACAGACAATCAACCTGTTCGCCTTTTTCATCTGCGACATATTTACCTGGGGTTGTCATGACAAAGCATTCATCTTTGGCACCTGCACCTTCTTCGCTGTCTGGATGTGTAGACGGGCATGCGTTTTGTGTTTTTGATGTTGAACCTGCGGGGCACCAGTAATCGGCCTGGCACTTGCCCGAGCATGTCGAAGCGATTTGTCCCTTTGACGCCCCATAGTATCCTGCGGCACACTTATCTGTACATGCGCTTGTTTTCAGACCTGTTGTTGCACCGTATCTTCCGATTGGGCACATTTCTATTCCCTGGTCGGTGTTTGCGTTAAAGTTAAAGTCACCGCCAACACAGAAATTTCCCTTTGGACATGTTGCACACGATGTTGTCCCCCCTGCCAGATATGCACCTGCGGCACAGGTTAATCCGCATTGGCTTCGTGCACTGGCACCTGTACCAGATGTCAAATCACCACCACAGGCATTCAATCCCTGCGTTGCGGCTGAACTGTAATAGTATGTTGCCCCCGGGCAATAGTTATTTGCCGTACAGGTCGCGCATGATGTTCCTGCCTTGGCCAGATATGTTCCTGCCGCACATTCGACAAAGCACGATTCCTTTTTTGTCGCCTTTGCATTCGACGTCAGTGATCCACCACATGCCGTGATACCCTGTGCAGACGTACTAAACTTATACGCACCACCACCGCACCAGTTGCCCGGCGTACAGTTTGAACATGCCGTACCACTGGCCCCCAGGTATGTACCTGCGGAACATGTGATACCACAATCTGCCCGCGCATCGGATTTGGCCGGCGATGTCAGTGAACCACCGCATGATGCGATTGAACCTGTACTGCCGTAAAAGACATTTGTCCCCTGGCAATAGCTGTTTGCCGGACAGTCAGTAACACTGCCATCGTATTGGTTTTTGATATATGTACCACCCGTTGTTGTACCATAGCATTGTGATGCCTCGCCCGCACCCGCGGCAGACTTGGAATAGAACCCTGTGCTGTTTGAACTGCCAATATCGGCACACAATCTGCGTCCACCCGTCTGTCCGTACCAGATATTTGACGCAGGACAATAGTAATTTGCCGTACACTTGGTCTGTGTTGCACTGTTTTTGGTTGCGATATAATTACCTTTGGTTGTTGTCAGATAACAGTCAGCATCACTTGCGGCCCCTGCATCAGATTTACCATATCCGGATGGGCATGTATTTCTGGTTGACACAGAACCATAGGTCACGGTATGTGCGGCACGATGATACCCACTGCCCACGGCTGTACATGCCTCATTTTTTGTTGCGACATAGGTACCAGCGCTGCACGATGTTTTACATTCGCTTTGTTTTGTTGCGGCGGCCCCGCTGCGATAGTTTGCCGGACAGGTCGCGCATGTTGCGGTTCCCCCTGCACTGAATTGCCCCGTTGTACATGCGGTACAGGACGGATTTGCTGTTTTATTTCCTGCGGCCCCATATTTTGCATTACAGTTTACAATATATGTACATGTTGGATACGCAGAACCATTCCAATACAGAATTGACTTTTCCGGGGATGTTGTACCACCTGTGATTGTTTTTGCCGAACATGATTTATAGCACTGGGACGCACTGGCCGCCAGGTCATCAGACCCAGCGTATCCGGCGGGACATTCGGTACGTGTCAAACTGTCCGCTGCTGACCAATATCCGGGCCCCGCCTCGACACAAACGGTACCTTTTATCGTTTCAACGGTGCTATTCCATACATTACCCGATCCCGCCGGGGCGTAATACCCCGCCCCGCACGAAGTAACATCGCTCGCCATACAGGTTGAGTCACCCCCATTTACGCCATAGTCACCCAAATAGTACGCACATGAAAGAGTATAATTACCCGTATCATCATTTTCTGTAATGTATGCACGACAGCCACCAAGATGGTCATGTACACCATCTGATGACCAATACCAATAGCTTGTCACACGCGATGCATATTGTGTTGCGGTTGGGCATGATTTACATGACGTTTTACCTGTTCCATCCTGATATGTTGCACCTGTACATGCGGAACAGCTGCTGTTACCTGCACTGGCCTTGGCATATCCGGGTGCACACAGCGTACACGACCCCGTTCTTGCATCACCGCCGGCCCCCGCATTACAAGAACAGTCATCGCGTGAATCGGACCCCGCCGGACTGGACGAATTATCCGGACACGAATTCGGGCATGATGTGGCGGCACTGGAACCATAGCAACCGCCAGAAATATCTTTACAATCTGTCGATGCTTTTGCCCCTGCGGCACTGTATTTACCACCGCCACATGCTTTTTGTGTTTGACTGGTCGATGCCGCCGGGCAATAGTATCCCGCCTTACATGACCCCGTACATGCAGCGGTTTTTAAATTGACCGTTGAACCGTATGTACCCGCCGGACAATCTGCACGATGTGCACCACCGGTACAGTAATGCCCCGTACCACAGTTTGAACATGATGTATTGCCTGAACCGGATTTATAGTATCCCGGCGAACAAATTGTACACGAACCCGTTGTTGCATCACCGCCATATCCCGCATTACAAGAACAGTCATCGCGCGAATCGGACCCCGCCGCACTGGACGAGTTTGATGGACAGGAATTTGGACACGCACTGGTTGACCCTGTCCCTGTTGTATAACAGTTTGCATTGACATTACTGCACGATGTTGCATTGGAATTGGCGGATTTATACTTACCCGCGGCACATGCGGTACACGTTGACCCATTCAGATAATATCCGGCCTTGCACACACAGGCAGATGTACTGGTTGAACCGGTTGCACCATTTGTATTGGTATTTGCACGCCACGACGTACATGCACTTTGTGATGACGCCCCGGTTGTTGATACATAGTACCCGGAATCTGCAGACGTACACGATGTCGCATTGGAATTGGCGGATTTATAAGTTCCCTTGTCACACGCGGTACATGTCGAGCCCTTCAGATAATATCCGGCCTTGCACACACAGGCAGCTGTACTGGTCGAACCGGTTGCACCATTTGTATTGGTATTTGAACGCCACGACGTACATGCACTTTGTGCCGTTGCCCCGGTTGTTGATACATAGTACCCGGAATCTGCAGACGTACACGATGTCGCATTGGAATTGGCGGTTTTATAAGTTCCCTTGTCACACGCGGTACATGTCGAGCCCTTCAGATAATATCCGGCCCTGCACACACAGGCAGATGTACTAGTTGAATTTGTTGCACCATTTGTATTGGTATTTGAACGCCACGACGTACATGCACTTTGCGCCGTTGCCCCGGTTGTTGATACATAGTACCCGGAATCTGCAGCCAAACACGTAGTATTACTACTGATTGACTTATAAGTTCCCTTGGCACATGCGGTACACGTTGAACCATTCAGATAATATCCGGGCTTGCACACACAGGCGGATGCATCGGTTGAATTTGTTGCAACACCTGTATCTGTATTTGCACGATAATCTGAACATGCACTGCGTGACGTTGCCCCGGTTGTTGATACATAGTACCCAGCCCCCGCGGCCGTACACGATGTTGCATTGGAATTGGCGGATTTATAAGACCCCTTGGCACACGCTGTACATGTTGAACCACTCAGATAATATCCGGCCTTGCACACACAGGCAGATGTGCCGGTTGAACCGGTTGCACCATTTGTATTGGTATTTGCACGCCACGACGTACATGCGCTGCGCCCCTGAACACCACCATTATATGTAAACGTACCACCGGCACAATAATAACCACTTTCGCACTTTACACAGGACACACCACTTAAATAATACCCCGGTGAACACGTATATTTATTCGCGACACACGACCGCCCATTGGAATCAACAGAATACCCTGTATTACACTGGGTCACATTACACACAGAATATGTTTTCGATGAACAACTTGCCGAACCTGAACAATCGCTGGACGCGTCCGAGTTTTGCGAACTGGTTGTACGATAACATGTACGCGTCCATGTTTTTGTTCCCGACCCATTTGAAACCGTACATGCTTCCGACCCAGAATCTGTAAACGACACCGTCGAGCAAGCAGTTGCCGAGCTGCTGCCGGCGGGACAGTACGAGTTTGCCGGGCAATTATATCTGGTATTACCGGTACAATAGTATCCCCCCTGGCACTGTACGCATGAATTGCCTGATTTATAGTACCCATTATTACATGTAATACTGCTGATTGTGCCACCGGAACAGGTACCAGTACTGGTACGTCCCCACGACGAACATCCCGAACACGATTCCCCGGCGGACGAACAACCCGAGGACGTATATTTACCATTACACGTATCTGTGTACGAACGTGTTGCCCCGGTATACGTACATTTACCATTTGCAATTGTGCACGATTGTGTACATGATTCTGTACCGGTTCGCGTACTGGTTGTATTCGATGCCGATGTACACGGCGTCGCACACTGACACTGATTATAATATTCTGTCGTACCATCACATATCAACGATGCCTGATAAAGTGAATATCCAGTGCTACAGCCAGAACAATTAATAACCTGATGCTGTGGTGATGTCCCCAGCATATAACATCTTGTAGAACTCCCTGAACACCCCGTAGTAGAGCCAACCGAAGACATTTCAGGCTCACCAATTGGTACCATACATGCAAAGTTTCTTACCGTGCACGCAGCCATGGCCGAACCGTGCCACACAATCCCCAGCCCCACGACCACACAGAACACACGCAGTGCATTAAAAAACACAGATATTTTACCACTTTTCCACATATTTTCCCCTTTCATAATGTTCTTATCCCCGGGATTCATCACGATTCAACATCGTCAATCTACACCCCAAAACATACCAGAAAAAAAGCATCCCTTCGATAATGTGTTATTATAAACGAATCGGCATATTAATGTAAAGTGGAAAAATACCTTTTTTAACGGATTTATGAATAATGCAATTGACAGGCATGTAAATCGAATCGTTTTTTCAACAACTTAATTTCAAATACTCTATTTCCCCCCTGCACCCCCTCATGTCATCCCGTGGCAATCCAGTCTATTAATCTGCCTTGACCCTCTGTCCTCATACCCACGCAGACCACCCTCTCTTGTCATCCCGTGGCTGGACCACGGGACCCAGGTGTATGCCCCACCCTCTCACGTCATCCCGTGGCTTGACCACGGGACCCAGGTGTATGCCTTTTTCTTACTTCAGCACCAAACAAAAAAACAACAAATGTAAAAACTCATGTCATCCCGTGGCTGGAACTGGCCATAATATATACATAATAATATTTTTGTTCAAATCTAGTAAAACAATGATGCATTACCTGGGTTCCGTGGTCCAGCCACGGAATGACAAAACACTTAACACATTTTGTGAAACATAATTATCACCCACACCGTCATACCGGCGGCGGCCGGTATCCATTGTATTCCTGATACCCCCGCACCGGGAACAATCAAATAAAAGATAAAGACACAGATGCACATTGAACCCGTCAGTGCAGTGTACATACCGCTACATAAACTGGCGGGTTCACTTGCAGATGTGTTATTAGATTTTATTTAAAAAATAAATTAGAATGATTTAGATATGAGATGGGGGCGACAACGTAGTGTACAAAAACATACACCAACCACCAAATCTGGGAACGATAAAATAAATTAGAATGATTTAGATATGGGATGGGGGCGACAACGTAGTGTACAAACGCTACATGAGTTGCCCACACCCGCACACAGTACATCAGATGCGTAAAATAAATTAGAATGATTTAGATAAAATCAAATCGGGCATCGCAGTGTACAAACGCTACATAAGATGCCCGATTTGGTTTTAGATGAATTATTATAATTTATTTTAATTAAGTGGGGCACCCCAGTGCTGCTGAATACTTCTTTCTACATCCATTGGGCTGACCAACACTTGCGGCGTCAGGATAACCACCAAAACCTCGCGCGTGGCGGATGTTTCACGTGAACCAGACAGTGCCATAAAGTCTGGATCGCCCAAACCATAGCGTGTATCTTCGTTGGTCTGTTTTTCAAATCCTGACACAACCAGCATTTGTCCTGATTCCATGATAACTTCCTGCATAAAGCTGCGTTCTTCCACCTCGGGCAGTTGCAGGGTCACCTCGCCAATTGTTTGGGTTGACATACGCAACAATTCACGCACCGACATACGGAACAGCAACAAAATCTTGCCATTTTCCAAAACATTGGGCAGCAGCTGCATCGTAAACCCAGTCTCTAAATCATCTTGGTCAACGGTACTGGATTCTACGGTTGTAAAGTTACGCGATTCAAAACGTTTGATATAGCCAGTTGTACGTGTATTGCTGACCGGTGCGACACGGTTTGAACGGGTTGTCACACCAACGTTTGTCACCAACGACACCTTGCCCTGCTTTGCCAACGCCTCGATAAGTGCATTACTGCCTGCGGCACCCGACAAAGAACCATTCATAATCTGGTCATTTGTATATGCACCTTCAACCACACTGCCCCCTTCCATATGGGTTGCCCCGGTCAGTGCAGAAACAGTATTTGACAGAACTGCGATATTCATAGAACTGGCCTCGGTCGATGCCAGGTTATTTTTCGGATTTGCCACGATATTCAACCCAGATGAAGAATTAATCGCCGCCGCCAAGTTCAAACCAAACGCAGAATCATTTGATATTGTCACCTGCAAAACCTTGACATCAATGGTAATCAACTGGCTTAACCGTTTATTTTGACGTTCGATATATTCCCCCACGCGTGCCAGTACCGATGGCGATGCGGTCACGGTAATTGTTCCCAAACTGCGGGAAACGGTAAAGTCCGCATTATCGGCACGACCAATAATGGAACCGATTGCTTTTTCCACCTCGTCCCATTCTTTCAAAGTCGACTCCAGCGAAACCTCGTTCCCATCATCGGTTGCGACTGCGGTTTGGTATGCCACCTCGGTCCCCAGGGCATACAATGTAAATGTGCGTGTTTCTGTTTCATAGAAAACGATTGAACTTTTATCATAATACCACAACAGGTCTAAATCAGTCGCCACCTGACTAAGCAGCCCCGACAATTTACCCGTATATGCAACATTTACCAGTTTTCTAAGTTTATCGGCAGAAATCTGACCATCTATTTTAACCGGAATCCCCGTAATAGAATAGATATCGTTTGCCAACACCTGCAAAGACACAGGTTCATTCAGCAAGATGGTAATTCCTGTATCTGATTCAAATTTTGCCGGCAAATTATTTCTGTGTTCCAACACCACCGATTTATTCCCCAGCCAAACCCCTTCGGACATTGAAACGGTATCACCGCTGGCCACCTTGGCACGTGGATTTTTGGCCATTTCGAACGCATCGTATGCATTAATAAAATCCTGATCAACAGATGCCGCCACCTGTGCCGATTCCCGTTTTGCACAACCGGCAATGGTTGCACACACCAATCCGCACAACATAAAAGTTTTGAATATTTTCTTCATTTTTACACTCTCCATAAACATCTGTTATATATTGGGGCGCCTACTCTTCATTAATAGAAATAACCAAAACGCGATTTCCCTTGTAAAATTTGGCATACGGCACCGGGGTTGCACGTCCAAAGTTTCGCACCAATGCAGACGCCACATCAACAAAACGTCCTTTGAATACAGCACTGGCCTCGATTGGATATTCTCGCGATGTTGTCCAAACCAAATCCCACCCTTCTTTATCGCACCAGTTTTGTAAAACCTCGCGCAGGGTCTGTCCATTTGCAACGACCCAAGACCGCACCTGATCGGTTAACATTGCTGGGGCCTCGGCATCGGCAGAAATATCTACTGCAATTTCTGTATCCTGTGTATCTGTGTCATTCTGTTCAGCAATCATCAGTTCTTCTTCTGATGCGACGATACCATTACGAACTGCGAACGCCTCGTATCCGTCGGCCCATCTGCCACAATTTTTACGTCCGCTGCGGGACACAGCCAAAACATTTCCCCCATCATCTTCCAGCACTTCGCGATGCAGCAACGGCATTTCGGAATCATCGGTACATTCATCTGCGAATCCGACCGGAATCTGATTACCATGCAGCATATTTGCACCGCCAGACCAACCGGCAAACCCACCGCGCGCACCAACATTAAAGTTATTTTCCACGACCAAATCGGCCCCCACTTTTGATACTATGCGAATATTATCCTGTTGTCTGGTTTTGGAACACGGCGCCCCTTCACAAGACACCTCGACATCGGCATCAGACCCCGCCAATGGCCAGGCAGGTATTTCCTGGGGTACAACCTGAACCTGTTCTGTTTGTTCAAACTGTTCCTGATTGACAATACCGTCCCGTTCAAAGAACACCTCTGACGTGACGACCTGTGGCAAATCAACCGCCGCGAAGCAATAGCCCGCCGCCGTAGCAAACATTGCAAAAATCAGAATTTTGCGAAACATACGTATTTTCCTTTCCCTATAATAGAATCCTATTTATCAGATATTATAACAATTTGACCGAATCTGTGCAAGACCAAAAACACATCATAATTTTTTTATACATAAAATCGCACGAATCGCTAAAAAGATGTTATACTGATGGCGAACAAGTAAACAACAAACACACATTTTCAAAAGGAAAGCACCAACATGGAAAACATAATTATACTGGGCGTTTTAGGTTTAATCATCATTTCAGTCGGCACCATTGCAATCTGCATACACAAAATCAACCTTCGCATTACACAAATGTCCAAGACGCTTGAGCATCAGTATAATTTGCTGGTAAAAATACAATCTGTGTTAAAGAACAAATACGCAACAAACGCAATTGCTGAAAACGCAGAAATGATTTACCAGGACTTGTTACAAAATTTGATTCCTGTTATGGCATCAATTGACGTAATGCCTCGTAACACACCTGAACATCCGCTGTGGCGGGCACTGGGTGCGATAATGGACGAATACGCCAAGAATCCATTTGCACTGGAAAAATTACGTCGTTCGATTAAACTGGATTCCGAGGTTGCCCGCAGCATAGATAACTATATGCGTCGTGCAGATAATTTTCTGCACCACTTGACAACGACCGAACCCGAGGGTTTACTGTCTAACACATTTACAGACGGCCTGTTGGGGCAGTCGCTGACATTTTTTGCCCAGGCAAAACAACTGGCAGCACAGACAAATTAACCGTCAAAAATACAAGATGAATAAATTATCAGAAAATCTTATACGCGAAATTTCCATCAAACGCAACGAGCCAGAATGGCTGTTGCAGTGGCGATTATCTGCATATAAATCCTGGTTAAAAATGTCCGAACCTCATTGGGGGATGGTTGAATACGAACCGATTAACTATGACGAATTAAACTATTACAACGAACCCGCACCTGTTGACAATTCGGACCTGGAATCTGTATACGACCGAATGGGGCTGCCTGAATCTGAAAAGCGTGCCTTGATGGGCATGGCCACCGACACCGTAATCGACAGTCGTTCTGTTCACACATCTTATACAGAAGAACTGAACAAATTGGGCATAATATTTTTACCATTTTCCGACGCGGTCAGACAACATCCCGACCTGGTTAAAAAGTATCTGGGAACGGTCGTTTCTTCAAACGACAACTTTTTCGCAGCTTTGAATGCGGCGGTATTTTCGGACGGTACCTTTGTCTATATTCCACCGAACACCAAATGTCCGATTGATTTGGCCAGTTATTTCAGAATTGAAACTGCAAAAATTGGCCAATTTGAACGCACATTGATTATCGCGGACACAGGTTCAGAATTAACGTATATGGAGGGTTGCAGTGCCCCCCGCCGTCCAAATCACCAACTGCACAGTGGTGTTGTTGAAATTATTGTTCACGACAACGCAACTGTAAAATACGCAACTGTTCAGAATTGGTTTGCAGGCGAATTTGATGGCAAAAAAAACACTGGTGGCATTTTAAACTTTGTGACCAAGCGTGGTGTATGTCACGAAAACGCCAAATTATTATGGACCCAGATGGAAATTGGCAGTGCCCTGACCTGGAAATATCCATCGACAATTTTACGCGGAAATCATGCGTACAGCGACTTTTATTCATTATCCATTACCCGTGGTGGTCAAATGGCAGACACAGGCACAAAAATGATACACATTGGCAACAACACAACATCAAACATTGTATCATACGGTGTCGCCACAGACCATTCCACGCAAACATTCCGCAGTTTGGTATCATTTACCGGCAACGATTGCACAAACGCATCAAAATGCGACAGTCGTCTGATTGGTGACAAATGCACAGCCAATACCCTGCCCCGCATTATAAACACGAACCCGACCAACCTCCACACTCACGAGGCCACAACAGGTCGCATAGACCCATCCGCCCTGACGTACTTGAACATGGCGGGTCTTGACACAGACACGTCGATTGCCCTGATTATTGGTGCCGCCGCGACCCCGGTTTTATCACGCCTGCCGATGGAATTTTTGGTTGAATCTAAACAGTTAATACAAATGGCATTATCAAAGGACTAAAACAATGCTGACAATACGCAATTTGAATGTAAGTTATAATGACACAGAATTACTGCACAATATTGACCTGGAAATAAAACGCGGTGCCCGCCATCTGTTGTGTGGACACAATGGTTCTGGCAAATCGACACTGGTCCAAACAATTGCGGGCAATCCAGAATACAAAATAACGTCTGGTGAAATCATATTTGACGGTAAAGACATCACGACAGAAAACGCAACCACACGTGCATTACTGGGGATTTTTCTGGGTGCACAACACGTGCCTGAAATTCCTGGATTATCCGTGGTCAGTTTTCTTAAACACGCATTCACAGCCCATTCAAACTTTAACAATGGTCATCCACCCGCCATGGGACAATTTTTATCGGAACTGGAATTGGCACGCGAACGATTGGCGATACCATCTGACTGGTTGCAACGCAGTATAAACGTGGGATTTTCTGGTGGCGAACGCAAACGTCTGATGCTGTTACGACTGATATTAACCAAACCAAAGTTTGCAATATTGGACGAACCAGATTCAGGTGCGGACACGGCAACCCAGCAATTAATATCGGACACAATCAACAATATGCCAGACACCACATTTTTGTTCATATCACACCAAGATGCATTTACAAAAAAATTATCACCGACCAACACAACCACTTTATCAAGCGGAAAAATTATGATAGAATAACACTGTTAAAATATCGGGGACATAACGATGAAGAAAGCTGGCACATCTAAATTATCAACATGGCTGATACTGTCACCATTAAAGTTCGCATTTATTTCATTTGCAACAATGTGTATCTTGATATTGGCGTATGGTTATATTGCCAACAACCTGTTGCACATCTCGCAGCAAACCCAGACAATCGGTATTTTGGCAATTTCATTTTTGACGATTATTATTTGCGGTTTTATCATGGCATTACGACTGCCCCGCGACAGAATGTCACGACACGCATTTGTTTCAATTAACACGATAACATTATTTACGCTGTCGTTACTATTTTTGATATTAACATACACAATTTTTGCAAACCCTGCGATTGTACTGACCATGCTGTTATTACCAACAGTGCAGTCAATGATTATATTTGGCGTGATGACATTGATATTACTGTATCTGACGGGTTTATTTATTTCCAATATATACGCCAAGATTTGCCGCATACGCACAATGAACATCCCGACATGGAAGACAATATTATCGATTCCATTCGGCTTTTCTGCACTGTGGATACCCGGATTTTTTCTGGACATTCCCCTGGCAAAAACATCAGACACATTAATAAAAAGCAAGTGGTACAAAAAGCTAATCGATTTAATCTGCAGCCATCAATTATACCTATCACTTACATTCACACTTTTGACAATAATGTCAATATCGTTTTATGGTGCTACTCAGCCATTATTAACAATTGTCTTGGCACTGATATACGGGATATGGCAGATTCAAATTGGTCGACAAAAGTTTACAACCAGCATACCCAAAAAATATGCAACCACCGCCGTTATAATTAACCTGGTTATATGCATGATTATATTGTGCAGCCAGATACTGGCCCCAAAAATAACAAACGATATCCAGTTGAATATATCTGAACTGGAAATGGTCAACGAACCTACACAGTAAAAACTGTCCGTACGCTGGTTTTCCTGGCGTACAGAAAAAAACAAAAAGGAAAAAAACATGCACGGAATAATAATCTTTATTGCAGCGATATCATTATTATGGTTGGCACGGTCGATATTGATTCCAATACTGGTTGCTGCATTTTTATGGTATTTAATGAATGCAATTTCGGACTACTATCGTCGTGTTCTGCCATATAAACGCCCCACGAATCGCACAGACAAGGTTTGGTTTCACATATTTAATTGGTTATCATACATTGCGACATTGGCCACATTTATTGGTATAATATACCTGTTTTCGACACAAATTCGTCCAATGTTTTCAGAATTGTTGACCGCCCTGCCTGCAATTCAGGACAAATTAACAAACCTGGGTGATTATTTATCGCATTCTATTGGTCTGACATTTGATTCGAGAATGATACCAAACATAACCAAGATTGCGACCAACATCGGTTCATCTGTTGCGTCTTTGGCGGCCTCGATGGGCATGGTATTTGTATACATGATATTTATGTTTATTGAACAAAGCACATTTAATCAAAAGTTTTCTGCGATGTTTCCGTCCCGCCGCCAATCAAAAAAGATGCGCTATATCCTGGACAGCATTGACACCAACATGAAAAAGTACTTGTTTGTTAAAACCGTTATATCTGCGATAACTGGTGTTGCATCGTTTATATGGTTACAGCTAATTGGGCTTGAATTTGCGGGTGTTTGGGCATTTATTGTATTTATCACCAGCTACATACCAACCATTGGTGCCATTGTGGCATGTGCTCTGCCGATACTGTATTCGATTATCAGCGCCCCGTCATTACAGCAACCTTTGCTGACTACTGTGGGGTTAATTGGATTACAGATTATCTTCGGCAATATTCTGGAACCAAAATTAACTGGAAAAACGTTAAACCTGTCAACATTGGCCATTTTAATAAACCTGGTTGTATGGGGAACGATTTGGGGCATTGCCGGCATGTTTTTCAGTGTACCATTACTGGTTGCGACCTATATTATCTGTGCCCAGTTTGATTCTACCCGCTGGATTGCAGTGTTATTATCCGCCGACGGTCAGATTCCAGACAAAGACGAATAGAAAAAATCTGCTATACGCATAAAAACCGGGGATTTATTTATCCCCGGTTTATAATTGCGATTGCGTTTTCCAGTATCACGCGTGCGGATTCAGAATCCAGTTTTTCCTTTAAATCAGACACACGAACCCGTCCCATATTTTCCTGGGCGGCAACAGATGTTAAATTTTCTTCAATTGTCGCAATAGGCAAATCTGTATATTGTTCCAACTGCAGAACGAAATCCCGAACCATTTTTGTTGTTTCTGATTCTGTCCCGTCTGCATGCAGTGGCATCCCCACAACAATTGCCACCACAGACTCTGTTTTGGCCACATCTGCCACCAGCTGTGCATGATTTTGTGCCATCGATGGTAATTGTACCACAGGCCGCACAAAGACGAAATTTCTATCTGGATCCGACACAGCAATTCCCAATCTGCGTTGTCCCCAATCGACCCCCAAAATCCGCCCTGACCGCGGAAAATCCTTGAAATCTGATAAAATCATAAGTATAATCCTTTTGCTTTACAAATATAGGATTGAAAATGGCATTTAGCAAGCAACAATTACAGAAATTCGCCGACCTGGTCAAGATTGAAATATCTGATGAAAAATTATCTGAAATGAATATTGACTCGGTGGTTGACTGGCTGGACAAATTACAGCAAATTGACACAACTGGTATTGAACCATTATTAAACCCATCGGAACATAAATTACCAATGCGTGATGACGTTGTAACCGATGGCAACATACGTGATTTGGTATTGGCAAACACACCGGATAACGCCGGCACATCCCGCGGCTATTTTGCGGTCCCCAAGGTTATGGACGGAGAATAACAAAATGATAAACCTGACTTTAACAGAAGCATTAAAAAAATTAAACAACCGTGAAATCAGTGCGGTGGAATTAACACGTGCCTATCTGGATAGAATTGAAAAATATGGTGCGGATTTAAATTGCTATATCACCACGACACCGGAACGTGCGCTTGCCGATGCGGCGGCATCTGATGCACGCCGTGCGGCGGGTGATACCCTGCCCTTGGACGGCGTTCCAATTGCGATGAAGGATTTATTTGCCACACGCGGCATTCGTACAACGGCGGCATCACGCATGCTGGAAAATTTCATCCCCGAATATGAATCCACCGTATCCCAGAAATTTATTGATGCCGGCACCGTATTATTGGGCAAGGCCAACCTGGACGAATTCGCCATGGGCACATTCAGCAAGACCAGTTTCTTTGGCGCCCCTGTTAATCCATGGCAATTGGAAAAACGTTTAACGGCCGGTGGCTCATCGGGCGGTTCGACCTCTGCTGTGGCGGGCGGTTTGGCATTGGCGGCAACCGGAACAGACACAGGCGGTTCGATTCG
Source organism: Alphaproteobacteria bacterium (assembly GCA_017522445.1). Taxonomy (GTDB): domain Bacteria; phylum Pseudomonadota; class Alphaproteobacteria; order Rs-D84; family Rs-D84; genus Enterousia. Next base: position 15,161 of record JAFWZK010000054.1, read on the forward strand.
TTTTCCATCTGCGATAACGGGCCTGGTTGGTATGAAGCCCACATATGGCCTGTGTTCACGTTGGGGTTGCGTTGCATTTGCATCCAGTTTGGACACCCCCGGCCCAATTGCACGCACAGTTGATGATACCGCCATGGTATTATCTGCGATGGCGGGTCATGACGAAAAAGATTCGACAAGCAGCAAAAACGGTTTTACCTGCACTGCCCCACTGGAACCAATATTGGGCAACGGTAAAAAATTACGTGTTGGCATAATCAAAGAATTTTCAGACGTCAAAATTTCGGACGACATGAAATCTTTGTTTGAAAAACGCATTTCCGACCTTAAATCCATGGGTGCCGAAATAATCGAAGTTTCTATTCCAAACATCCTGGATGCATTGGCAGCATACTATATCATCGCCCCGGCCGAGGCCTCGTCCAACCTGGCCCGCTATGACGGCATGCGTTATGGTCTGCGCATCGAAGGTCGTGATATCTATGACACATTTAAAAAGACACGTGCCGCCGGCTTTGGTGACGAAGTCAAACGCCGTATGATTATCGGCACAGCAGTACTCAGCAGTGAATCATATGACGTGTACTTTATGCAGGCCGCCCGTGTTCGCCGCATGATTGCAGACAGTTTCAATTCTGCCTTTGAACAGTGTGATTTAATTATCTGTCCATCATCTGCGGGCCCAGCCATGTCATTGGCATCTGACCTGTCGCCATTGGAATACTATGCACTGGATTTATTTACCGTTGCGATGAACCTGGCGGGCATACCTGCATGCAGTGTTCCAGCGGGACTTGCCACAAACGGTCTGCCATTGGGCATCCAGGTTGTGGGTCGCCGCTTTGATGACATGCGTGTTCTGCAATTGGCCAAGCATATTGAAACCGCGGCCGGTATTGACAACCGCCCAACAACAATAATGGGGAAATAAAAAATGACCGTAAAAACGGCCGAATTAAAAATAAAACTGGTGGCTAGGGACGGAATCGAACCGCCGACACAGGGATTTTCAGTCCCTTGCTCTACCAACTGAGCTACCTAGCCAACGCGGGACAAATAATAAGATACAAAAAACAAAAAAGCAAGGGAAAAAGAAAAAATGTTTACAATAAAAGGCAAAACGTGTGATTGGGAATTAGTAATTGGACTGGAAACCCATATCGAGGTACTGTCTGAATCGAAATTATTCAGCGGTGCATCTGCAGATTATAATCCGACTGTTGCACCCAACACCCAGGTATCAATGGTTGACGTTGCGATGCCAGGTATGTTGCCGGTATTAAACAAATATTGTGTTGACCAGGCGATTAAGTTTGGTTTGGGAATAAACGCAGAAATTTCCCGCCACAGTCGCTTTGCACGTAAACAGTATTTTTATCCTGACCTGCCCCAGGGCTATCAGATTTCGCAACCTGCCGATGAACCACCTGTTGTTGGTCGTGGCTGGGTTGAAATCATGGGTGATGACGGCAACCCTAAAAAGATATTTATCGAACGCGCACACATGGAACAGGATGCTGCGAAAAACAAACACGACATGCATCCCACAAAATCTTTCGTAGACTTTAATCGAACGGGCGTAATGTTGCTGGAAATCGTAACATTTTTGGACACCAAAAACCCTGAAAATAATTCATACATATCATCCCCTGACGAAGCCGAACGATATCTGCGTGCGATTCGCGAAATTGCACGTGCCCTGGGCATATCCAAGGCAAATATGGAAGAAGGTTCCATGCGTGCAGACGTAAATGTTTCTGTCCGTCCTGTGGGCGACACTAAATTCCGCACCCGCACAGAAACAAAAAATATGGTATCGTTTAAATTTATTAAGACTGCGATTGAGTATGAGGCGCGCCGTCAAATCGAAATTTATGAAAACGGCGGCACCGTTACACAAGACACAATGCGTTTCCACCAAGACGATGGTACAACATCTGTTGCCCGCAGCAAAGAAGACGCACTGGATTATCGTTATTTCCCAGACCCAGACCTGCTGCCAATCGAAATCACAGATGAACAAATTGAACATATTCGCAGCACAATGCCAGAATTACCATCACAGACACGCACCCGCTATACGGCGGAATTTGGGCTGTCTGAATATGACGCGGCACGTTTAACAGAAACCGTTGACATATCACACTGGTTTGACACGGCTGTAAATGGCAAGAAAGAAAATGCAAAATCGATTGCCAACTGGATGATATCTGAATTATTTGCCCACCCCGAAAACTGGGATGTAAAAAATGAAAAATCGGGCATA
>JAFWZK010000055.1 GCA_017522445.1 Alphaproteobacteria bacterium
TGTCGTTCAAAATAAACCAATTTATCCACATTATATCTATCCGTAAAACCCGGCAACAAATGATTTTTATGCTCGAAAATACGTTGAGGCAAATTACTGGTAAACCCAATATACAGTGTCCCGTTTCTAGAACTGGCCATAATATACACATAATAATATTTTTGTTCAAATCTCATAAAACAATGATACATTACCTGGGTTCCGTGGTCAAGCCACGGAATGACAAAACACTTAACACATTTTATAAAGCATAATTTTTATCCAGAACCCCGACATACCCACGCGGCCCCCCCCATGTCATCCCGTGGCTTGACCACGGGACCCAGGTGTATGCCTTTTTCTTACTTTGTCATTGCGAGCGTCAGCGTGGCAATCCAGTAAATAGAAAGCCCCCTTCTGCACACCGTCATACCGGCGACGGCCGGTATCCATTGTATTTTTCCCCCACCCTCTCATGTCATCCCGTGGTTTGCCTTGTCGCACGAAGTTTTAACAAAGTGTGAACCACGGGACCCAGGTGTATGCCATTTCTTACTTCAGCACCAAACAAAAAAAAATCCCCCGAACGGGGGATTAAACTATTGCAACCAAATACTGGCCAAAGTGGTCGAGTCTTCAGACCCAGACGGCACCTTGCCAATTATACCCGTGGTCTTGATGGCGGTCACCGCACTGTCTGCAATCTTTGCTGATGTCACCGCACCATCTGCGATATCGGCCGTTTTAACTTCACCATCTGTGATATGTGCCGAATCAACGGCATTTAATGACGCCAGTGCACCAGTTGGAATATCATTTTTATCCGCCTTGTCCTTCAGTGCAGCTGTAACAGACTTTTGCGTCATGGCACCATCTGTATTTTCACCGGCTTCATCATACAATTTTCCAATTCCCGCCGTAGTCGTGGTTGCTTTATCCGGCGTTGGCACCGTCGCACTAATCGTACCATTTTCTATTGTGATATTCGTCCCTGCAGTCAACGTATCCTGTTTGCCAGACAAAGCAGTTGTCAGACCATCAATCTTTGATTGCGCAATCGCCGCATCTGCTGCAACATCTGCATTGGTAATCGTATTCTTCGATGCCAGTGCACCAGTTGGCACTGTTGCACTAATCTCGCCATCTGTAATTGTGATGTTATCACCTGCGGTATAGGTTGTATCCGTCGCACTTAAAACACCATCATCATCAATGGACAAATTCGCACCAACCTTTACACCACCCAATGTCTCATTCGATGCCGTCGGCACTGTTGCACTTAAAACACCATTATTATCAATGGACAAATTCGTACCAACCTTTACACCACCCAATGCCGATGTGGATGCAGTTGGCACTGTCGCGCTAATCATGCCTTTATCTGTAATTGTGATATTCGCCCCTGCAGTCAACTTATCCTGTTTAAGAAGCAACGCCGCCGCTGCATTATCAGCCGCCGCCTGTGCTTCACCTGCTGAAGCTTTTGCAGAAACTGCATATGCACCTGCTGCTGCTGCATGTGCTTCGGCGGCCGTTGCTGCGGCACCTGCCGAGTTCACTGCACGATTAACATATGACACACCTGCGATACCATCACTTTCAACACCAGTTAGGGGTAAATTTGTAAATACATCATGTGGTTTGCCCATATCTTTTTTATATTCATCATCATATTCCCCTGGTGTATCGCCCTCTGGTGCAGTGGCAAGTGCCACATTTGCAGCAAACATTGCACAAAAAGACACAGCAAAAACAAAAATTATGTTTTTCATAATTCCCCCAACGTTTTTCTCTCTCTATTCCTTATCTCTGCATTATAACCTAAATCGTCCACCCGATACAAGGATAAATATAACACATATTATAAAAACTCATAAAACTTTTATAATATGGCCATCCAACATGACCAATCCGGAGGGGTGGTTTCCCACCCATCCCGGATAAAAGTCATTGGGATTAATAACGAATTTCTTCCCAACCTGCAACACCTGCACGCACAACCAGCGAGCAAACAGCATCCGCTGCCTTACATTTATCAGAAATTGCAAAGTTTTCACCAATGCCAACCTGTTCTTTCTTAACAGCCGCATCTGCCGTCGCCTGTGCATCACCTATCATTTCAACAACTGTTGTATTATCTGGAACATCACCAATTATACCCGTCAGTGAACTTTGCGTATTGTTAATCAAATTTTCGGTACGTAAAAGGGTTGGAACAACCTCATCTAAATCAGCATCATCAATCTGCTCACCATCTTTAGCAACAAGGACCTCATGCGAAGCGCTAATCATACTTTCGGTACGTGCAACGGTTGGAACAACCTCGTCTTCATCACCTGGAGTAATGGGTTCTAGCGATTCAGCAACTTTTGCAGCCTGAAACGATGTTGCACCCAATGCTGCACCAGCGCGAATTTCTTCCAAATCCTCAATCTTATTCTGTTTATTATTATTAATATTTTCAATATCCCCATCCAATTCATTAACAGCCGCTGTCAAGTTTGATTTTGCTGTTGTCGTCAATGTGGCAATATCACCAGTTTTTGCTTCCAAATAATCAACAGATGCGATTTCTGCGTTTGCAGCCGTTACGGCCATCATCGCAACCAAAGAACATAAAATTATTTTTTTCATTTTTCTTTCCTTTCTTTCTTAATCTGATTTACGTCGTGGGAACATCACATTCCCACGAACATATTTTTTGTATTATTGAACGCCAGAGCGTTCAATAACCTCCCATTCATATACGGCATTATTATAAGTCAAAACACATTTATTTGTTGGATTTGAACAATCATCCGTCGGTGCCGGGATTGCCGCATTTGCCGTTTCCTGGGCCGCATCTGCCGCCGACTTAGCCGTTGCCGCATCTGCCAATGCCTGGGTTGCATCCGCCTGGGCTTTATCCGCCGCCGTCTGGGCCGCCGCCGCCGCCTCTGCTGCTGCATCTGCCGCCGACTTGGCCGTTGCCGCATCTGCTACACCCTTGTCCGCCTGGGTTTTTGCCGTTGCCGCATCTGCCAATGCCTGGGTTGCATCCGCCTGGGCCGCTTCAATTGCTTGTGTATTAGATGTTTTGAATGTATTCATTTCAGATTCTGATACATAATTTGTATCCAATGCAGCGATTGCATCGGCATTTGCCTTAACTGTACCATTTGCCAATTCATCTGTGTATGCCTTGGCATCATCCAAAGCATCTGCTGCTGCACCTTTTGCATCATATGCATTATTTGCACGATCTACTTCACCTGCAACTGCATCTGCAATTTGCTTTTTAACAGAACCTTCTGTTGTTGCATCACCGTTCAATGTATCAACAGCCGTACTCAAATTAGTAACATCCGTAGTCAAATCAGTTTGCAAATCGTTAAACAAATTTTCGACACGATCAACAGTTGGAACAAACTTATCTAAATCATCATCTGCAACCTGGTCACCAGTTTTAGCAACATTTGCGGCCTGGAACGATGTTGCACCCAATGCTGCACCATCGCGAATTGTTTGCAAATCGGAAATCACATCCTGTTTTTTTGCCAATTCTGTGGTCATTGCACTGGTTGTTGCGAATGTTAAATCTGCTGCTTCTAATTCTGCAACCTTTGCATCATAAGTTGCCTGTGCAACCTTGGCATTAATTTTGCCTTCTAATTCTGACTTTGCAGAACTTAATGCTTCTGCTGCTGCAGTTTGTACGTTCGATGCCTCGGTTGCTGCCTTGGCATCAACGTATGCCTTGGATGCAACGGCTGCATCTGCGGCATTGACGGAAACCAGTCCCATCAAAACGGTAAAAATACCTGCTGTTAATTTTTTCATGTTTTCCCTTCCTTTCGGTTATCCCATTTTATCATTTTTTGCCTAGGTTGGTAAAGGCAAAAAATGAATATTTGGGATTTTTTTATTTATATTAATATATCCAATGTTATTGGTTTAAATAATTTGCAACAGGTTCGGTCAATGGTGTCCAAGAAATTGTATTTGTGGCCTTGTTAATTGACAGAACACAGTCCTGGGTTTCACATGCCGCCGGTGCAGTAATCTTGGTCTTCAATGCATTTTCTAAATCAGTTTTTGCACTTGATAACGCATCTGCCGCTGTTGCCTCTGCCGCCGCCTGTGCTGCACTTGCTTGGCCTTCTGCATATGTTTTTGCAGATGCTAATGTTTCTGCATCTTTGCCATCTGCATATGTTTGTGCATCTGTCAATGCCTGGGCTGCCGCCTCTGCTGCTTCTGCTGCCGCCTGGGCCGCCGCCGCTGCATCTGCTACACCCTGTTCAGCAGTTGTTTTTACACCCGCCAACGCCGCATCATTTGCTGTTTCATATTCAGCCAATGCCGCCGCCGCATCTGTACCAGCTTTCTTGGCATCTGCAATTGCATCTGTATTAGATGCTTTGAATGTATCCATTTCATCTTCTGATACATATGTTGTATCCAATGCTGCGATGGCGTCCTTATTTTCTTTCACGGCTGCATCATTTGTCGTTTTATAGCTGGCCAAAGCTGCTGCGGCCGTTTCTTCCGCCGCTGCCTGTGCAGCATTAGCTTTTGTTGTTGCATCTGCCTTGGCATCTGTCAATGCCTGATTTGCCTTGGCTGTTGCATCTGTTGCCGCCGCCGCAATGGCTTCTGATTTTGCAGTTGCTGCACTGCCGGCTGCATCATAGTTGTCTGCCAAACCATCTGCATACGATTTTGCTGCTGCTTCTGCCGCATCCGCTTCGTTTTCTGCATATGTCTTAGCTGCTGCTAATGCCGCATCTGCACTGCCGGCTGAATCATAGTTGCCTGCCAAACCATCTGCATATGTCTTAGCTGCTGCAATCGCATCGGCTTCTGCCTGATCTGCATAGGAATCAGAACGTGTCACTTCTGCTGCAATCGCATCTGCAATCTGTTTCTTAACAGAACCCGCCGTATTTACATCGCCATCCAATGTGTTAACTTTACCTTCCAATGCTGTCACAGAAGAATCTGTTGCAATCCCTTCCAGTCCCAATGTGCTAGTAGCTGCATCCCAGGTCAGAATACCACCAGTAACTGTCAGATTGTTTTGCTTTTTCGCCAATTCTGCATCAACATATGTTGTTGCCGCCTTGGTACCAACTGTTTCAGACAACAAACTCAACGTATTGGCATTTGACTGAACCGCAGTGGACAACGTACCAATATCAGTTTTATTTTTCAGAACCGCCTCATCATTTGCGGTTTTATATTCGTTCAACGCGGTTGAAACTGCACCCGACTTTGCATCAACATAATCTTTGGATGCAACACTGATTGCCGCATCGGCAGCACCAGTGGCACTCATCAAGATTGCCGCCATAAAGCCAGAAAACATAATATTTTTTACTTTCATTTTTTTTCCTTTCTTTAATTATGCCTGGCCCAATATGGCGGGTTTTGGCATGGTTAGCTTATTATTGTAATGTGTTACCTGTGATTATATCTTTTGTGCCGTCACCGTTAACAACTGCAACCTGATTCAGCGAAACATTACCCTCGCCGTCAGAAATCACCAGATATCCACCCTTGGTTTGCAGAATGCCATTTGCACTAACAAAGTTTCCAGCATTGATTGCATTTTCTAATGCTGTGTCTGCTGCTTTGTACGCAGTATCCAAATCTGTGATTTTATCATCCAGGGCTGTATCTGCTGCTTTGTACGCAGTATCCAAATCTGTGATTTTACCATCCAGGGTTGAATCTGCTGCTTTGTACGCAGTATCCAATGCTGTGATTTTACCATCCAGTGTTGAATCCGCTGCCTGCAGGGCATCAATTTCACCTTCGGCTGTTGTTACACGTGTTGTCAATGCCCCCAAATTAGTAGTTGTTCCAGACAAAGATTGATTCAATGCATCAATTTCATCGTCTGTGTATTTATTTGCATCTTCCAAAACTTTGGCATCTGCTGCTTTGTATGCTGCATCCATGGCTGTGATTTTGCCATCCAGGGTTGTATCCGCTGCTTTGTATGCAGTATCCAATGCTGTGATTTTACCATCCAGGGTTGTATCTGCAGTTTCACGAGCCGATGCTTCATCTTCAATTGCCTGGGTATTTGCTGAAATCTTGCCATCCAGGGCTGTGTCTGCTGCTTTGTATGCACCATCCAATGCTGTGATTTTACCATCCAGGGTTGAATCTGCCGCTTTGTATGCAGTATCCAATGCTGTGATTTTACCATCCAGGGTTGAATCTGCTGCCTGCAGGTCATCAATTTCACCTTCGGCTGTTGTTACACGTGTTGTCAAATTTGTAACTGTTTCTGATGTTGCCAATGTTTCCAATTCTGCGTTGATATCTTCAATATCTGCAATATTCTTATTCACCTTTGCATCATTTGCAGTTTTATATTCAGTCAAAGCTGCTGCGGCCGTTGCTTCCGCTGCTGCCTGTGCTGCTGTTGCACTGCCGGCTGCATCATAGTTTTTTGCCAAACCATCTGCATATGACTTTGCCGCTGCAATTGCATCTGCTTCTGCCTGGTCTGCATAGGCATCAGAACGTGTTGCTTCTGCTGTAAATTTGTTATCAACATACGATTTGCTGGTCAGTTCATATGTAGTCGCCGCACTTGCCGCCCCGCAGACACCGGCAAATATTGCCGCCGCAAAGCCCGAGAACATAATGTTTTTGATTTTCATTTTCTTTCCTTTTCTTTCGTTTTTTATTTTCTATTGCGATTCCGCAACTGTTATCTTATTGTCCTTCGACAACACTGACAGTCACCCATGACGCAGTGTCGCCATTTGACTGCAACATAGCCATCGTCCCCGACGGCAATTCCATATTTATAAAGTTCGCTTCAACTTTATCCTTATATGCCAACGCCCCCAAATCTTCTGTCTTGGTCAGCGTTTCCAATTCGGCATCGATACCATCGATAACCTTGCGAACCTGCTCTAACGCAACAGATACAGAATCATTGGTCGCGTACGTAGTTTCGATACTTTCAACAACATCTTCAAGATATTCTAATTGGTCCTGCAATTGTCCAACCGTGGCACTTGCACCACCACTTAATCCTTCGACTGTTTCCTGCAATTCTTGCAACGCAGCCGCCTGGGCATAATCACCAGCCTGCTGTTTGCCATCAATTGCGGTCTGCAATGCATCTCTCACAGAATCCAACTTAGAATCCGTCACCAAATCTGTCGGAACATTTTCCAAATCAGCATAGGAACCGGAGTTTGCCACCTTGTGCAGAGACATCAATTCCGCCGCATTTTCATTGGCCATATTCCGTGCCGCATCCGCCACAGACTTTGCCGCCGCCGCATCTGCCACGCCTTTGTCCGCCTGTTGCTGTGCCGCCGCCGCCGCCACCGCTGCTGCTGCCGCCGCATCTGCCGCCGCCGCAACCTCAGAATCATTCTGCGTCATATAATCCGCCAATGTTCCGGCCACATCCGCCGCATCTGCCACACCCTTGTCTGCCTGGGCCTGGGCTGCTGCAATTGCTTTACCCGTTGTACCATCTGCACTTAACATTGTTTCTAAGTCAGAAATCTTGCCATCTTGTGCGATCTGTTGCCCTTCGATTGTTAAAATCTTGCCTTCTGCTGTATCAACACGTCCAGTCAATGCCGTCAAATCCGCAGTCGCCCCACCCAAAGAATCTGTCAACTTGTCAATTTCTGTATCTGTGTAACCCTTAGCAGAGCTTAATGTTGTTTCATCTGCCGCCGCAAATTCGCCACGGATTTCTGTGTCTGCTGCTTTGTATGCAGTATCCAATGCTGTGATTTTACCATCCAGGGCTGTATCTGCAGTTTCACGTGCCGATGCTTCTGCAGTAATCTTGCCATCCAATTCTAGTTCCGCCGCTTTGTAGGCAGAATCCATGGCCGCAATTTTATCGTCTAATTCCTTGTCCGCATTTTCACGCAAAATTTTTTCGGTCGCAACCAAACCTTCTAACTCGTCTATTGCAGTCTGCAATGCCGTCTGCGTTTCGGTTAATTCAGTCTTTTTTGCATAGTCATCTGCAATAACCTTTACCTGTGCGGCCAATTCAGACAAATCCGCACCCGTGGCAGACGTTCCCTGCAAATCTTCAACTGTCTTTTGCAAAGCAGACAAATCCGCTGCCGCCGCATAATCGCCCGCAACCTGCTTGGTGGCAATTTCATTTTGCAGTGCAGTTTTCAAATCATTCAACGCAACCTTGGTTGCAAAATTATCCAACCCACCGGTCACATCATTCAATGCCGCCTGCAAGGCATCAAACTCAGACTTACCTGCAAAATCAACCGCCAAATCATATGTCTTTGTCACATCATCCTGAACAACGGTTAAAACCTTATTAGCATAATCGACTGTTGTATGCTTGCCACTGACCATTTCAATATCAGCCGCCAACTTTTCTGCCTGTAATTGCAAATCAGAAACCGTTTCATCCAAAGCTTCGAATTGTGCCGGAATATTGTTCTCAGAATTTTCCTGATATCCCATCCACTGTTCCAAAACCTCGATACGGGTCTGCAAATTACCACTGGTCGCACTGTTATTAATAACCGTTTTATCTGGTGCACTGGACGTTGCCAAATACTTACCAATTGACAAACGCGGTGTTGCCGACACACGTGATGCCGCCGTACGCGTACCACCGCTTGACACACCGCCGCCCAAACGCATTGCACCGCCACGAACCGAGCTTGCCACACCTGTGGTTGCCGTCTTGGCCGACTTTGCATCCGTCGTTGATGACGTGCCTGTTTTTGCTGTTACTGCACTTGACGTGCCTGAATACGTACCTGCCCCACCCAAGGAACGTACCGCCGTCGCACCAGATGCCGGCACGGCAATTGCCGCACACAGCACACACACTATTGATAATGTTGATATTTTCAGTTCGTTTTTCATAAGTTCTCTCTACTGTTTTAATTTTATCACAAAATGCGAATCGGGGTCAATACCTTTTTCTGCGTTTTCCTAAAAACTGTTCATCTGGAATTAAAATTCATACCGCAATCCAACGGAAATCGAATTATCCAAAATCAGACCAACTTTGTTAGTAATTTCGTATTCATCGTATGGTGGCAGAACATACTCGAACGTACGTTTATGTTCTGGCCCAGACAGCACAGACAAACGATAACGTAAATCCAGCCACAAATTATAATCCAGCTTGCGTGCATATCCGAACATAAATGCCCCCATTGGCGAAACACCACGTTCCTTATCTTCACCACCTGTAAAGTTCTGTCCATACCATTTAACTGTTGGCAATGCAACACCTGCCCCTGCCCCCAAATAGAAACCATTTGCAAAGTCATAATATGCATTTGCAACAACATATGGGATTGTCAGCTTGAACGTAGTTCCAACATCGTCGTGTTCATGAGAACCGATTAATCCGCCCTCTAATTCTGCACGCCAGAAATACCCCAGTCTGCGTCCCACAGACAAACCACCACCGAACACCATCTCGGTATAAGATTCATCTTCTAACATCTCGCTGTTTGGCGCATCTGTATCATAGGAGTTTTTCCAGTTCAGCAAACTTAAACTTACACGACCACCAATATACCAGCCGGACTTTTCTTTTTCATAATAATCGTAATTAACGACATATTCGCCATTACTGTTACGAACCAAATGGCTTGGTGCTGCGTTTACTGCCGTGGCTGTTACGGCCGCCAACACCGCCACTGATAAAATTTTTTTCATGATAAACCCTCCAATTTTTCCTACAGTATATCATAATTTTCAATATATTCCAAAAACAAAAAAACAGTTATTGACAACTTTTCGCATTTTTTGCTAAATTTCAACCCGAGGAAAGAAAAATTACCATTAACGAAAGGAAAAAACATGAAAAAACTCTACTTTATCTTGGCAGCATTGGCACTGGCGGCATGCGTTCGTACACCTGCCGAACTGGACGGCCAACATGCTTTCTTTGAATTCGATTCGGCGGTAATAACATCATCTGCCCGTGACAGTCTGGCGGGTCAGGCACTGTACATGAAACAGCACCCAGAAATCAAGATTACACTTCAGGGTCGATGTGACGAACGCGGATCTACCGATTATAACTTGGCCTTGGGTGCCCTGCGTGCCAGCAATGCTGCCCACGTTATGATTTACGAAGGAATTGAACCAGAACGCATCAAAACAATTTCTTATGGCAAAGAAAACCCAATCTATCCTGGTACAGGCGAAGAAGTCTGGGCCAAAAACAGAAATGCGACAACGGTTGTCCGCAAGGCAAAGTAAAAAAAGGTGCCCCAAACGGGGCATTTTTATTTGACGATAAAATAATTTTCTATTATATTCTGATACATGGAAGAAAAGACAGCAATCTCGTTTGCAAATGTTGCCGCGAAATACGATGGCAGCCCTGAGATATTGACTGATGTTTCGTTTAATATCAGCAACGGTTCATTTTACTTTTTAACTGGTGCATCCGGTGCGGGCAAAACGACACTGTTGCGTTTGATATATCAATTACACAAACCCGCACGCGGTCAGATAAAGCTGTTTGGTCATACAACAAATGACCTTGGTCGCACAGAAATAACGAAACTACGTCAACGCATGGCAATTGTTTTTCAGTCTTACTCGTTATTATCTCATTTATCGGTATTTGATAATATCGCCCTGCCTTTGCGTGTACGCGGCATATCCGAAGATAAAATCAAAACACTGGTGGGCAAGGTTTTAGACTGGGTTGGTCTGGGCAAATTTGCAGATGCAGCACCATTGTCTCTGTCTGGTGGCCAGCAGCAACGCGTATCGGTTGCCCGTGCCATTATTGTCCAGCCATCTATATTACTGGCGGACGAACCGACCGGTAACCTTGACCCAGAAAACGCATCACGTTTAATGGAATTATTTGTTCAAATGAACAAGATGTTTGGCACAACGATTATCTTGGCCACACACAGTACTGAATTATTAAAGTCCTATAAATTCCCTGTAATTCACGTAGAAAATCACCGTGTCAGCTTTCTGGGGCAACAGTCAGACCAAACAAAAACCGATTCGGAACCTAAAAAGATATGGCGTGGCCCAAAACCCCAGTCATACTTTGCCGAGCTATCTAAACAATTTGACGAAATTGGGAACGCATAAGACATGAAGACACCAACCGTATTTTCACTGGTACGCGAACAATCCGCATTTATGACGGCAATTATGTCATTGCTGACATTTTTATCAGTTTTGGCACTGGGGATTGCCCTGTCCATTGGCACTGGTGTAATGCGTTGGAACACCCAGTGGGAATTATATGCCACAGTTCAGGTGACGGATTCAGAAAACACCCAGGCAATAAAAAACATACTGTCATCGAACACAGACAAAATCGAATCGCTAACAGAAATCAGCACAGAACAAATGTATAATTTAATGTCCCCATGGATTTCCGGCGACAGTGTATTAAAAAAATTTCTTCCCCAAATGTGGGAGGTTCAGTTTAAAACCAAATCTGACCTGGAATCCATTGGCGAACAATTATCCAAACACGCCCGTGTTTTAACGCATTCAGACGCGTTGCATTCTTCGACATCTGCGGGTTGGAAAATGATTTTAATGTCTGCCTTTATATTATTTTTGACCCTGGGTACAATTGGTATATGCATATCATACATTGCCCGGAACACGGCCATATTGCACCGTCGCGAACTGGAAATTCTGAATCAGATTGGTGCGTCTGACGACTTTATCGCGCATCAGATGCAAATTATTGTTGGAAAAATCAGTTTAATGTCCGCTGGCATTGGTTTTATTGTCGCGCTGCCTGTTTTATTGGCAATATTATCCACGGCACATTCCGCCCGCGTTGGACTGCTTGCTATGTTGGGGTTATCTGGTCTGGGGTGGTTTTGCTTGCTAACGTTGCCATTTATAATTGCAGTCTTTTCGATATGGATTACCCGTCGTACCACAATTAAAATTCTTCAGGCGGCATAATCATGAACCTACGTTGTTTTCTGACACCATCATTTGTACTGTTCAGCTGCTTTATTCTGGGTGGCATGGTATTCAAGGTATCCACCCCAATCCAGTGTGGCACGATATTACCCAACGACAGCATATTTGTACTGACCGGGGACGAGCGTCGCATACCCTTTGCGATGCGTAAAATGCGTGAATATCCAAATGCAGATTTGTACATTATCGGTGCCGGTGCCCAGGGCAAGATTGACGTATCCCGTCCTGCGATAATTGAATCTGCATCAAAATCGACCTATCAGAACGCACTGGCGATACGTGAAATTGCAACGGCCCGCAATCTTGCAAGGGTTGTATTAATCACCACCGAAGACCACATGACCCGTTCCAAATATTTGGTCCAGCACGAATTACCCGACACCGAAATCATCACATGTCCTGCGACATTGGCGGGGATGCCCCCTGGCAAAAGACTTGAACGTTGGGCCACCGAATATATAAAATACATTGTCACAATGTTCGGAATCAAAGAAAGCTAGATAAACAAAGGAAATAAAAATGCTAAGAACAATTATTTTTAAAGTCGCATTACTGACATACTTTATACTGTGGTCACCATTATTATTGTTGGGATTGGTATCCAGTAAACTGTCCCGCAAATTGGTCTATGCCGATGCGGCTGGCACATTGGTATTGGCACGGCTGATTTGTGGCATCAAGTACCAGGTACATTATCCTGCAACCGAAGAAAACGGCATTCCGGCCATGCCAAATGGCAACAAACGACTGGACGGCAAATCCATTGTTGCAGCAAAACACATGTCCATTTTGGAAATCGCCGTAATATCCAAAGTCATTCCAAATTCATTTTTTATACTAAAGCGTGAATTATTGTGGATACCGATTTATGGTTGGGCATTTTGGCGTTGTGGCATGCTGGGGGTAAATCGTTCCCGTGGCAAGACAAACATGAAAAAATTGGCCAGTGACGTTGAAAAGCGTGTATTAAACGGTTATACACTGGTAATATTCCCCGAAGGCACCCGTGCCAAACCCGGTCAGAAAATAGAATTAAAACGCGGTCTGCTGTTATTGGCCCACACATTAAAATTGCCAATTTTGCCGGTCGGCACAGACGCAGGGCTTTATTGGCCCAAGCATGGCCGCATGCATTCTGGCACCGCCAACGTATGGTTTGAACCATTATTGCCATGTAATGCATCTTTGAACGAAATCAGCGAAGCAATCAACCGCCACAGCGCATAAAATAAATCCCTGTTTTGGGGATTTTATTTAACAGTGTGATACACTACACCATTATAGCTGACGTTAATAGCTGCATTTGCCACCCCCTCCTCTAAATCCACATAACAAACAGTATCATTATATTTGATATGAATTGATGGAGAGGTATTTTTTTCTGAATACAGCGGAAACGACAATCCATCAGATGTTTTTAATTCAGTCACTCCTGCATCACACAGCACACGCACCAACCAACACGCCATTGCTCCACCTGATGCACACACCGCATCCAGACTATGGCCAACATACCCAGACGCACAAACACCACCCGTCGCCGGCACAAAGCTGTCATATTCATACGCAACAAACCCCACTGGACACGTTACAGCAAACACACAAGGCGGATACAACCAAAATAAAATTAATATTTTTTTCATCACTTTACTGATACTGACTATCACAAACTATTTCCTCCGAGCACTTTTCAACCATACATTTTGGAACAATCGCACCACACAAACTGGCAGTACCGTTAAAACCTGAATCACATACAGTAACATACCCGTACGGCATAACAAACGGCCACAACACAAAACATACATGACGAAAATCATAAAAACCATACGGGCTACCAAATCTTATTTCATCAAACGAAACCGAAATATTATCTGCTGCCACATCATCCAAAGCAATACCTGACACATCCACCCCACAACAATTTGCGGTCCATTTTATCCCAGAATAACTGAAATTTGTACACGATGTACAGGTACTTAAATCCGGCACACACATCGTAGCAGCATGTGTCCCAGTACATATAGTCATTACGAACAACACAACAAAAAAACGCATTTTTTCCTCCATAAAAAACACCACCCAGGAATCTGCAGTGGTTGGAGTTTAGAAACAATTGAGTGAATTGCGCACCTTATTCAATATATTCGGCACACTCCAACCACATATTGGCTGGAGATTTTTTTACGTCTTATCCATGACGCACTCAATAGGTTTCTATGCCCAACACTGTTATTCCCAGTGCACGAAAATTATATACCATATAAACAGAAAACACAACAGTTAATGTAAACAAAGCACAATAATCAAGATAACATTTATGGCATCAGATTTTATCTGAAAATAAATTAGAATGATTTAGATATGGGATGGGATGGCACTCAACCTATCCCCCCGCCTTTGTCGTTGCGGCATCAGACACACACTGTCGTCATACCGGCGACGGCCGGTATCTATTGTGTTCCAGATACCCCTTGCACTGGAAACAAAAACACCATTTGTCATTGCGAGGCAAAGCCGTGGCAATCCAGTAAATAGAAACCATAAAAAAAATCCCCACCCTCTCATGTCATCCCGTGGCTGGACCACGGGACCCAGGTGTATGCTTTTTTCTTACTTCAGCACCAAACCAAAAAACAACAATATAAAAACTCATGTCATCCCGTTTCCAGAACTGGCCATAATATACACATAATAATATTTTTTGTTCAAATCTGGTAAAACAATGATGCATTACCTGGGTTCCGTGGTCAAGCCACGGAATGACAAAACACTTAACACACTTTATAAAACATAATTATCACCCACACCGTCATACCGGCGGCGGCCGGTATCCATTGTGTTCCTGATACCCCGCACACAGCACATCAGATGCGTAAAATAAATTAGAATGATTTAGATATGGGATGGGGGCGACAACGTAGTGTACAAAACGCTACATGAGTTGTCGCCCCCGCCCATAGATGAATTATTATAATTTATTTTTCACACCAGCCGGCACGTTTACCACCCCTGTACGGACGTGCTAAGCCAGAATCTATCATTATTTCCCCCAGGTCACGTCCATCGGGCAAAATAACATTTGCATTAATCCGCCCCAGATATTTATCATCTTTGATATTTTGTAAATCAACCACCGTTCCCCGGGGCAGCAATGTCGCCAACAAATCTTTGGCATTTTGTGCCATAATCTTTTCCGCTTGACACCGTCCATTCATTTCAGGCGTATCGATATTTATCAAGCGCACCCGCACAGTAATTTCTATATCATCCGCCAGCATAACCTGAGCTGAAAAGGTATCGCCATCAAAAATATAGTCAACCACTGCCGGCACTGCAAACGCACCTGACGACAAACAGACCATCATACAAAACACCAATAACTTTTTCATAATACTTCCCTATTACATGATAAAAAACGCCCAACGGGCGTTTTTTTACGGCAATCTGGGCGACCAAGTCGGTTCAACACCATTTATACCGTCTGGCAATTCGATATCATAAATATTCTGTCCTGTGATATCGACACTGCGAATATGACTGATACGTTCAATATCATCAACATCACGTTCTGTTTCATAGTAAACAATACGCCGTGACCCAGGGGCCCACGAAGGGGCCTCCATAAACCAGCCACCGGCCAGTATTTTTTCATTTCTGCCCCGTGGGTCCATAATACCGACATAGAATGTATCATCGGCCATTTTTGTAAATGCGATAAATCGCCCATCTGGCGACCAGGCCGGTGTTGCATACCGCCCATTTCCATAGGTCAGACGTTTAACTTCGCCCGATTCCAGGTCCAGTACATGAATCTGTTGCCGTCCAGATCTGTCACTGTTAAATGCCATTTTTTTACCATCTGGGGAATAAGACGGACTGGTATTAATAGAATTACCAAAGGTTAATTGACGCAGTTTTTTTGCCTCTATATCATATTCATATATATGTGTTACCCCTTTTTTCACCAGCGAAATGGCAACTTTTTTACCATCCGGCGAGAATCGTGGCGAGAAGTTCATCCCCCCAAACATTCCCAACCTGCGTTGTTCACCAGTATCCAAATCCAAACTCCACACCATTGGGTCGTCGTCATAGTATGACAGGAACACAATCGATTGCATATTTGGCGAAAAGTGCGGCGACATAACAAACGTATCTTTATCTGACAGATATCGCAATCCATAACCATCCTGGTCCATAATTGCCATACGTTTTGTACGATTATAAACTGGCCCCGTTTCTGCAATAAAGACGATTTGCGTATCAAAGTACCCAATTTCCCCGGTTAATCTTTCATATATTGCATCTGCCATGATATGTGCCATACGGCGAACCGCCTTACGCGATGCAACCAGTGATTGTGCCTCGATCTGTTCTTTACCATCAACGTCCCAAACAAAGAATTCCAATCTGTATCTATCTTTGGAATCTTTGGTTAATTTTGCCTGAACCAAGACCTGTGTTTTTATTGCCTTCCACGATTGAAAGTTTGGCATTGCATGCATTTTAACATATTCCGGGAACGCATCATGATTAACGATACGAAACAGTCCAGTGCGTTTCAGGTCATTTTCCACCACTTCGCGTATCATGGCAGCATCTTTGGCGCGTGCACCGTCTGCGGTCTCGAATTTTTGAACGGCAACCGAGATTGGTTTAGCCGCCCCTGCAACGATATCCACTTTTAATTCTGCCATGGCACCACCGACAGATAACAGAACCATCACCAACATGGTGAATAATTTCTTCAGCATAAAAAATCCTTTCCATCTTGTTAAACAGACACACCAATTTTATAGACATAAATCAGAAAAATCAAACCGAATATTATAAAAACTCGCACCACACAAACGCCAACACCACCGCCATCACAACCGTGCTGACACATGTAAATATATTTGTATTGACAAATGTATTTACAATGGTATAGTTCCTTGTAAACACGGCAGTATTGCCACATGTATAGGGGATTGTCTATGCCAAACGTGATGCAACAATTATTTGTAATGAATATGGAAACCTTGCTGCGCGAATATGCCGCATACAAGGCGTTTAACAAATCCGACTGCGTCATAAACATGCGAATTCCGCGTCCAATCTTGGACAAGATAAAAGAACTGGCCGACGCCCAGCACGTACCATATCAATCATTAATATCTTCTGTTTTATTTTCGTTGGCGAACATCGAAGACAAGAAATAACAACACAACCCCAAAGGTAACACGAAATGCCAATACCATCAAAATCTGTTATCTATGAAACACTAAACAACACCCGTCACCTGCCCGCCCCCACACAATTGTCCCTGTTTTCGAAAAACGATTCCGACACAGATAACGAATACTGGTACTATTCAGATTTACACAATCTGTTTGGCGAAGGTTGTTTCCCCACAATCTGCGGCATGATAAACTATACATGGACCAAGATAATCATGCCATCCGAACAGAAACTGAACACAACCTATACACCCGCCACCTCAGATTTTTTCGATGGACACATCATTGAATTTTCGCACAGCTATAATCTGGACGGACATTCGTTTAAAAACGCAAACGATTTGCGCATATCACGTTACGGCTGTTGGTGCCTGTCCCGGGACAATCCATACATGATTTTTGCCCGCACATACTTTCTGTCGCCAATAATTCGCAGCGACATGAATTTTTCCGACATGCAAAATTTATCATACCAGTTTGCCCGCCCCTATCTGCGTCACAGATTAACCCAATACGAAAGGCGGCTGGCTGGCATCATCAACAAACACAATGGCGACTTTCGCCAAATAAATCACAGCATGGCACGAACACTGTTCTATGGCTACAGCACTGCGGATATCAAGTCGCAATATCACATCCCCGAACGCACCGGCGATCCAATCGCCAACTATATGGGTGCCGCATCATTAAATGCCAAGGCCGCCGCCCTGCACGATGCAATCACCATATTTAACAATGCACCCCGACAAAACATAAACGTATTATCCGAAATTCTGTACCACGAATTAACGCGCCAGCGCATCAAAATGATTCGCGACCTGGACACACGCCCTGAACTGGACATTTTTTGCACCCCGGTATCCCAGGTAGAAAATCAGATGAAACACACCGAACGTAATTTTATATATACCTATCAAAACAAAAGAATCAGATAATGGGGAAATAAAAATGCGACCAAACGATCGCATTTTTTCCCACCGAATAGCAAACCATTATTCAAAGAACTGTTGCACACATCCCAATGAACCGCCCTGACCGGCCATTGACATAAATACACTTAAAACCGTTCCGATACTGAACAACAGAACAAAACCAACTAACAGTGCAACCCCCTTTGAAGTCACTTCTTTCTGAATATCATCGATTTTTCCTGCTTTTATATAACCCCATGCCCAACCGGCAATCGACATACCCGCACCAATAAATGCCAATGTACGCAACAAATTAAATATGCCATTAAATTCGGTTGCCAATTTGCACAGAACATTATTATAGTTCACCGCCGCCATTGCCGGCACCGATGCCATAATACCAACCATTGCAAAACTTATTTTTTTCATCAGTTTTTTCATACTAAACCCCTTTACCTTTTCACATATTTTATCACAAACGCAACAGTATTTCAAACAATCTTTTTACAATCCATTATGCACATAAAAAAATCCCACCTGGACGGGGGATTTTTTATATTTACATTCTCATCGGCATTAACACATACAACGCGTCAGTATCTTTGTCGGTCGAGTTTATCTTGGTTGGTGCCAACGGGTCTTGCATTTCCATCTGGAACTTTTCCCCTTCGACCTGTCCCGCCACATCCAGCAAGAACTTAACATTAAACACAACTGTAAACGAACTATCACCATTGTATTCGATATCCAATTCCTGGGTTGCGGTACCGGCATCTGGGCTGGACGCATTAATAACCAGTTTATTCATACTGAACATCAACTGCACCGACTTAGTTTTATCGACACTGGCAACAGAAACCAAATCAACTGCATTAATAAACTGTTTTCTGTCCAGAATTGCGATTTTATCATTACCCTTTGGAATAACCACGCGATAGTTTGGATACTGTGCATCCACCAGTTTACTGGTCAATGTTGCAGAACCAACTGTAAAGCGTGCCTTGGTATCAGACAATTCAACAGTTACATCATCAACATTTGCATCTTCCAACAACTTGGACAATTCGCCAATTACGCGGCGTGGTAAAATCACAGCGGGCATTTCTGCACTGCCGACAGGTGCCACCATTGAACACAGTGCCAAACGCTGGGCATCGGTTGCAACCGCAGTCAGCTTTTTTACATCGCCCTCTTCTGCGATATGGAAATAAATCCCCCCCAGATGATAACGCACATCATCTGTTGGTATTGCAAATTTGGTCTGATTAATCAAGTGTGCCAAATCACCTGTTGTCATTTGGAATTTTGTTGTCAGATTGCTGCCTGCCATGGCGGGGAAATTTTCCGCCGGCAATGTTGGCAGACGGAACACGGCCCGTCCACTGGACACAACCAGTTGATCACCCGACTGTTTAAAAGAAATTTCTGCATCATCTGGCAATTTACGCACAATATCATACAGCATTTGAACTGGTACAGTCGTTTTTCCACCCAATGTAATATCTGCGTCGACATGTTCAACCAATTCTAAATCCACATTTGTTGCAGACAGAATCAAATCATCTGCGACTTCTAACTTTACATTCATCAAGATTGGCAGTGTTGCACGCTTTTCCACGATGGACTGCATATGCCCCAATGCGCGTATTAAAACCTGACGAAAAACCGAGAATTCCATTCCTATACTCCTGTTTCCTTATCTTCGTACATGTGTTTATCCTACACTCTGTTGATACCAGCATAGCAAAAAAGACCGATTCGGTGCAAGACCAAATACACCCAGTTTTTTTCAAAATATTTTTTTCAATTATTTAATTGCCGAAACAGAATCAACCAGTTCCGAAATTGGCATCTTAAGCCAATCTGGATCATCAGGATAAACCATTGCCCCGCGTTTCATTGCCGTCTTGCACGGATTATCATCCGCCAGCCAGTTTTCCAGTAAATCCCCCGCAACCAGCCCAATACCTGTCCCTGCGACCAAACCGATACCACCTGTAAACGGTGCCAACAGTAATCCCAGTCCTGTCGCAGACGCAACCTTTCCGGCAACTGCGGCACCACTGATTTTCATTTCAGGTTCTGCCAAACTGCCTGTCAATTCAATAGAATTAACCACATTTCCCGTCAGTGACAATTTTAATCCCCGCACAGGCACTGTTGTCAAAGACATTTTTATTTCTTCATTTCCCAAATCCAATGCACCTGCCAATCGCACATTTATTGCATTTGTTTCCATCGCTACCCCATTTTGCGTTTCGAACACCCCATCACGCAATATCGCATTAATCGCCACACAGGACACCTTTATCTGATTATACTTTTTTTCTGAACTGAACAGGTCTTGAACACTGTGCCGCAGCGATGTCAAGAAATCTGTTCCATACACATATGACACCAGTGCAGAATGTGCATATCCCGGTGCCACCGAATACACCTGTACAGGTCCCGTGATTGTTTGCATAATTTCGCTCAGATTTTCACCATTTGCCCGAACATACAGTTCGACATTCACTGGCAATTCCGACAGAAAATCATTTGCATAAACCTGGTTTAGTATTTCTCCGACATAGATTTGTTTCATTTGTCCCGCCACATCTGTCCACAGTCTGCCGTTTTCATCAATATTTACATCTGCGACAACCTCTACATCACCATTGGCAATATTTGCATTTATATCTAATCGTGCGGCATCGTTTTTCAAATTGAAATTCAAATCCAGGTTTTTGATATTAAAATCATGCAAAACAATAAAGTTATCAAAACTCAACCTTGCATTTATATTTTTTCCCCTGAACCACTTGCCATACAGTGGCACATCCTTGAACACATTCAGGTTTCGATTTGGTCTTGTTCTGTTTTTTGTGTACAGTTCTGGGAACAAATCAACCAATGCGACATAATCAGATTGCAAATCCAGATTTATAACAGGCACACTTTTTGCCCAATCATAACTGCCCGACAGGTCAAACTCTGTTTTTCCAAACATAACGGACGACTTTCTCAGCAATATCCTGCCTCGGTCCATACCCCCTGCAATATTCATTTTGACCTTTGGTATTCCTTCGATTCCCAAGTTAAAGAACCTGGCCACCAAATCTGGCTGTGGAATATCACCTTTTACAATAAAATCGATAGGCATTTTACTGGACCCTTCCAGTGCTATACTTGCAATCAGCGCATCTCCCCCGGTTGAAATTGCAATTTTCATCGGATAAACCCGACGCTCTGCATTATACGGGCTCAGTGACACAATAAAAGGTCGCACATCATCATCCAGCTTAATCCACCCGGTATATTCACGCACTTCGTGTTTATGCATCAGTCTGATATTAAATCCTGCCATTGAATATTTCTGTCCGAATATATTGGCATTTAAATTTTTTATTTCCAATCCCCCCAATCCTGCATCTTTGAACGGATAAACATCTGGTGCAGAATTGCCGGTTTGTTCTGTGCTTTTTTGTGGTGTTTCAAATGGGCTGATAGACAATTTTCCATCTGACCTTTTTTCCAAGTTAACTTTTGCATTATAAACGATAACATTTTGAATTGTTGGTCTGTCACGGAACAAAGAAATCAGGTTCAACCGTACATCAATTTTATCTGCCTCGAACCCATACTTACTTTTCGCCCAGGGCTGATTTGCCACACGAACTTGGTTTAATTCTATTTCGGGTCGCAAAGACAACTTCCACGACACCGCCCCTTCTACTTCAATTGGCAAACCGGTTGAATCCTGTAATACTGCGACAACATTTCCGCGCAATTTTTCAAAATCAATCTGGGTCAATGTAACAACAAATGCCACCACCAGGCCGCCCAAACACAAGCCAAAAAATCTAACGAATGAAAAAAATCTGTTTTTTTTCCTTTTCATGGCAATTGCAGTTCTAAAAATTTCAACACAGGCATCATAAACTCTGGCACCTTGGCCCGCATGGTCATCATTCGTCCAGTTCCCGGATGCTGAAATGTTAGCTGATACGCGAACAAGAACAAATTATTTGTTTCCAGCATTGTTGACAAAGCCCCAGCATTTCTTACATATCCACCATACAAATCATCCCCAACAATTGGTGCATTCAGCGAAAACGCACTGTGCAACCTCAGCTGATGTGTACGCCCGGTTTTTGGGGAAAATTGTACCCATGAAACACAATCTGCGGCACGTCCCAAAACCTTGTATTCAGTAACCGCACGCTGTGGTCGTTGTCCTGTTCCATTATTCAGTCGTCCTGGATTATCGAACACTTGTCCTTTCAGTACCCAGTTATCTATGATGCCCGCTCCGTCTTTGACATAACCGTTTAACAGTGCCACATAATACTTATGAGCTTTTCTGTTTTGAAATTGTTCTGCCAGGTTTTGTGCCGCCTTTTGATTTTTTGCCACCACCAGGATACCACTGGTTTCCTTGTCTAATCTGTGAACCAGTGCTATTTTATCATATGGGAACAAAGCGGCCGCCATTTTATCTATGGACTTTTTTATACCTGTCCCCCCTTGCACAGCCAGTCCGGCGGGTTTATTAAACACAACAATATCATCATCATTGTGAATTATACACATTCTTAATTTTTCCAAATCCGTCAGGGAAAACAACTCGCCACTTTCAGTTTTTTGTTTTGCGGCATTTGCATAGTTCGTCAACGTTGGTGGCACACGCACAGCATCACCTATACGCAGGATTTCCTGGCCTTTTACGCGTTTTGAATTGACACGAATTTGACCACCGCGACACAGTTTATAAAACTCTCGCAGGGGCAAAGATGGAAATTGTCGCAAGAACCATCGTTGCAACCGCACCCCATCTTCTACCCTAGAAACAAAAATTGTATCAGCCATTTTTTTCACAAATCCCACTTGGCACAAACATGTATGACTTATTCGCCATACGTTATCTGAACATAGTTTGTATCACCTGTCCCATCACACGAACCTGTGGCACCACTTTCTTTTTTATCCGACAGTTTATACCCAACAGAATCGGTCCACGCACGTGTAATCAATGCCTGGCACTCGGATTTACTTAATCCGTTTATGGTCAGAATAAATTGTCTTGAATTGGCCGGATTAACTGTCAATTCGTACGTTCCGCCATACGGATTGTGTTTTTTTTCCATCATGTTTAAGATAACTTCTCCATCCATATTAGAAAAGTCATCATACTGGCTGTGGATTTTACGAACCTCGTTAACGATAACGAAGACTTCTTCTACACCTTGCATCTGTCTTTGACTTTCGAATGCGTCTTTTATCAAGGCATACGCCCCAACCGTCAACGCCCCCATTATTGCCAGCACCCCCAGCATTTCAATCATTGAACGACCAGACTCTTGATTCATTGAAAAACCTCTTATTTGCTATTTAATAATTAATATTCTATCATAAAAGATATGAATATTCAATTTTCTGATTTAATTGCGAACGCACCTGCCGCACCCGGGGTTTATAAAATGTACGATTCCGATGGTGTATTGTTATACGTGGGCAAGGCAAAAAATCTGTCCAACCGCCTGCGTCAATACCAAGACATATCAAAGCTGGAATTACATAAACAAGTTATGCGTTCACTGGTTACCCAGGTTGAATGGGAAATTGTTTCAACCGAATCGGACGCATTACTTCGTGAACAGGAACTGATAAAAACCCAGAAACCAAAATACAACATAATGTTAACAGATGGAAAAATGTATCCTATGCTGGCGTTAACCAAGGGTGACTTTCCACGTTTATTAAAGTTCCGTGGCAAGATATCACAACGTCGCGATGTATATGGGCCCTATCCATCTGTATCTGCATTAAACGAAACGATAAAAACGATACAGCGTGTGTGTCAAATTCGCACTTGTTCGGACACCCAGATGCGAAATCGCACACGCCCATGCCTGTTGCATCAGATTGGCCGTTGCAGTGCCCCATGTACAAATCCAGACTATGAAAAATACGCAGAAAGCGTGCGTACAGCACGAAAAATTTTAACTGGAAACAGCGAACCAATTATCAACGATTTGACGGAACAAATGCGAACATTTTCTGCCAACATGGATTTTGAATCAGCTGCACTGATACGCGACAAGATTGCCGCCCTGACCCACACATCAAATCGCGGTATACGCCAAAAACATGCGTATACATCAAATATTGATTGGGACAAAAACGTATCTGAATTGGAAAAATGGTTGGGGTTAAAAATAAACCTGGCGGGTGTATTTGATAACTCGCACCTGTTTGGGAAACAGCCCGTCGGTGCCATGATAACCTTTGGTCACAACGGTTTTGAAAAATCAGGTTATCGACATTTTAAATTACAGAACAAATCCAATGCTGGTAACGACATTGCCATGATGTCCGAATTTGTCCAGCGTGCAGTTAATCGCGGTCCTAAATTGGATTTAATTATTGTTGATGGTGGCATGGCCCAGTGGAACGCAGCAAAAAAAATATCAAACGATATTCCCGTAATGGGCGTAACCAAGGGTATTGTTCGCGACGGAGACGAACATTTTATATTACCAGATGGCACAATTTCACATGAACTGCCTCACGATTCTCAGCTTTTTTTAATGCTGCGAACGGTTCGTGACGAAGCACATCGTTTTGTTATCACATATCATCGCAATACGCGTGCAAAACAAATGACAGCATCTGTACTTGATGAAATTGATGGCATAGGCCCCACCCGTAAACGTGCATTATTACAACACTTTGGTTCCGTTCACGCCATTATGGACGCAGGTATTCCCGCCCTGGTTCGCGTTCCTGGATTGGGAAAAAGTGCCGCTGAAAAAATATATGCTCATTTTCACTCATCAGTGATATAATATACATATTCATTTATCATGATGAATAACAACAAACAGAAAAAGGAGAAACAACAAATGAAATTCTTTGTAAACTTTTTATCAGGTTTTCGCATTGCTGCGGCCTTTGCGATTATACCGACATTACTGCTGGCGATGCATAATCCTGACTTATCTGCCACCATGTACTGGGTAACCTTTGTGCTGTTTGCACTGGGGTCTGTATCTGATTGGTTTGATGGTTATCTGGCCCGCAAATACAACGCATGCAGCAAACTGGGCGGTGTAATGGATCATATTGGCGATAAATTATTGGTGGTAAACACCATGATTATGTTGGCAATCATGTTGCCTATGTGGTACACAGTTGTTCCAATCATAATCATGATTGCCCGTGAATTATACATTTCCGGCCTGCGCGAATTTCTGGGTACGCAAAAGATCGAGATGCCCGTCCCCAAGGCACGTTTTTCCATGGGCAAGATTAAGACAACTTTGCAGATGGTATCAATTTGTGCATTTTTATTGATACCAACATTGGGTACACTGATTAACCCTGCGGCAATTAACCCAACACTTATCCGCATACTGTTTATGCTGTCATACATCAGCGTTGCAACATTATGGTTGGCATTGGTTGCATCTGTATGGTCTGCAACCCAATACACAATGACATTTGTTGGACATTTAAAGAAAATAAAATAACAATAAAAAACGTTCTATACGCAATAAATCCGGCAAAACGCCGGAATTATTTTTATTACAAACACTTGACATTATGTATTTTTGTCCTACAATAAAAACATAAGAACAAAAAAGGAAAAACAAACAATGAAAGACACTAAAACCAATACGTATATCAAATCATTTTACTGTATCCTGTTGGGACTGACATTATTTTTGGGTTGCAACACAACACCAACCTCCGAAAAACAGGAATCAACCCCAAAAACCGTTGCGGACACAACAAAAATCGAAACCAAACGCGACACCGTATTGGTTCTAGACTATAAACCACGTGCAAAACATAGCCAAAGCACTACATACGCCACAAACAAATCTGGCAATGAATACAAGATACTTCAATTTACAAACCTGCCTGTGGAACGTGGTGATGAAATCGTTATTGATATGCAAACGCACACCACCCCCGATGGCAAAACAAGGACCGAGTATAAACTGGTTAAAAACCTGACCACTGAAAAATTAAAACAAGAATATATGAAAAAACGTTAAAATCGTTCTATACGCATTAAAACCGCCATATACGGCGGTTTTTTGATTTTATCAGAACCAACTTTTTTTACCAGATTTTGTTTCTGCAAATTCTGTTAAAATCTTTTTTTGTTTTTCTGTCAGTTTCGTTGGGATTTTTATTGCAACATCTATATACAGGTCCCCAAACGTTCCCGCCCGTCTGACCGATGGCATACCATGTCCACGCACACGCAGTTTTTCACCAACCTGTGTCCCTGATGGCACCTTAACAGACAACTCTTTTCCATCTATGGTTTCCACTTCGATTTCGCCGCCCATGGCCAGTGTTGTAAACGGCACATCCACACGCATAATCAAATCATTACCGCGTCTTTCAAATTTTTTATCCTGCCTGATATGAATATCCAGATAAAAGTCACCGGCGGGCCCACCATTTGTTCCTGCCTCGCCCTGACCTGCCAGACGCAAACGGGCCCCATCTTCAATACCGGCGGGGATTTTTACTTCCAACGTGCGTTGTTTATGTTCTGTACCCGTACCATTACACTGGCTGCATTTTTTATCAATCTTGCGCCCCAATCCATTACATTCCGGACATGGTTGTTCCATTGCAAAGAAACCTTGACGTGTCTGAACAAAACCACTGCCACCACATCGTGGGCATACTGGGGCCGCTTTACCATCTGCAGTGCCATACCCATGACATTTTGCACATTCTACATTACTGGAAAATTTAACAGTATGTACTTTTCCGTGATATGCATCTTTCAAATCGATTACAACTTCGTCCAGCAGGTCACGTCCACCACGTTGCGGTGCACCACGCTGTGCCCCCCCTGCACCGCCAAAGTCACCAAATCCAAATCCACGCATGGCCTCGCGCAGGATATCTTCCATACCGCCGCCGCCACCCATATTAAAGTGAAATCCACCATTACCAAATGGGTTTCCGCCAAACCCCGCCCCTGATGCATTACCGCCTGCGAACGCCGCATCACCGAAACGGTCATACGCCGCACGTTTTTGTGGATCTTTTAATATATCAAAGGCATTATTAACTTCTTTAAACTTTTCTTCTGCATCTTTGTTATCTGGATTTCTGTCTGGGTGGTACTTCATCACCAGTTTATGATATGCCTTTTTAATATCTGCATCAGACGCATCACGTGCCACACCCAGCACTTCATACGGGTTTTTATTCATTTTATACATCCATTAAAATTATTGTTGTAAAATATATAGGACAGCATTAAAAAAAATCAAGTCCCAAAATATGATTTAGGGGTAAATTCTTTGGGCTTGCTTAAAAATGAAAAATGTTTTACTAATACTAACATTATGACAGAGAAAAAGACACAAACATACGATGCTTCTGATATCCAGGTACTAGAAGGTCTGGAACCCGTTCGCCTGCGTCCCGGGATGTACATTGGCGGCACAGACGAAAAGGCATGGCATCACCTGCCGATTGAGATTATGGACAATTCGATTGACGAAGCGGTTGCTGGCTTTGCCAAGAAAATAATCGTCCGCCTGATTGATTCCAAGACGATTGAAATTACTGATGACGGTCGCGGCATTCCTGTGGACGAACATCCAAAGTATCCCGGCAAATCCGCACTGGAAGTTATATTGACCACCCTGCATTCCGGGGGCAAGTTTAATAACAACGTGTATAAAACCAGTGGTGGTCTGCACGGTGTTGGTTCTGCGGTTGTAAATGCACTGTCATCTGAAATGATTGTTGACATTTCTCGTGATGGATATCATTGGCATCAGACATTTTCCCGTGGCCAGGTGACATCACCTATGACACGTGGCGATGCCACCAAATCGCATGGCACCAAAATAAGATTTACCATTGACGACCAGATTTTTGGGGAATCCGCAACATTCAAACCGGTAAAAATCTATCGCATGGCCCGTGCCAAGGCATTTTTATCCCGTGGTGTCAAGATTGATTGGTCATGCAATCCAGAATTATTAACCGAAGACATGAACATTCCCGCCACAACAACATTTTATTATCCAAATGGTGTTGCAGACTTTCTGGCGGAAAAGACGGACAGCAAGCCGCGTATTTTACCCCGCATATTCAGCGGCAGTGTTGATTTTCCAGATGACAGTGGTCGTGTTGAATGGGCATTAACATTTTTAACTGATGAAAACGGTGCCGCATCTGACGATGGCTTTTTCTCGTCCTATTGCAACACGATTGCGACCATTGACGGGGGCACCCACGAAACCGGGTTCAAATCTGCAATTACCAAGGGTATTAAGGCCTATGGGGACAAGGTAAACAACAAATCCGCCGCCACGATTATTGGCGAAGACGTATTTGATTCTGTTGCTGCGATTGTATCTGTCTTTTACAAGACGCCCCAATTTTTGGGCCAGACCAAGGAAAAATTATCCAACCCCGAAATTGCCCGCTATACAGAAAATGCCCTGCGCGACCCATGGGAGATGTTTTTGGCATCCGACCCCAAGACGGCAAATGCATTACTGGAATTTGTAATAAATTTGGCCAACGCCCGCATAAAAACGAAACAGGTCAAAGACGTTGCCCGCAAAACACCGACCAAACGCATCCGCATGCCTGCGAAATTGGCCGATTGTTCCAAGCACGGCATTGCCGGCACAGAACTGTTCATTGTCGAAGGCGAATCGGCGGGTGGCACCGCAAAACAGGCACGTGATCGTGCAACCCAGGCAATTATGCCCCTGCGTGGCAAGGTTTTGAACGTAATTTCTAATTCTGACGAACGATTTGGTGCGAATCGTGAATTAAATGACCTGATTGACATTATTGGTGCTGGCACCGCCCGCGATTGGAACGATGACAAGTTGCGATATGAAAAGATAATCATCATGACCGATGCTGACGTAGACGGCAGTCATATTGCATCATTGCTAATGGCATTTTTCTATCACTACATGCCCCAGTTAATTTATGGTGGTCACCTGTATTTATCATGTCCACCGCTGTATAAATTAACATGCGGCACCGAATCGATATACGTTGATTCTGACGAAGAACTGGAACAACTGAAAACGACCAAGTACAAAAATAAAAAGGTTGAAATATCTCGATTCAAAGGGCTGGGTGAAATGATGCCAAACCAGTTAAAAGAAACCACCATGTCGCCCAAGACACGTCGTTTAATACGTGTTGACCTGCCGCCCCGTACCGAAGAAGGTGCCGAAGACACAGAAAAAACACGCACAATCGTCACCGAATTGATGGGCAAGAAACCTGAATTCCGGTTCAAGTTTATTACCGAACATGCACAATTCGTCAAAGACCTGTTTGTCTAAGACGTGTAGAGGCACAGAAACAATCGGGGTGTTGCCCCGATTATTTTATTTCAAAAAATCCAGCTGACCATATTTGCATGTGCCAAAGCGATTGCAATTGCATCTGCTTCGTCTGATGTTTTTGGCTTTGCCGCCGGCAGCAAAATCTGAACCATTTTATCCACTGCCGACTTATCTGCATGCCCTGCCCCGGTCAGGGCTTTTTTTATTTTATTTGGTTCGTATTCAAAAATTGGCACATTTTGGTTTGCCACCGCCACCACTGCGGCTGCCCGTGCATGTCCCAAAATCAGTGTAGTTTTTGGATTTTTATTAACAAAGGTTATTTCAATACTGCATTCATCTGGCTGAAAAGTTTCACATATTTTCGTTATCTCGCGAAAGATATGAACCAATCTTTCGCACATTTCCATTTTCGGATTTGGCAAAATTACACCACTGGCAATATATTTACGCGATTGTCCATGCGATTCAACAACCGCCCAACCTGTATGCAATAAACCCGGGTCAATTCCCAGCACTCGCTTTGTCATTTTCTGAAACTTATTTTTCCAACCGCGTCATAACCAAAGTATTTATTTATTCTTTTTATAATTTCATCTTTGCTGTACGACAGTTGCAACGTATACGCTGGAACAGCAGGTCGAATAACAACATTAAATGTATTATCACGATTTTTTCGTATTGCGGCCAGTTTTGCAATCGATGCGATATCAGTCCCCATAATATCATCCCAGCGTGCAAGTAAATCGGCATCAGATGCCCTGACACCAAAAATCTGCATCAGTCCCCCCAATGCACCTGCGATTGTCTGGGGGCGTTTTAATCTTTGGTCAATTTTTTTATCTTGGTTTGACATACGTATATTCTTTTGGCATCAGTATGAACATTTGTCCCTGTGCATGCTGTCCCTGTGCGAATCGATAGGCATCGTCCCCTTTACCAAAGAAAATATCTGCACGAATCCAACCACGAATTGCACTGCCTGTATCTTGGGCAATCATCAGTCTGCGGAACGGCCGTCCATCTGACAGGTTTGTATTCACATACACTGGCAATCCCAGTGTATACAAATCATCGTCCATTGCAACACTTCTTATTTTTGACAATGGCGTCCCCAGTTTTCCGATAACATCTGGCGGTGTTGACTCATAGAAATAAACATACCGGGGATTTTTATAAATAACATCTTTGGCCAGTTTTGGATTTGCCTTCAGGTGTTGCCATACGGCCTCGGACGAGTATCCCCCACTGGGTCTGATTCCGCGATTACGCAGTTCTTCCCCTATGGATTTGAACGGCATATCATTAACTGCGGCAAAGTTCAGTTTAACATCTGTTCCATCTTCCAGCCGCAGATTTCCGGACCCCTGGATTTGGATATTTTGCACATCAACGATATTTGCCCAGTACAAAACACGTCCGATTTTCTTTTCCACGATATCTTTTTTTGGCACACCTTTGTACGACCGTCCATCTGTTGGCACACCCATCAGCGGTTCATTACACTGTGGGGTTTGCGTACGACATGCTGGGATTATTGGGGAATAGTATCCGGTATACGTCCCGCGGTCCCCACCATTATCATTATAAATCTGATATGGCTGGAAATTAGATTCGAACCATGCCCTGACGGTTGCAACATCGGCGGATGCAGACGGCAACATACGACATTTTTCAGCAAACAACTCTTTATCCGGGATTAAGCGTCCTGTGAATTGAATTTTGGCCTTGCACGAATTTCTGAACGCCTGCAGTGCATATCGTACATCATCATCCCGCCATCCTGGCAAATCCGAATAAGACACACGCTTAAAATTAGATGGAATAACAGAATTATCACCAGACACAGTGGGTGTCGACACATCACAAGATGCCAAAACCAATGCCGCACACACCCCCATCAACGCATTTAACACAATATTTTTTTTCACAAAACGCATTTTTCTTCACTCCCCCACTTGTAAAACTTGTTTACAATGCTATATTATCATAAAACGCGGACCTAAGTCCAGTATACATTCGCCACTAATTCAGCATAAGGAGAAAACAAAATGGCAAAATTTAATATTATCTCTCAGTTTTTAAAAGATATTTCTTTTGAAAGTCCAAACGTTCCAGAATTATTTTTCAAGAACGACAATGGCCAGGCAAAACTGGAAATCAACATTGACATTCAGATCAAGGGTGCCGAAAACAATCTGTTCATGGTGGATTTGATTACCAAGGTACACTCGAAACTGGAAGCCGGCGAAAAATCAATCTTTTTGATTGAATCTACATATTCAGGCCTGGTTCAAATGGAAGAAGAAAAAGACGAAGAAGTAAAAAA
>JAFWZK010000056.1 GCA_017522445.1 Alphaproteobacteria bacterium
CCGGTATGACGATAGTGTGTGTCTGATGTCGCAATGACAAAGTAAGAAAAAAGCATACACCTGGATCCCGTGGTTCACACTTCGTTAAAACTTCGTGCGACAGGCAAGCCACGGGATGACATGATGGGGTGGGGGGTGTAGAGGGAACTTTTTTGTTCTTGATTTTTATCGTATGGTACGTATAATAAACACAGTTTTATTGCCCTAATAGTCTAGTGGTAAAACACGTCCTTGGTAAGGACGAGTCGCAAGTCCGATTCTTGCTTAGGGCACCAGAAATAAAAAAAATCCCCATGTTGGGGATTTTTTTACTGGTGTCTGTTTCTGCGAAACTCGTCCAGTGATACAACACGGCCAGGGTCGGGTACTGTTCCGGGCTTGTCATCCAATGGTAATTCCATGTCGTTGTCCGCCGCAGCAGGTTGCGATTTGTTCTGAAATGATAACATAAAATCAACCGAAGGATCTTTGAACTCGACCAAAGAGGAAAAGGGGACGCGGATGAAAAATGGACGGCCATCAAATGTTAACTGGACACCAAATTCCTTGTCCGATACGTGCAGGTTGTTATATGAATACTGCAGTACAATTGTCATTAAATCAGGATATCTGATTCGCAGAAAATCCGGTAATACGACACCTGAATCACGAGTGCGAAATGTGATGAAAAAATGTGTGCCGTCACCCAGACCATTAAACTGGGCATGAATCAGGGCGTCTTTGACAACAGACTTTAACGCGTTGTCCAATAATGTTTGATAATCTATTCGTGCCATATTATTTACTCCGCCAATACTATATTATTTATTTCCCCATCCTGGCAAGTAACAAATACTGCGTCAGGTACATTTTTGAATATATTTTTATCCAAACCTGTTGCCCAGACCTGGGCATCTGCATCGCCCAATTCGTGAAATAATTTTGTACGGGCAGATTCGTCCAGATGGGCCGCCGCTTCGTCCAGTAAAATTATCGGACGTTTGCCGGTCTTGGTATGTATCAGTCTGGCATGAGCCAATATCAATTCCAGTAATGCCATTTTTTGTTGGCCGGTGCTGGTTAAATATGCAGGTAATTGTAATGCGTTATTGTATACGCCAAAGTCAGACCTGTGCGGACCATCCAGTATCATTTTGTCGC
Organism: Alphaproteobacteria bacterium; assembly: GCA_017522445.1. GTDB lineage: Bacteria > Pseudomonadota > Alphaproteobacteria > Rs-D84 > Rs-D84 > Enterousia. The sequence goes on from JAFWZK010000056.1 coordinate 1,141, forward strand.
CCGTCAATGTGCGATTGGTCTTTAGATAGTCCAGGTATTTGCGTTCGGCATCGCCCGTGGATATGCCATCAATCAACATACCTTCTATCATGCCAGATACAGATACAGCACAATTCGTCAGAAAATAATTTAATTCACCAGCATATTGTATGCGACTGTGGGCAATCGTGATGGCAGTGCCCGCAATCTGGGTGTCCAATGCATCCAGCCAATGCATGTCTGTGCCGGTCTTTAATGCGTATGCACGTTCGGCCAGCAGTTTTGATAACTTGGCCATGCGACCAGAATGTGATGTATCAAAACTGGTTGCCAGGCGGTCGAAAAATGCACGACGATCAGAACCACTGTCGATGAACAGACGGTCTTCGCGGGGGGTAATCCATACAATGCGTAGTATACCAGCCAGGTCGGTTAAGGTCGCAGGTTCACCGTCAATTCTGGCACGACGATTATTGTCGCCATTTGTAAACTGAACAGATATTTGCCTGTCTTCAATCAGATTTGCAAAAATTGAAAAGCCACCAGTACCATTAAAACGTGCAATTTCTGTCATAGAAACACCACGCATGCCACGATCGCCAGCCAGCATGGATACCGCTTCGAGTATGGCGGTTTTGCCCGCACCGTTGGGGCCTGTGATAATAATGTTACGCATGCCGTGTGTGGTTATGCGACACATGTTATGGTTTCTGAAATCCGTCAGTGTTAATTCGTTTATCATGGCGGTAATGGTACAAAAAATTGTGCAGTTGTACAAGAAAAACAAGGGAATGATTTAATGTAAATCACACGGTTCGTTTCCGACCCAAAAAATAAAAAACCACCCACATGGGGTGTTTTCTTATTTTTACAAAAGTGGAGGCCTGGGTCGGAATCGAACCGGCATCCAAGGATTTGCAGTCCTCTGCATAACCACTCTGCCACCAGGCCACGAACTTTGTGTCAGTATATTAAGCAAAAAAAAATTGTAATTCAACATAAAAATTGTATAATTGATACGAATGTTCGGAGAAGAGAGAGTTGGTATGAGATTTTTGTCAGTTTTATTATTGGGTTTTATTCCGTTTTCGGCGTTCGCAGTCGATGACTGTATGACACGTACAACCGTGCCAGATATGGTCCTGGACCTGAGCCAGGTGATAGAATTGGGACTGTGCAGAAACCCACAAACCGCCGCTGCATATATGGCGTATGAAGCGTCCAGATTACAAAAAAATGCAAACTATGCAGATTATTTGCCCAGTGTAAATGCGTCTGCAAATGCATCAATGCCGTATCGTAACGAACAGTGGGGCGATTGGTCCTATGGGGCTTCGTTGTCCGCGTCTTATTTGATTTTCGATTTTGGTAAAAGATTGGCCGATTTAAATCAGGCATCCGCTGCGTGGCGGGCCGCAGGTTTCGATTATGACGAAACGGTACAGAATTATATCTATGGGGTAATTGGGTCGTACTATGCATTGTTAAAGGCGGATGCAGATGTGCAGTCTGCAGAAATGCTGTTAAAAGTGGCAAAAACTGCACGCGATACAGCACAAAAAAAATTCCAGGCGGGGGCAGTTGCCAAGGCAGATGTGCTTAAGGCAGATACAACACTGGCCAGTCGGGAACTGGACCTGGAAAGGGCAAGAAATAATCGCGAAATTACACGGGGAACTTTGTTGGCAAAATTGTCTTTTGATGCAGGACAGAAAATTAAAATCGCAGATATGCCATCAAACTTTGGTACACCACAAGAAACAAAAACACTGGATGAATTATTCGAACAGGCAAAAAAAACAAGACCAGATTTGCTGCGTGCAACCGCAAATAAAGATTCTGCATGGCATCGCAGAAACAGTGTGTGGCTTAGTAATCTGCCGACAATATCTGCGTCTGGTTCGGTGTCATGGAACGACACCCCATCCGAAACATTTGGTGCCGGAAATGATAATATCAGCGGCAGTATAGGTATTCGTGCATCAATGCCATTGTTCGCAGGTTTTGCAAATATGTATAATGCACGGGCCGCACAGGTGAACTATGACCGCGCAGTCGAGGTGGAACGTCAAACCGAAGATAATGCAAACCTGGATATCTTTACAGCATATCAAAACTATAAAACGGCACAGACTGTGTTAAAGCAAACAGAAACCTTGTTAAAGTCCGCAACAGAAAGTGAACGGGTGACGTCCGGTATGTACAAGGTTGGACGGGCGACTATGTTGGATTGGCAAACGTCACAGTCTGAATTGCTGGATGCGGAAAAACAAAATAATGCCGCAAAATATGATTTGTTTACCAAACGGGCGGCAGTGGCCTTGGCCGTGGGTGAAATTCGTGCAGAATTAGAAAGGGAAGAAAATGAAAAAGACTAAAAACAATAATCAACCAAAAGTATCAATCATGAAACGTGTATGGGGATTCGTTTGGCGTAAAAAATGGTGGGTTCTGCTGGGGGTAATCGTTGTGTTAGGAATATGGTTGATTTGGGGTCGAAATAATGATGCCAAACAGGAATTTATAACAATGAATATTTCACGGGGGGATTTGCGTCAGGTCGTTACCGCAACCGGTGAAATTATGCCCGTTAATACGGTGAATGTCGGTTCACAGGTGTCTGGAACAATTGATAACCTGTATGTGGATTTTAATTCCAAGGTTAAAAAAGGAGATGTGTTGCTGACAATCGAACCGTCCGTTTTACAGGCAACTGTTGACGAGTCAAAGGCATCGCTGGACAGTGCTGTGTCTCAGTTGAACTTTGCAAAAAGTGAATATAACAGAAATAAAATGCTGTATGGCGAAGGTTTTATTTCACGTGCAGAAATGGAACAATCGCAAACACAATATGAACAGGCACAACAATCTGTTAAACGGGCACAGTCTACATATGACCGGGCGGTGACAAATCTGGGGTATGCAACAATTGTGTCGCCAGTCGATGGGACAGTCATCTCGCGCAAGGTGGATGTGGGACAAACTGTTGCGGCATCTTTCCAGACACCCGATTTGTTCGAAATTGCCGAAGATTTAACAAAAATGCAAATAGAAACCGCTGTGTCCGAGGCCGATATTGGTGTCATCAAAGATGGCCAGGCCGTAACTTTCACAGTTGATGCATATCCAACGGAAACGTTTGATGGAGTGGTGCGACAAATACGTTTATCACCAACAACTACTTCGAACGTTGTTGTTTATACTGTTGTGATTGATGTTGATAACACTGACCTGCGTCTGATGCCGGGAATGACCGCATTTGTGACAGTTATTATTTCCGAAAAAGAAAATGTTTGGCGGGCGGCAAACTCGGCATTTCTGGTTCGCAGCTTTGACAGATTTTTGTTGCCCGAAGAAATTAACGGGGCCACACCTGTGTCGCATTTGGCAATACTGCGTGATGGCAATTTGCTGATGGTGCCATATACCAAGGGGTTAAGCACTGCAACAGAAACAGAAATCATTTCCGATGAAATTCAAATGGGTGATAAAATTATCGTTGGTAAAACCGGTATGACATCCGCCGGCACCGGCCAGCAGATGAATCCAATGCGTGGCCCAAGAATGAGATAAAAATAATCCCCAAAACAGGGGATTTATTTTTTGTTTTTATATGGACAATATCGGATAACAGGACATTTGTCACATTCGGGACGTAATGCTTTGCAGATGTATCGACCATGCAATACCATTACATGATTTACAATTGAATGATATTTCTGGGGAATGTGTTTGATTAGTTTTGTTTCCACCCGTTCGGGCGTGTTGTCTGCATCGTCAACCCATCCATATCTGTGTGCATTACGAAAAACGTGCGTGTCGACCCCAATGTATGGCATCTGCCACAGTACATTGCAGATAACGTTCGCTGTCTTTTGTCCGATACCTGGCAACCGCATCAATTCATCGCGATTATGATATTTGTCTGGAAATGTGTCGGTCATGTTTTCGGCAACTAATCTTTCGGCCAGGGCAATTATATTTTTCGCCTTGTTATTAAAAAACGAGATTACACGAATATGTGTTTTTAACCCATCTATCCCCAGTTCCAGCATTTTTTGTGGTGTTGGTGCCACACGGAACAGTTCTGGTGTTACCTCGTTAACCTTTTTATCAGTTGCCTGGGCAGATAAAATAACCGCCACCGCAAAGTTAAATTCATTTGTGTGATACAGTTCCGACCGAATTGTCATATCAACGGTCGGGGGCACCAATTCAAAATATCTTTGCGGCGACAGTTTCATTTGTTTTTCCGTTATGCTTTTTTAACCGATATTGTCAGCTTATACCCTTCGATTTCGGTTTCGTATTCCCCGTCACCAGAAACCATATCAACAACCAGTGCTTCACGCATAATACGTTTTTTATGGGTTTCCATTGCATTTGCCAATGCAGGGTCGGCTGAATAAGTTAATATGATACGGTCAGATACGTCCAGACCCGCTGCCTTGCGTGTATCTTGGATAAAGCGCAATGCATCGTTTGCCAGCCCTTCGGCCACCAGTTCTGCGTTTGTTTCTGTATCCAGTACAACCACCGCCGTA
>JAFWZK010000057.1 GCA_017522445.1 Alphaproteobacteria bacterium
GCAAATGAAAACTGGGCCGATTGGTGGCATGGTGGGGACGATGTGTACTATGCACAGTTTATGGCCAAAGATAATATTTCTTTTCATTCAATATTCTTTCCTGCACAGGAACTGGCAATGGATGATAACTGGAAAACTGTGGATTTATTAAAGGGTTTGAACTTTTTGAACTTTAACGGGGCAAAAATTTCTAAATCTACGGGTAATGGAATATTCCTGAACGACGCAATCAAAGAAGCACCAGCAGACGCATGGCGATATGCTTTGATGGCAAGCGCACCTGAAACTGATGATACAGACTTTACAATCGAAAGATTCGCAGATATCGTTAATAAAGACCTGAACGGTATGTTGGGAAACTTTGTTTCACGCGTATGTAAACTGACACAAAAGAACTTTGGTAATAATGTGCCGGCCACAACAGAAAAAAATACAGAGCTGAAAGCCAAGCTGGATGCAAAACTGGCAGATTTAACAAACGCACTGGATGCATGCGAATTCCGTAATGCAATTGCGGCACTGCGTGGAATGTACGCAATTGGAAATGAATATATGACGCGTATGGAACCTTGGACATTGGTCAAAAATGGAGATATGACTGGGGCAGGAAATGTGCTGAACGAATGTTTCCAAATGATTGACCTGTTCGCACGGGTGTCGGCACCAATTATCCCAGATACCGCAAAAAAAATGCAAAATATTTTTGCACAAAAACATGACATGGTATGGCCAACAGAATACGAACATCGTATCGAAAATAACGCAGAATTTGCTGTGCCAGAAAACCTGTTCAACAGAATTGATGATGATACTGTCAAAGCACTGACAAACAAGTACTATGTAAAAAAACCTGACAATTCACCAAAACCAATTGTGGCGGAAATTGTATCCATGGAAAAACACCCTACACGTGATGATTTACATGTGTTAATGGTGGATTATGGGGCCGAAAAACCTGTGCAAATCGTATGCGGCGCACCAAATGTTTCCGTCGGTTTTCGCGGAATTCTGGCACCCGTTGGATGCAAATTGCCGGGGGCAAAAAAAACAATGGTGCAACGTACTGTCGCAGGCATAGAATCGTTCGGAATGATGTGCAGTGCGGCCGAACTGAAATGCGGAACAGATGATAAAAACTTGATTCAAATAAATGATAAAAAAACAGGAACTGAATACAAATGTTAGATAAAACAAGCAGAAGTATAACTGTAAACGGATACCGTACAGAACAAAATAATACGAAATCACCAATCGCAGAAAAAATTTTTTCTGCCAGATTTCATTGCGAGAATTGTAAAAATATTTGTGATTGTAAAAATACACAAAACTGCACATTCGTTAAATATATTTGCGACAGAATATCCAGCACTGTGTATGAATACAATATTAAAAATCCAGAACTGACCATCATTATGGACAGTACAGAAGGATGCAAAAAAGCCATGCAAGTAGTTAAACGTGCAAAAAAATTGCGTTCGTATGGGTACTGTAAATAACATGAACAAGAATATCAGACTGGTACTGGTTTCATGCTGTGCACCATGCAGTGCCGGGGCAATTCGGCAATTGGTAAATAATGAAATAGACGGTGTGACAGACTTTGTCGTACTGTTCTTTAATCCAAATATTTTTCCAATGTCTGAATACAACAAAAGACTGGCAGAACAGATTAAGTACTGCCAAGAATGCGGTGCAAAATACGATGTTCTGGAATACGACCACGATGCATGGCGTAACGCCGTTCGCGGATTCGAAACCGAACCTGAACGTGGTAAAAGATGCACGCTGTGCTTTGAATACAGATTTAGACGGGCCGTAAAATACGCCCAAGATAACGGATATAACGCAATCGCCAGTGTTCTGGGGGTGTCACGACACAAAGACCAATCCCAGGTCGATAATGCCGCACGGCAGGCATGCACAGACGTTTTGTATTTGCCAATTATGTGGGACGAAAATCTGCGGGTGAAATTAAACCGTGAATCTGATTTCTATCGACAGAATTATTGCGGTTGCGAATTTAGTATTCGCAAAGTATAATCAATTCATGATTTAACAAAGGAATATATATGGCATCTGTTTTTGTTTTCCCAGGCCAGGGCGCACAATTCGTCGGTATGGGACACGATTTGTATAAAACTTGTCCAGCGGCACGGGCCGTGTTCGATGAAGTTGATGCGGCACTGAATCAAAAACTGTCGGATATTATTTTTAATGGACCGGCAGAAGAACTGACACTGACGGCAAATGTGCAACCCGCAATTATGGCAACTTCAATCGCAATGCTGCGGGCGACAAATGCAAATATCCCAGAATATGTTGCAGGACATTCGCTGGGGGAATATACCGCACTGTGTGCCGCAGGGGCATTAACCGTTGGTCAGGCCGCAAAACTGCTGAGGGTGCGGGGCAATGCAATGCAAAGCGCAGTGCCTGTGGGACATGGACTGACCGCAGTGGTACTGGGGATGGATATTGATGTACTGCGTGATATTTGTGAAAATAATGACTGTGATGTCGCAAATGATAATTCGCCAGGACAGGTCGTGATTTCTGGTCTGAAAGAAAATGTCGAGGCAGCAATGGCCGCTGCAAAAGAAAATGGTGCAAAACGGGCAATGCCATTGGCACTGTCGGTGCCGGTACACTGTCGTGTGCAAAAACCCGCCGCAGATGCAATGCGGGCAGCAATTGAAACAGTTGATTTCAAACAACCAACTGTACCAATCATATTGAACAAAACATGCCAACCAACACAGGATATTGATGAAATAAAAGACGCGTTGGTATACCAAATGACACACGGTGTGCGTTGGCGTGAAAGTGTGCTGAATATGGTAAACCTGGGTATCACAGAACAAATCGAAGTCGGACCAGGTAATGTTCTGACAGGACTGTGTTCCAGAATCACAGATAAAATAACCGCTAGAAAATTGGAGGATTAATTATGTTTGATTTATCAGGTCGGGTCGCACTGGTTACAGGTGCAACAGGCGGAATTGGTGGGGCAATCGCAAAAAAAATGCAGGCGGCAGGGGCAACCGTTGTCGTGTCTGGACGAAATATCACAAAAATGAACGCTGAATTTGATGATTCTTATGTGAAAATCCCATGTGATTTGGCCGCAGATGGCGGGGCAGTCGAACTGGTGATGAACACAATCGAAAAATGCGGAAAAATCGATATCTTAATCAACAACGCAGGTATCACAAAAGATACACTGATTATGCGTATGACAGACGAACAATTCGATGACGTGATTAATACAAATCTGCGGTCATGCTTTAAAATGTGTCGGGCCGCAATTATGCCAATGATGAAAAACAGATTTGGACGTATTATTAATATGGCGTCTATTATCGGGGCCATCGGGGGACCAGGACAGGCAAACTATGCCGCATCCAAAGGCGGTATAATCGCAATGACAAAATCAATCGCCGCCGAAGTTGCCAGCCGCGGTATTACTGCAAACGCAATCGCACCTGGGTTTATCAAAACACCTATGACGGATGTTCTGCCAGAAGAACTGAAAAAATCTTACCTGGCACAAATCCCAGCGGGACGATTTGGCGAACCAGACGACATCGCAAATGCATGTGTGTTCCTGGCATCGGATGAAGCCGCATATATAAACGGACAAACACTGCATGTAAATGGTGGGATGGGACGCTTTTAATGAAACAATATGATGTGATTGTTATTGGTGGGGGACACGCAGGCGTCGAAGCTGCAACAGCCGCCGCCAGACGTGGGGCAAAAACACTGCTGATGACCCAGCGGGTCGATGACCTGGGCGCTTTGTCGTGTAACCCCAGCATCGGTGGACCTGGAAAATCACAAATGGTGGCAGAAATGGACGCGTTTGGCGGTGTTATGCCACGGGCCGCAGATCGTGCCGGTATTCATTGGCGTACACTGAATGCAACACATGGGGCCGCAACCCAGGCACTGAGGGCGCAAATAGACCGAAACCTGTATCACAGGGCAATTGTCGATATTTTGAGTGAATATAAAAACCTGGATACTGTATTTGAAACAGTCGTTGATATCGATAAAACCGCAACAATTATTAATGATAAATACCAGGGCAGGGCAATCGTTTTTACAACTGGGACTTTCCTGAACGGGATGGTCACATGTGGCGATGAAAAAATACCGTCTGGACGACTGATGGACAGCGGGCAATACCAAGAAAATGATGCAAAAACATCAAATTTCTTGCAAGAAATGGGGTTTAAGATACTGCGACTGAAAACAGGGACACCGGCACGACTGAAACGCGACAGCATAAACTGGGACGTGTGCGAAGTGCAACCAGGTGATATGCCACATGACTGGTTTTCAGATGGTGATGAAAATAATAAATATGAATCTGTGTGCTTTATAACCTATACAAATGAAAATACACATAATGTCATTCGGGAAAATATAAAAAATGCACCAATGTATAATGGGGACATAGTCGGAACAGGGCCACGGTACTGCCCCAGTATCGAAGACAAAGTTATGCGGTTCCCAGAACATACATCACACCACGTGTTCCTGGAACCCGAAGGGGCAGACAGTGATATAATCTATCCAAATGGATTGTCCACCAGTTTCGGCAAAGACGAACAAGAAAAATGGCTGCGGACAATTCCAGGACTGGAAAACGTGGAAATCGTTCGCTATGGATACGCAATCGAATATGACGCAATCGATGCACGGGCATTGAATGATAAACTGCAAAGCAAAGACTGGCCACACCTGTTCTTTGCGGGGCAAATTAATGGTACATCTGGATATGAAGAGGCGGCGGCCCAGGGACTGGTCGCGGGTGCAAATGCCGCAGCATATGCGTGCGGGTTGCCATACCTGGAAATCGACCGTACAAATTCAATGATTGGGGTTTTAATTGACGATATAACAACAATCGGGGTTGATGAACCCTATCGTATGTTTACATCACGTGCGGAATATCGTTTGCACCTGCGGGCAGATAATGCAATTAAAAGATTGGGAAAAATTGGTGTGGAACTGGGACTGATTGGACAGGGTGCGTATGAAAAAAAACTGGCCGCCAAGGCAGATATTTTTACAAAAAACGATGCCTTTTATGCCGGATATATCGCCCGCAACGAACGGGAAATTGCCGCATATAAACGTGATGCAGAATTGAAAATACCTGTCGATTTTGTTTATGCAGGATTGCCGGGGTTGACCAATGAATTGGTTGAAAAATTGACTGCGACACGGCCTGAAAATATTGCCGATTTGTCCCGCATACCGGGCATGACCCCCGCAGGGATTATGGTGGTGCTGCGAAAAATCAAGGCATAAAATGCATACGGTCTTGTTCGTATTCACGCAATAATGCGGTATCTAAAAATTATAATCCTTAAAAAAAACCACTGGAAATTATTTCCGTTATGATTTATAGTCTTTGCACATGTCGGCCGGTGTAGCTCAGCTGGTAGAGCATCTCATTCGTAATGAGGGGGTCGCAGGTTCAAGTCCTGTCACCGGCACCATAAATATAAAAAAAACACCGGTCTTTGCCGGTGTTTTTGTTATTTTTACAACTTTATTTATCACGGATGTTTGCATCGCATTTCTTTTCAACCAATTTTATTACAGATTCCTGCAACGATAATAAATCTGAATCTGACATATTATCATTTGGCTGAATCGTTATTGTAAATGCAATCGATTTTGTGCCGTCACCCATATCAAATGCATCAAATACAACAACATCTATAATACGACTGTCCGCAACACGGGCCACAGATGTCAATTTTTCCGCAGGCGTATCCGCATCAACAATAAATGCAAAATCACGCGTTATTGGTTGAAAATCTGGTAAAGCGGGCTGGCGACCACAACGTGCGGCAGGCAATACAGAAATATCATCAACAATCGCAATTACTACATTTGTTTTTATACGCAATTTCTTTGCAACAGATGGATGCAGTTCACCAAATTCCGCCAACTTCTTTTTGCCCTGCATCAATGCACCATAACGATATGGATGCGCCCAACGTGGTGCATTGTCAGACGATACTGTAAAACGTTGACCCGACATCAGGGAAATTAAGTCTGCCTTGACATCATAAATATCAACACTGCGATTGCGGCCTGTCCAATGCTTGGGCGATGTGGCGCCTGTTCTGACAATCGCAACCTGGGTATGCTGCTGCCCAGGCATATCACCATCAAAAACAGTTCCCAATTCAAATAAATTCAAATCTGGGTATCCACGTTTTTCGTTATTTGAAACCGCAATCAACAGATTTCCCAATAAATTATTTCGTGCGGTATTCAAATCTACAATTATAGGATTTGCAACAGGAATTATTGGTTTATCAGTCAACAATTCTTCAACAACAGAATTACCAAAACCAAATGTTACCGTTTCGTTTAATCCACGATTTGCCAATTTTTGTTTTAATTCTAAATCTATGTCTTTATGAAAAGTGTTTGTTACGGTGTCTGACATTTTTTTAAGACCAACTTTTTCATAACCATATATACGAACCAAATCAGCAACAATTGTTTCTGGAATTTCAACATCAACACGTGCAGGACTTGGTGTAACAGTCCATGTATCACCACTGATTTTTATTGTATACCCCAAACGTTCTAATATAGATTTTTGGGTTTCTGGATCCATATCAAAACCAATTTTTTGTGCAAAATATTTTGGCGTATATTTAATTTTAACATCTGGGGCGGCATCTGTACCGGCGGCAAATGTAGAAACAATTTCACCACCACACGCGTCCATAATTATATGGGCAGCATTCATTGCAGCCACGCCTGTAATCGTTGGATTAATACCGCGTTCATAACGATATGATGCATCGGTTGATATACCCAATCTTTTTGCAGATTTACGAACAGATACAGGGTCAAAATACGCAGATTCCAGAATTATATTCTGGGTCGTGTCCGTTGTCGATGCACGTGCACCACCAATAACACCCGCCAATGCCAAAATGCCATCATTATCAGCAATAACCATGTCGTTTTCGGTCAATTCATGTTCGGTATCAAACAGGTCTGTAAACTTCTCGCCCGGGGTGGCCATACGTACAACAATATCACCGCGAACCGCATCTGCATCAAAGCAATGCATGGGTTGTGCCATGTCATAACAGATATAGTTCGTTGCATCCACAGGTGCATTTTTTGGATTTATACCAATTGCAGCCAGCCGTGATGCAATTCTGGTATTGCTGGGGCCAACCTTTATACCACGAATTTCAATCATTTTATATGTACGACATTTGTCTGTCTTTAATACAACCTGACGATTTCCAGAAATATTTTTGAACGCTGGGTCGTTTGGTTCAATATATTCACCAATACCCGCCGCAGATAAATCGCGTGCAATACCACGAACAGATAAATAATCAGGTCTGTTTGGTGTTATACCTGCATCAAATATAGTTTTTGTTTCAATAACAGGTGTTCCAATTTTTGTATTTTCTGGTAATTCAATAATTCCACTATGGTCGTCATTTATCCCCAATTCTTTGCCAGAACACATCATGCCATCTGATAAAACCCCACGTAATTTACCAGATTGAATTTCATGTCCATCAATTACACACCCTGGTATTGCCAGCGCAGATATTAAACCCACACGTGCATTTGGTGCACCACATACAACCTGACGCAGGGTGGGTGTCCCATCATCAACACGCAACACATGCAGATGATCACTGTTTTCATGTGGTTTACACTCTACTATTTTCGCTGCAATTGGTGAAACAGGCAACTGTAAATCTTCTACCTCGAGTCCGATACGGGTCAAGGTTTCAGATATAGTTTGTGCATCCGCATCTGTTTTTAAATAATCCTTTAACCAATCATATGTCCATTTCATAATTATACCCCCATTTTTAGAACCCAGCACTTTTTAACCAGCGCACATCAGAATCTGTAAACGCACGTATATCGTTCAAACCATATTTAATCATTACCAGACGTGCCCAACCGAATCCAAATGCAAAACCCTGATATTTATCTGGATTAATATTACAATTTTTTAATACATTTGGATGAACCATGCCACCGCACAATAATTCCATCCATTTGTCACCAAATTTCATATCTATTTCAATTGATGGGTCCGTAAATGGAAAGTATGATGGACGAATTCTTAGTTCCAGGTCATCCTTTTCAAAATATTTAGATGCAAATGTTCGCATTGTTGCCAACATATCAGACAAATTTACACCTTTTTCAATTGTATCAATATACAAACCTTCTATTTGACCAAACATTGCAGAATGTGTTGCATCTAATTCTTTGCGATAACATTGACCAACAGTAAACATTTTAATTGGTACACCATTTTTTTTCATCGCACGAATTTGTACCGCAGACGTTTGTGTACGCATTACATTGCCGTTTGTTAAAAAGAAAGTATCCTGCATATCACGGGCAGGGTGATGCATCGGTGTATTTAATGCCGTAAAATTATGCCAATCATCTTCTATTTCTGGACCCGTCATATATGTATAACCCAAAGATTCAAAAATATTTACAACTTCTTTGAAACTTTGTGTCAAAGGATGCAATGTACCACGATTTTCAGGCATTGGATTTAACGATACATCCAATTTCTGTTTCTGCAACCCAGCCATCAGAACCGCGTTCTCGATTTCTGTTTGACGCGTTTTGAATAATTCACGTAAAACCTGGTTTTCTTGGTTCAGTGCCGCACGGGCATCGTTGTCCAGATTCTTCATTTCTTTTAATCGGGCAGTCATTGTGCCATTTTTACCAAATGTGGCAGAATACAGTGCCTGCAATTCTTCCAATGTGTTTATGTTTTTAATTTGTTCGTGCATGTCTTTTACCTTAAACTGAAAAAAGCCGTCATGTGACGGCTTTTATTATTACAAAACAGATACCCCGCCGACAAGGTATTATTTACTTTCGGCAGCAATAAATCGTTTCGCTGTGTCAACCAATTTTACGAAATTTGCATCACCTGCGTATGCCATTTCGGCCAAAACCTTGCGGTCCAGGGCAATGCCGGCCTTTTTCAGGCCATTCATAAACTGGCTGTAAGTCATACCATTTGCACGTACCGCAGCATTAATGCGAACAATCCACAAACCACGAAATTCACGTTTTTTAACGCGTCTGTCACGGTATGCGTACTGACCCGCTTTTTCTGTCTTTTCACGGGCGGCACGATATGTTGAATGATGACGGCCCAGGTAACCCTTGGCACGTGCCAATATTTTATTATGTTTTTGTTTTACGGTTGTTCCGCGTTTAACTCTTGCCATGACTTGTTACCCCCTTATTTCAAACCGTATGGTGCCAAGATTTTCGCCTGACCCATCATGTTTTCGTTCAGATACTGTGGTTTTGCACCCGCTTTGTTCGCACGTGCAGACTTTTTACGCAACAGTTTCTTGTGAGAGTTACGTGCAACACGGATTTTACCGGTCGCAGTCATAGAAGCGCGCTTTTTCAAGTACGACTTTGTCTTTAATTTTGGCATTTTATATCCTTTTGTTTTTTTATAAACACTTGGCCTGGTGGCAATGCCTGCCACTTTGACCACAGTGTATTTTGGCATAAATAAATCAAAAATCAAGTTTTTATTGAATATCTGTATTTTACGGGGTAAAGTATCCCAAAATGAATAAAAATAAATTGTCATCAAAATTATATCCACTGGTAAAAACAGTCGCAACGGCGGCGGTGTTGCCTGTGCTGTTCATTTATATCATGATTGCAAAACCAGATTATAAACTGATGAACGCACTGGGACATGTGGTGGTGCCTGTCGCACAGGTGATTGGTAACATAATAACATGGCCCATTCGGGCAGTCGCCGATGCATTCGATGGTATCGTTCAGGTTTCTGTGCTGAAGGCGGAAAATCAAGAGTTACGGGCCAGACTGGATGCAGCAAATATAAATAAAAATCTGTGCGATATCGCAATTGCTGAAAATAAAAAACTGAGTCGCGAATTAGACCTGGTTTTGGCACAACCACGTGATACAATTATCGCAGATGTTATTCATGATGACAGTGTTCTGGGACATAATACATACATAATTAACCGTGGACAAAATGACGGGGTTATGGCCGGTATGGTTGTCACAACAACCGATATGATGATGGCTGGGGTTGTAATGGATTCTGCAAATAACTTTGCACGGGTGCGGGCATTGACCGATTCTGACACAAATATCGCTGTTCGAGTAATCGGTTCAGATGTTTATGGTTTTATGACAGGAAATGGTTCAAAATATCCAACATTGGGATTTTTCAGTAATCCAAACTTTCAACCGACCGCGGGTGTAAAATTGGTTTCCAGTAATATTTCTGGGGTTTTGCCCGCCGGGCTGATGGTTGGTGAAATGATAGATGAAACAGATGTAAAAATCGCAAATCCAAATGAGTTTTCCAGGGTTATGGTCCTGAAATTCGATACGCCACAGAATGAATACAGATGAACGATAAAATTATTATGTTTTTACGCACAATATTCCCGTTTCTGTTGACAATCGGGCTGTGGCGGTTAATACACCCAATCTGGAACCCTGGGGGAATATTGGCAATTATACCAATATTCTTTTGCACTTTTATCAGACCACGTGATTACTTTTTGATTTTTTCAATTATAATGTGTTTTTGTTTGGATTACAGTTTTGAAACTGTATGCTTTTGGGTGGCAATTTACTGTTTCTTTTTTGCTGTGAACGGATTTCAAAATATTCTTGATTTAACCCGTATGGATTTTGATGGCATTGCCGCATTCATGTTTTTCCTGGGGATTACGATTTTAATCCAGATTTTTACAAACTTTACATGGTTAAATATCGCAAACGGAATTTGGATTTTTATCCTGGTTACAGCTTGGTACAGACCATGTGTGTGGTTAATTAAAAAGGTGCAAAAATGATAGATACCGAAGTTTCACGCACCTTTGACAGACGAAGCGCACTGTTTCTGACCGCAGGGGCCGTATTAACATCGGCGTTGGTGCTGCGTATGCTGCAGATGCAATTGTTCAGCTATCAGGACTATAAAAAGAAAAGTGAAAATAACTCGTTCAGAATCCAAATGAATATGCCAGAACGTGGAAAAATTCTGTCCAGAAATAATACCCCTATTTCACACGATGTACAGGTTTACAGAATCTATATCATACCAGAAGAAACAAATGATATTGAACAACTGGTCGATACTGTGGCAAAAGAATTAAGATTAAGTAAAAAAAAGATTAATAAAATACATGCAAAAATAAAAAAACAATTAAAGTTTCAACCCGTACTGGTTAGCGAAAATACAAATTGGAATACACTGGCAAAGTTGCAGGCAAAAAACCTGGCAGGGGTACATGTGGAAAACGGTTTTTCACGCGTCTATGAACTGGGGCCGGCAGGGGCACACATATTTGGCTATGTGGGTGACCCGGCAAAACCTGTGGCAAATGCACCCTTTTTAACAACCGGTATAACCGGACTGGAAAAACGGTTTAACGATAAAATGAAGGGTACCGCAGGACAGACTGTTTTTATAACAAATGCAATGGGACGTATAACAGGTGAAGATAAATCTCAGTTCATACCACCAATCGTTGGCGATAATGTGAAAACAACCATCAGTAAAAATATTCAACGTGTTTTATATGATGCCTTGACACAACACAGGTCTGGATGTGGGGTGGTGCTGGATATTCAAAACGGAGATATTCTGGCCATGGTTTCAACCCCCAGTTTCGACCCAAATATATTCCGAAATGACGACGGTGAAGAATATATAGATAATCTGAACCAAGATATTGCTAAACCATTTATGAACAAGGCAATCGAAGGACAATATCCGCCCGGTTCTACATTTAAAATCGTTGTGGCGTTGGCCGCACTGGAAGCAGGTGCAATAAACCCAAAAGAAAAAATATTCTGTCCAGGATATTGGGACTATGGCGACAGGCGTTATCACTGTTGGCAACACCAAGGACATGGTAAAGTTGACCTGGCGGGGGCATTAAAACATTCATGTGATATCTATTTCTATCAAATCGCACTGCGTATCGGTATTGACGCAATCAAAGATATGGCCGTTAGATTAGGATTTACCGAAAAATTTATGGATGATATTTTAACCCGCGAAATGGGCGGTGTTATGCCCGACAGGTACTGGAAAGAAAAAAATATAGGATACAGATGGGTGCATGGCGATACCGTTATATCAGGTATCGGACAAGGTTTTATCCTGGCAAACTGTCTGCAGTTGGCCGTCATGACCGCACGGGCAACCTCGAACAGGCGGGTTATACCACGATTAATCGCAGATAAAAAATGGCCTGTATTTAAATCTATGAACCTGCAACAAAAAAATATCCAGGCAGTACTGACAGGATTAGAACAGGTAACAAAAAAAGGCGGAACCGCAGCAGCCAGCGCAATAAATATAAACGGTAAAAAAATGGGCGGAAAAACAGGCACTTCACAGGTTCGTAGCATCTCGAAAAAAGAGCGTGAAAGTGGTGTTCTGACAAACGAACAATTAAAATGGCATATGCGAAACCATGGACTGTTTGTGGGATATGCACCAACCGATAAACCAAAATATGCCGTCTGTGTCGTAACAGAACACGCAGGGGGCAGCGGCCCCGCCGCAAGAACCGCCGCAAAAGTAATGAGCGAACTGTTAAAAGGAAATATATAAAAGTATGGCAAAACAAACACGTGTGGCAAACGCAAATATGATGACACTGTCGGAAAAACTGGGACGATTTTCCTGGGGGTTGTTTGTGCCTGTATGTATGGTTCTGACTATATCTATTGTGGTGCTGTATTCGGCGGGGGGCGGCAGCTGGAAACCTTTTGCGTTGTCACAATTGATGAAGATTATATTGGGGCTGGGGGTATTCTTTGTTGCCGCATTTACAAATATAAAAACATGGATTAAATCCGCGTATCTGATTTATGCAATTGCACTGATTATGATTATTTTGGTGACATTTGTTGGGCATACAGGTATGGGTGCACAACGGTGGTTAAATCTGGGGTTTATTCATATTCAACCGTCTGAACTGATTAAAATTGCGCTGGTATTCGCATTGGCACGCTATTTCGCATGGTTAAATTCGGTGGAACTGTCACAATTCAGAAATTATTTAATACCTATGATGATGCTGTTGGTGCCGTTTGGTTTAATCGTTGCACAACCCGACCTGGGAACAGCTTTGTCACTGGGGATGATTACAGTGGGGATGTTCTATATCGTTGGGGCAAATAAAAAATGGTTTATTATCGCAGCAATTCTGGGACTGATGGCAGCACCTGCAATTTGGTACGGGGGACTGCATGACTATCAAAGGGGACGAATTATTACGCTGTTTAACCCAGACAGTGATTTACAAGGGGCAGGTTATCAAATACATCAGGCAAAAATCGCATTTGGCAGTGGCGGTATGACCGGCAAAGGGTATTTGCAAGGGTCACAATCACAACAATCGTTCCTGCCGGAAAAACAGACGGACTTTATTTTCACCATGCTGGGGGAAGAGTTCGGATTTATCGGGGCTTTTGCTTTGCTGATGATTTATACATGGATTGTGGTGTTGCTGTTCTGGACTGCAAAAAAATGCAGAAACAGATTTGGGCAACTGATGTGTTTTGGTTTTATGTTGAACTTTTTTGTTTATTACTTTATAAATATCTCGATGGTTTTGGGTTTACTGCCGACGGTGGGGGTGCCGTTGCCGCTGATGTCGTTCGGTGGCAGCAGTTTATTATCACTGATGTTCGGGTTCGGTTTATGCCAAAATGCATATATTCACAAAGACCAACAATTATCTGCAAAAGGGAGTTAAGGATATGAATTTACTGATTGTGGAATCTCCGTCAAAGGCAAAAACTATTGAAAAATACCTGGGGGCCGGGTGGCGGGTGGTTGCATCTGTTGGTCATGTGCGGGACCTGGTGCCAGAAAACGGCAGTGTCGATACAGAAAATAAATTCAAAATGAAATGGCATATCATGCCAGGAAAAGAAAAACAAATTAAACTGATTACAGATGAACTGAAAAAAGCAGATGCTGTTTATCTGGCAAGCGACCCTGACCGCGAGGGAGAGGCAATCGCATGGCATTTGCTGGATATTCTGAAGGCAAAAAAATTACTGAAAGATAAAAAAGTCTATCGCGTCGCATTTCATGAAATTACAAAAAAAGCCGTCCAGGCCGCAATCGAAAATCCACGCGAAATCGATAAAAACCTGGTGGATGCATATTTGGTGCGGCGGGCATTGGACTATTTAATCGGTTTTGGTATTTCTCCGTTGTTGTGGCGGAGAAACCTGGGAAAATCAGCAGGACGGGTTCAGTCAGTGGCGGTTAAACTGGTGGTGGACCGGGAAAAAGAAATCGAATCTTTTAATCCACAAGAATATTGGTCGCTGGAATCGCTGTGTACGGCAGAAAACGCCCAGTTCAAGGCAAACCTGAATATGTTTGATGGACAAAAACAAGATAAAATGTCTATTCAATGCCGTGAACAAATTGATAATATTTTGGCAAAAATCGGTACACCAGAATTAAACGCAACAGTCGTAAATATAGACAAGAAAAAAACATCCAGAAAACCCGCCGCCCCTTTTACAACATCAACCCTGCAACAAGAGGCCGCACGTAAACTGTATTTTTCTTCTAAACGTACAATGGGTGCCGCACAAAAACTGTATGAACAAGGGTTAATCACATATATGCGTACAGACGCAACAAACCTGAACGCAGATGCAGTTAATGAAATCAGAAACCTTATCGTACGGGAATATGGTAATGATTTCCTGCCAAAGTCCACAAATGTTTATGCAACAAAATCAAAAAATGCACAAGAGGCACACGAAGCAATTCGCCCCACACACTTTGATGCACCCGCAAAAAATCTATCCGGGGACGAAGCAAAACTGTACGATTTAATCTGGAAACGTACAATCGCATGCCAAATGAAAAATGCAGAATTTGATTCGGTCACAGCAGATATAGAAACAGATAATCATGTCGCGGTTTTTCACGCCGTCGGTTCAACACGTACGTTTGACGGATTTATGCGGGTCTATACCGAAGATAAAGATGATGAAGAAGATAAAAAAGATACAAAATTACCACCAATGAATGTCGATGATGTAATTAAAATTACTGAACTGATACCCGAACAACACTTTACTCAGCCGCCTGCAAGATATACAGAAGCGTCACTGGTGAAAAAACTGGAAGAATTGGGTATCGGACGGCCTTCTACATACGCAACAATTATGTCAACTATTGTTGACAGGGAATATGTAGAACAAGATAAACAAAGACGGTTTCACCCAACAAATGGCGGATGGATTATCGCATCGTATCTGAATAAATATTTTACAGATTTGGTCGATGTAAACTTTACCGCAAAAACAGAAGATACATTGGACGATGTGTCAAATGGTAAACAAGATAAATTAACCGCACTGGAAAATTTCTGGGGACCAACAAATAAAATGATTGATGGTGCACGTGGTATAAAAACGTCTGATATAATTGATGAAATAAATGACTTTATGCACAAACACCTGTTCGCAGATGATAATGATAAATGCCCAGATTGTGGTGCAAAACTGGGGATTAAGTTGTCTAAGTTTGGACCGTTTATCGGATGTGAAAACTATCCAAACTGTAAATATACAAAGCAACTGGGTAAAATTGATGCCGCCGCACAGGCGGATGCAACACCCCAGGTAAAATCTGATGCAGTCGAACTGGGGGACGGAATCGAATTCCGCGTGGGAAAGTTTGGGCCATATGTCACAGATGGTGCAAAAAATGTCGCTGCAAAACAATATACCGCAGAAACAATAACACTGGAAATCGCACGTGAATTGCTGGCAAACGCAGGCAAAAAAGCAGAACCAATCAAAATCGGTGAAAATCCACAAACAAAAAAGATGATTTTCTTTTACCCAACTGGAAAATTCGGGGCATATATTTCTTCGAACCGGGTCAATGTTTCTGTTAAAAGTCAACCCGATTTAGAAACCGCAATTAAACTGATAAATAACAAGGCACAGAAAAAATAATGGCACCAAACAGAACCAATTTTTCCAACTTTACAGACGAACTGCGGGCACGATTGTCAATCGTAGATGTGGTGGGGAAACGGGTGCCACTGACAAAAAAAGGTGACAGATATTGGGGGTGCTGTCCGTTCCATAATGAAAAAACCCCCAGTTTTACCGTGGTAGAAGATAAAGGTTTTTATAAATGCTTTGGCTGTGGCGAAGGCGGCGATATTATTTCGTTCACAATGAAAATTAATAATATGGATTTCAAGGCCGCTATTGAAGAACTGGCCAATATGGCAGGGATGAAATTGCCGGACTTTAAACCACGCGACCCAAATATCGTTAAACATGAAGAAGAACTGTTTAATATATGTGATGCCGCTGCAAATACATTTCATGAAAAATTATTTACACCAGATGGTGCAGCCGCACTGGAATATTTGCGTAAACGCGGATTTACAGATGATATGATTAAAAAGTATCGTATCGGTTATGCACCAAAAAATAATATCATCGCAAATAAATTCGCAGGGTCAAAATATCTGGTCGATGCAGGACTGTGTCGGCGGGGGGATTTTGGATTGTATGACTTCTTTCGTGACAGATTGATGTTCCCGCTGTTTAACGCAAATGGTAAAATTGTGGCTTTTTCGGGACGGTCGCTGGATGGCTCGGAACCAAAATACAAAAATACAACCGATACAGATGTTTTTCATAAAAGACGGACTGTGTTTGGATTGAACTTTGCACGCGATGCAATTCATCGTGCAAACCGCAGTATCGTTGTCGAAGGACAAATTGATGCAATCAAAATGCAAACAAATGGATTCGGTGAAACAGTTGCACCATTGGGAACAGCACTGACCGATGAACATATCGCAATACTGTGTAAACTGAACAGAAATATCACATTCTGTTTTGATGGTGATGGGGCCGGACAAAAGGCCGCCGCACGGGCGTGCAGTATTATGATGCCATTCCTGCGGGATATATCTGATGTCAGGTTCGCATTCGTTTCAGGTGGAAAAGACCCAGATGAAATACTGGAAAAAAATGGCGTGGATGCCATGAAAAAAATAATCGATAACGCGGTGCCACTGGTCGATTTTCTGTGGGAATTGGCAAATAAAAACTTTGTTGTCGCAACACCTGGGGGAAAATTGCAGGCGGAAAAATTCTTGGATGCAGAACTGGATAAAATCGCAGACCCAGAATTAAAAAAATTCTTTAAACAGGAATATGACAAAAGAAAATTTCAATCCTGGCAAAGCTGGAAAAAAAACAAGGAAGTGGTAAAAGTAAAACTGCCCGATATCGATGCGATTACAAAAAATACACTGATTTATATCGTGAATAATTTTCCAGAACTGGCCGAAAAATATCTGGATTTTTTGGGGTCGCTGGGGATTGATTTTGATGGCGATGCGTCTGGATTAAATATGGATTTGGCGGCGGCAGAAAAGTTTATTGTGTCACTGAAATTGCACAGGTATTTGGATAAGTTAAATTCACAAAAACGCGAACTGACCAACCAATGGCTGGAAACCGGTGATAATTCAGTTCGTGATGAAATAAATAATTTAGACGCTGAAATTGAAAAGTATACCGAAAAGCTGGAAGTGTTATTGACAATTTAAATAATTTTTCCCGGCCTTTTTGAACATTTTTATTAAAAAAGCCGGGAAATTGTATTATTTTTTTATTAAACTTTACCTGGCAAATATATTACAAAAAAACACCGGCATTTGCCGGCTTTTTTTTAACATTTTTAGGTATTAAACAAGAAATGACAGATGTCGCCGGGTTGCATCACATAATCACGACCAACCAGACGCATTTTTCCGGCCTCTTTTACGGCGACTTCGCCGCCCAGGGAAATATAATCTGCTGGGGATATAACCTCGGCCCGGATGAATCCACGTTCAAAATCTGTGTGGATTTTGCCCGCTGCCTGGGGGGCAGTCATGCCAACTGTTATTGTCCAGGCGTGTGCCTCTTTGGGGCCAATGGTATAATAAGTTTGCAGCCCCAATGTTTTATAACCCGTCTTGATAACCTGGTCCAGACCGGATTCTGTTAACCCCAAATCATCCAAAAACATTTTCCGTTCGTCCGGGTCAACAATTTGCGATATTTCCATCTCTATCTTGGACGAAATAATCAAAACATCGTTTGTCGCGCCAAACTTGTCACGAACCAGGTCCGAATATTTATTGCCGGTGGCGGCCGAACCCTCGTCCACATTACAAACATAAATAACAGGTTTGTTCGTTAATAAATTAAATGGCGTGGCATCAACATCACCCAAACGGGCAGGTATTGATTTCTGTAATCTTTCACGAATTGTATTCGCATCCGCCAGTAACTTTATAGCATCTTTGTCCAGACCACGGGCGCGCTTTTCCAGATTTTTTATCTGTTTTTCAATACTTTCCAGGTCAGCCAGCATCAATTCTGTTTCAATCGTTTCAATGTCATCTAATGGATTAATTTGGCCATGAACATGCACAATGTCGTCATTTTCAAAACAACGTACAACATGAATTATCGCATCTGTTGATAGTATGTTTCCCAAAAATTTGTTCCCCAAACCTTCGCCAGTGGATGCACCACGGACCAGACCCGCTATGTCAACAATTTCCAATTGTGTCGGTATTATCTTTTGTGCACCAGAAACCGCAGCCAATTCATGCAATGTTGCATCCGGTACAACAACACGGCCTGTGTTCGGTTCAATCGTACAAAATGGATAGTTCTGGGCGTCGGCCGCAGCACTTTGTGTTAACGCATTAAATAATGTCGATTTGCCAACGTTTGGTAAACCAACAATCCCACAGTTGAATCCCATAATAAAATCCTTTATAATGCGGATAATATGTCATACATGTGGAACAAATTCAACATAAAAACAATCCCCGCAGAAACTATCGTTTTCTGTGATGGAAAATACTGCCCCGAACTGTCAACACTGGAATATAAACCAATTATAAAAAAATACGATTTACCTGTGCATGTTATTTACGTCGGGGAAATAGATGGAAATAACAATTTGAAAATTACTGTTGGGGTGGAAAATCAAATCGTAATAGTCAGTGCAAATGTAAAAATAAAAAAGCCGGCCTTTTTGAACATTTTTATTAAAAACGCCGGGAAAAATTCAAAAATTTCCGGAACAGTCTTGATTGAAAATGATTCAGAATTAAAATACAACTGTTATATGCATAATATGTATGAAAATACGGCCATTTTGATAAAAAATCGCGTTTTTGCCGGGAAAAATTCAAAAAACGAATTGTCCGGAACAGCAATAATAGATGAACAATGCCCAGATTGCGAATCTGACCTGGGGTTCGTTGTAATGGCAGATAAAAACGCAAAGCTGGAGTTTGTACCAGCACAAAAAATAAAATCGGAACCAAAATCCGCAGAACACAGTGCCGCCGTATTTAAACCAACAGATGCACAGATATTTTATCTGAGGGGGGCCGGATTATCCGGTGCCGAAGTCGATACAGCTTTGAAAGAAGCTTTTTTGTCGTTCGATTAATTTCCCGGTGTTTTTGAATATTTTTATTAAAAAAGCCGGGATTTTTTATTTTATCATTGCAGAGTTATGGTTCCCCACCAAAATAAAAAAAATCCGCCGGTCGGCGGGATTTTTATTTCTTCTTGAAACCCTGTTTCGCTTTGAACTTTGGATTATCTGGGTCAATCAAGATAACCTGTTTACCACGGCGAATTTGTTTTACATTGCCGCGTTTTTTCCAGGCCTTTAATGAACTTAAAAATTTCATGTCGTTATCCTTTTTACATGCAGATTATATACATATTTTTTGAAAAATCAAATATTATTGTGTTTTTATTTCTGTAAATGCAATACGCCCTGTTTTCAACAGGTGAAATAAAAAATACACGTTATTTATATTTATTGTAGTTGTTGTAGTAGGGGCTGTTGAAATTGTTGAAAACTGTTTTTAACAAAATGTTAACAAGTTTTTAACAAAAAATTGCACAGTTTCTGTGTTGTTTAGACGGCGTGTTGAAAATTAATGCATGTTTTTTAACATGTTGAAAACTGTCCAGTTATTAACAATTTTAACAATTTTTTGTGGGGGTCAGTTTGTACTTGTTGAAAAGTGTTGAAATTGTTATAATTATCAACAAGGAAGAAGAGAATGAAACAGCAAGTTTTAAAAGCACTGGCAAATCCATCACATATTTTTTATGTGCCATATTCTTTGGCGGTGTTAAACTTTTTAATACAATTCGTGATTTTTACAGTGCTGTTTGTTGTGTCTTTGATTGTTACCAAAGGTAAAAATCCATTAAATCCTTTGTTCTTTTTGTTGTCTGTTATTGCAGTCCATTCAATCATAGCAATCTTTTCAAAACGTGACCCGCAACTGGGGCAGATTGTGTCCGCAAAAATTCAATTGTTCAAAAAGAAAGTACCAGGAAAGTTAGCAGCATGATAAACCAATTAAATGATTTCTTTGATTATTTTGCAGGCAGCGGTTTTGAAATCACCACCGCTGTGATGGTGATGATTACACTGTTGGTATTTATTGTATTGCTGATATTCGTGCCGACACTGACCAAGAAAGTTTTTCCACGGTTCGGCTATGATAAATATGCAAACTATATCCCTTTTAAGACAGTGTTTACTGATGACTCGATGGAATTGACAGATGGCAGTTTAATCCGTGTCTATCGTGTTGCAGGTCTGCAAACCAGTATGCTGGATAATGCCGCAAAAGAAAAGTTCCTGGATTTGCGGGCGCAATTGTTTAATCAAATTCGTGACCCAAATGTTGTGTTGCGGTTCTTTATGACACGTGATGCGGCCGATGAAAATACAAACTATGAATTCGATCAGCCAACCCTGCAACGCATTTATAATAAATGGCAGGGACAGGGATTAAAAATATTCTTGAATAATTATTATATCGTATTGTCGGTGGCGGGGCCGGATAAAAGGGCAAAATTAAATCAATATGGAAACTATGTCGAATCAATTTTGGCGGCATATAAACCACAGGTGTTGAAAAATAACAGCCGGGATAATATGGCGTGCTTTTTCGGCAGAATATTGTCCCCAATTTCAAAGCCAAAACCAAGGTTTGCAGATAATAATATCGCAAAACTGACAACTGTTGATGATGTCGAATTCTTGCGTGATGGATTAATCAGATACGTCAGTGGGACACAACAATCGTTCGCTGCATGCGTGTCGTTTAAAATTTCACCTGACTATCTGGATGAAGAGTTTTTCGAAACGGTTTCAACCATTCAGACGGAAATGATTTGTTTGAATGCATTTAGGATTATGGGAACGGCGGATATAGAAAAAACCTTTCAACAAAGACGGGCAACCGCAGATGAAAAACAAAAATCAACCGAAGAACAAATCATGCATGCACAGACTGCTATGGATGAAAATATTTCAGGTAATCAAAGCTTGGTAAATTATTATCCTTTGTTCGTGATTTATGGTGCCACACCGGCAGAAGTTAATAAATACGTTGACGAGTTTAAAAAAATCGCCGCAGGATTTGGTATCTCGCCTGTGGTGGAAACGTTTGCAGCAAAGGTTTCATGGTTTGCACAAATCCCAGGATTTGATGTGTTCCCGCGTACATTTAAACTGTTATCACGGGCCGCTGCCATTACTGTGCCTATGGCAACACAGCCGCGTGGGGTGGAAAACTCGGACTGGGGGCCGGGGCCGCTGGTTGTGTTCCCAACCGCACAGGGAACACCGTATCAATTCCAATTTCATGTGTCAGATAAACCGGCCGCAGTGGGACATACGTTGACAATCGGACCAACCGGTGGTGGTAAAACAACGTTGTTCTCGTTCTTAATCGCACAAAGTTTAAGACATCCAAAGTTAAAAGCATTTTTCTTTGACCGTAATAAAGGGGCGGAAATATTTACACTGGCGGTGGGGGGAAAGTATATAACTATGCAGGGAAAAGAAAAAAATACAGATCCCATGGCACACAGTTTTATGACACATTTAAACCCATTGAAAATGCCAGATACAGCCATAAATCGTGCGTTCCTGCGGCGGTGGTTTGCAATTATTTCTGGGCAAAATGACGCGTTGTCTGCAGATGAAATAGCACGGGCTGTGTCCGTTAATTTCGATTATTTGAATGATAAAGACAGATTGCTGAAAAATCTGTGGGAAAGTTGTTTCTCGTCGGCGGGAAAAATGCGACCCGCCCTGAAAAAATGGGTCGATCCTTTGCAATATGGTGATATATTTAATGAAGCGGCAGATACACTGGATTTACATTCTAGACTGACAACATTTGACTTTACCGATATTTTGCAGGACGAAACGTTGGCACCTGCGGTCATTTCTTATATACTGCACAGAATTAACAGTATTACTGTGTCGGGCGGAAATCCATCGCTGATTATGATTGACGAAACGGCACCTATGTTGGAAAACAAAATGTTCCGTGATAACTTTATCACAGGATTACAAGAGGGACGTAAAAATCGTCAGGCATATATGGTGGCATTCCAGCGGGCAAATGTTCTGGATAAACTGGGGATTGGTGATGTCGTGCGTGGACAGGCACAGACAGTCATGTTTTTCAGAAATCCTGCAGCAGATGTAAATGATTATGCACACTGGAACCTGAATCCAATGGAAATGGCATTTATCCAAGGCAAGGCATATCCAAACCTGAAACGGGCGGTGTTGTTGTCAAGGCCTGTTAATAGGGAATCGGTTATTTTAAATACAGAACTGGGGGGACTGGGGAATCTGTTGCGACTGTTTGAGTCGGGACGCTCGTCAGTGCTGCTGGCCGAAGAATTGTATAAAATGTATGGAAATAACTTTGTTAACGAATACCTGAAAAAACAGGGGGCCGCAGATTAATACATTGTGGATGGTGTGGCCAGAATGATACGTTTCTTTGTTGTGTTTCTTTGTTGGTGCTGTGTGTTCCCGTCGTGGGGAAATGATTGCCTGAAATATAAAAATATCCCAAGAGTTATTTTAAATGTGCCAAAATGGAAAAAAAATGTCGTTCAGCCAAGTGTGCCAATGGGGGGACACTATGGCAAAGTCGAAGCGACACTGATTGAAAATTTTGAGATTATTACAGATATAAATCAGGTCGATGATGGATATTGTGTGGCACTGAAAACCGTTAATGCAGAAATTGGATATAATGACTTTGAAGTACAAATTGATGTTAAAAATAAACCAAATTCATGCGAATATAATGCTGTGATGGAACATGAAAATATGCACATTAAAACATATCTGGGGGTTGTAGATGATTTTAAAGTGGATTTGCAAAGGTCGGTCTTTAATGCTGCAGATTCAATCATGCCAGTATGGGTTCAATCATTTGATGATATTGACATGATTATTAATAAAATGCATGATAACCTGGTTAAACATCCAGATTTAATACTGGTTAAACAAAAACTGCATGCGGCCGAAGAAATAAAAAATAAAAAGGTTGATGAACAGGAAACAGGTGAAAGTTTGAAAAAATGCAATTTATAAACGAGGGGACTATGAACTTTATTAAAACGCAAATTAATGGTGTATATATTATAGAACCAAAAATCTTTAAAGATGAACGTGGGTATTTCTTTGAAAGTTATAATGAATCTGTATTCCTGAGAAATGGTATAAGAAATAAGTTTGTACAGGATAATCAATCGTGTTCAACATATGGTGTTGTTCGTGGACTGCATGCCCAAGATGGCAGGTTCGCCCAGGCAAAATTGGTGCGGGTTCTGCATGGCAAGGTGCTGGATGTGGCGGTCGATATTCGACCAGAATCAAAAACGTTTGGACGCTATGTGGCGGCAGAATTAAGTGCGGATAATCAACGGCAACTGTTTATCCCACGTGGATTTTTACATGGGTTTTCTGTGCTGTCCCCAGTGGCGGTATTTGCATATAAATGTGATAACTTTTATGCACCACATGCCGAGATTGGTGTTAAATATAATGACCCAATGATAAATGTAGACTGGCGGGTGCCGGCAGATAAAATTATCGCATCACAAAAAGATAAAAATGCGATGTTGTTAAGTGAACTGATTGAAAAACAAAAAATTAAGGTAAAATAAAAAAATATCCGCCCATGGGGCGGTTTTTAAAATATATACCGTATACCAATCGAAAATTCAGACATGTTTTTGAATAATTCATTGGATAAGGGTGTGTATTGATACTGAAGCAGGCCGGACATATTGTCCTCAGGAAATGTGTATAAAATACCAATGCCAAATCGACTGGTTACTGTGTTATCAGATATTTTGTCGGATGTTTCGTAAAAAGGACTGATGTATTCATATTTGTTGTAAATATGATAATTAGCAATGCCAAATGATGTGAAAAAATCAAAGTTTCTAGATACTGGGTAATACCCAAATATATCAAAACCATAACCCATATAATAAACTTCGTGGTCAAGGGTGCTGAATGAATCAATCATGCCAAGTTTGTTTGTAGACGAGTGGGTAAAAAATAACTCGACCCCGAAATTGTGACCAATGCGGGCACCCGCATTTATTGTCGCAGAATAGTATATGTCGTCCAGGTCGGTTTCATAGGTGTAATCTGATATATTTAAACCAGCATCAATGCCAATATAAGGGCGAAAATTTGATGTGTTTGTATAAATACCTGCGTTTGTAGACATTGTAAACATTATCGCAAATATTGTAAATGTTTGTTTCATTTCGGTCCCCTTGGAATGTAATAACAATAATAAAAATGTTGTTTTTTCGCAACAGGATTATGATTTTTGAAATGTAAAAAAAACACCCCATTGGGGGCATTTTTTATTAAAACTGGTTGCGGGGGTTGGATTTGAACCAACGACCTTCAGGTTATGAGCCTGACGAGCTACCGGACTGCTCTACCCCGCGATAAGGTGCTCACATTATATACTGTTTTTATAAATAGTCAAATAAAAAAAATAAAAATAACTATTTTGATGCTGTAAGCGGTCGGTCTTGAATTATGTCTTTTTTATTGCTAAGATTTGTTTCAATATAGCTGTACAATTAAGGATTTTTAGTCGTGATTAAAAATAAAAAGTTCAGAAAATATTGGAAAAAATTCTGGCAACCTATCCTGGGGTTGGGGATTTTTCAGTGGATTGTTGCAGCTTTTATGGCTGTTCCAATCTGGTTTGTTTATTTTACGTCAAAAAAACAGGTGTCTAATATTGATGTGTTCTATGAATACCGCAAAAAACCTGCGATTTTTGTCGTTTGGCATGGACGAAGTATGATGTTTGGGCCAATCGCTTTATTGGGCGGATTAAAGGCGTACGTGGTTGCCAGTCGACATAAAGATGGACGTATGATGGCCAAATTGCAACGCTTGTTCGGTATGAAGGCGATTTATGGTTCTACACACAAAGGTGGGGTTTCAGTCCTGCGTGAAGGATTGCGTGTTTTGTCACACGGAAAATATGGAATTTGTATGTCGCCAGATGGACCAGGGGGACCTTCATTAAGGGTTCAAGATGGTGCAATGTATTTCGCAAAAATGAGTGGGGTACCAATTATTCCGGTCTGCTATACATGTTCGCGGGCCTGGATTCAGGAAAGATGGGACAGGTATTTGGTGGCGTTGCCTTTTTCTAAAATAGTTTGTAATATCGGTAATCCAGTATTTGTGCCAAGACGGGCAACAGCCCAAGAGTTTGAATCTATCAGAAAAAATCTGGAAGACTTTATGGTTAAACAAATGCGAGAGTTAGATGCAAAATTTAACCTGCCGGTCGTTGAACAAGATTTGACCTCGTCTGAATTTAAACGCAAAAAACGCGAGGCCGCAGAACAAAAAAAACATCGTAAAAAAGGAAAGCAATAATGAAAACTCCATGGTGGTTTTTAACAAAAAATCCAGTCGCAATTTTGTTGGTGCCTGTTTCATGGGTGTACTTTTTAATTGGGCGAATTGTGTTTTTGTTCAGAAAAATAAAACCCATAAAATCAAAAAGAAAAATTATTTGCGTGGGTAATATTCTGGCCGGTGGTGTTGGAAAAACACCCGTCGTGCGTACAATAGCAAGTCGTATCGGCGCCGTCGTTGTTATGCGGGGATATAAAAAAGGTAAAAATAATGGCGATGTTGGAGATGAAGCAGCTATGCTGGCACGGGCAGGACTGGTGGTGCATGTGGGGGACAGAAAGTCTAATATCGTTTTGCTGAATAAACAAAAAGATAAAACACCAATCGTTATGGATGATGGATTGCAAAATCCAACAATTAAAAAAGATATTAAAATACTGGTGTTCGATCAAAGTATTGGATTTGGTAATGGTTTTATGTTGCCAGCAGGACCTTTGCGGGTGCCAAAAAAATTCACAAAAGATGCTGATGCTATTATTCTGATTAAAAATAAACGTGTGAAAAAAAACTTTGACCTGCCCGTCGGTATACCAGTGTTTAATGCAGAAAATTCCACAATTTCACCGTATGATGATAATGAAAAACTGGTCGCGTTCGCAGGTATCGGATATCCAAAAAAATTCTTTGATTCACTGAAAAATGTTGTGGCAAAATTCGGTTTCCCAGACCACTATCAGTACACAAATGATGATTTGCAAAAATTAATCGTGTTGGCAAATAAAAAAAATGCCAGATTAATTACAACTGAAAAAGATTGGGTCAGATTGTCGCCACAAATGCAGGATGTAATTAAATATGCAAAACTGGAAACTGTAATAGAAAATAGATTTTGGGACTGGTTAAAAGAAAGGATGTAATATGATGGAAGTTGACTTTTCTGGTGTGGGAATTCATTCGGGAAATAATGTTAATCTGGTGGTGAAACCAACCAAAGAAAAAGGAATCTTTTTCCGCAGGGTCGATATGCAAAAATCTGAACTGATACCCGCAACGTTTGATAATGTAGGCGAGGCAAAACTGCGAAATACTACAATCGGTAATCCAAATGCAGAACATGTCCAGACAATTGAACATTTAATGGCCGCACTGTTTATCACAGGTATAGATGGGGCAATCGTTGAAATAGATGGACCAGAAACACCAATATTGGATGGCAGTGCCGCACAATTTATAGAAAAAATACGTGCCGCAGGTATTAAACCAAATAAAATGAAAAAAATTGTCGTAAAAAAAGAAGTCGTCGCAAAGGCAAATGAAATTACACGACAGTTGCCAATCTTGGTCAGATTAAAAATGTGGATGTTAAATAAAATCGCCGGCAGAAAAAGCGATGGTTTTGTTAAACTGTCTCCAAATAATGGGAATTGTTTGAATATAAATGCAACCTTGGTTTATCCAGAAAAAATAATAGGAAAACAATCTTGCCGTTATGTGTATGATGGTACGGATGATAGTGTGGCGGATTTTGTACAGAACTTTGCACAGGCCAGAACATTCGGTAAATATTCCGAATGGGAATATCTGAAAAAACGTGGTATGGGACGGGGGGCAAATGAAAATAATGTTATCGCATTAAATGATGCAGGTGATGGAACAATAAATAAAACAATTTGGCCAGATGAATTTGTTAGACATAAAATCATAGATGTGGTCGGTGATATGTTTACCACAGGTGGTGTCGTTTGTGCCGATTTAATATCTTTTAAAGGAAGTCATGCAATGAATAATCTGGTGCTGAAAAAACTGTTCAGTAACCCAGATAATTATGATATAATAGAACCAGAATAAAAAAGAAGGTATATATGAAGAAATTTTTTGCGTTGTTTGCTGTCTTGTTCATGGTTGCTGCATGTGGGGGATTAATAAAAAACGAAAATGGCAGCCAATATTTGACCAAATTAGATGCAGAACCAATTGGGTGTACGTTTTTATATAAACTGGAATCAGAAGTGTCGGTCTATGATGCAGATGATGCACGCAGATATCTGGAAAACAGAATAGTTGATCAGGCCAGACCAGGTAATGCATATTGGATTACCAGCCAAAGAACAAAACCAAATGAATGGGTTATATTTGGGCCTGAACGGGCGTTCGTTCTGGTCGCAAATGTTTATGATTGCCCGCGTCCAAATAATGTTCGTACCGCAACAGATATATTGACTGATTTTTAAATGCAGAATATCTAATTAAATATAATCCCCAAACGGGGGTTTTTGTTTGCGTTGTTTTATTCTTTTGTGTTATAATATTAAACGAATATTCAGAGAGAGAGTTTGTTGGCCAGTCAAATTATATCTGTTAACAGAAGAAAATACGCAGTCGGTCTGTTTTGGCAGCCCGTCGGTGCAGGTTTTGCACCACGTAATTATGCACGCAGTTTGGCACATAATATAGATAAAAAACTGAATCTGTATACAGAATATCGGGCCATGATTGGACTGGGGGCACGCAGATACGGACAGCGGGTCGGTATGATAAGTGCCGCCGCAGAGGTTATGGAAAGTTTTTCTGAATATACTTCCTTTTTGGCCGTGTTCCAGTTGAACAAAGTGTTCTTTTTGGTCGCTGCACGTAATGGTGTTATCCTGGAAGATAAAATATTCTATTCAGAAGATGAAGCACGAAATGAATATATGAAATTGTCCGAAATCCCAGATTGGGGGGCGTTCTTTGCACCTGGGGTCTGGGGAATGCCGCGGGCCGCAGAAAGAAATCTGGCAGATTTGTTGACAGGGCGTTCGCATGCCGTGCTGCATTCAATCAGTCGATTTGGTACAGGTATGATATCGGTGGGATTGATTGTGTTATTTGTATTGGGATTGGGGGTGGTGTTCAAAGATTCTGTTAAACAGGTTATGCAACCAAAACAGAAAATTGAAGGGCTGAATCCAGAACTGGTCGCGGAATATCATAAGCAAATCGAACAAAAAAATAAAGAACTGGATGAACAGTTTGAAATCGAAAAAGTGGCACCGCCTGAACCAATTGTTATGCCGTTTGAAATCTTGCCAGACAGAATAGAACGGGCAAAAGTGTGCTATCAGGCAATGGGGTTTTTGATGCAGCCAATCCCAGGATGGAATCAGGTCTGGGTGCGGTGTTCTGAAAATGGGGCCGTGGCCGAATTAAAACGAACATTCGGTACATTGGGGGATTTTTACGCGGTGGCAAACGAATTGATGGCGGGTGCATTTGTTCAGGAACTGGATGAAAATACCGTGCGGGTAAGTGCAAACCTGCCTGTGATAGATGTTGTCGCGTCCCAAGATGAACGCGATGCAGAGACCATTGTTCGTGATATTACAACACTGTTCCAGGAAATAGATACAGATGTCGTAACGCAAATAGTGGTGGATACTTTGACCAATGGGGTCGATGTAGAAAAAATTAATCTGGTCGAGGTAGAGGTTAACTCGAAACTGGTGCCAATGCAATTTATGAAGATATTCGAGGAATTTGGCGGCGTGTATATGGTGCAATGTGCATGGGATGTGCGGTCGCGGATGTGGAACTATGAGGTGATAATCTATGCAAAGTAAAAGTATGTTTTTGGTTGGTTTTATTGTGTGTGCGATGTCTGTTAATACATTCGCTGCAACAACCCAAGTTACAGAAGAAGTTGAAATTATAGAAGAAGATGCATCTGCAAACGCGGTTGCAGATTATCAGGTTGAGGGGTCTTTGTTCCAGCAAATTACAGAATTGGAACAGGAAAAAATATTGATGCAGTTGGAAAAAGAACGGGCACAGCTGGATTTGGAACTGGACAGATTGGCGGCAGAAAAAATTAAACTGCATATGGAAATCGATACTTTGTCCGGACGGGCCGAACAACAACAACAGGAAATAGAAACACAAAAGGCAAAGCTGGAAGCCGAAGCCGCACGTATAGAACGTGAAAAAGAATCCTGGATGGCGGATGCAGAACGTAAAATCTCTCAGCAGTCAAACTCGGCTGCAGGGTCGCAACCAGAAGAAGCACCACTGGTCGATATTACAAAAAAATACAGGTTGGTTAATGTTGTTGGGGCCGGGTCCCAGCTGCAGGCAACAATAGAAGATTTAGACAGTGGACAAAGTCGTCGCGTCAGCGTAGGACGTGATGTTGATGGTTTCACAGTAAAGTCTATTTCACTGTATGATGGGGTCGTGTTCGTGGATCCCCAGGGAACAACACAAACGTTAAATGTCAGCAATGGGAAGTAATTAAACAATGGTCAAAGAAAATGTCTTGGATACCAGTTTGATAGACCAGCAACCATCTGTCCCGGTGGGATTGGAAAATGCTGAATCAAAAGATATTCTGGATTATTTGTTTGCAAATGGAAACAGATTGCTGACCGTGACAGGTGCAGTATTCGAATTGCCACGTGATACACAGGGAATAATTGCCTATTTTTCAGGGGGCGAGATTATTATTTCCAGAACACACAGATTTGATGGACGGGTGCTGGCGTTTATAGAATTGCTGAAAAAACGCGGAAAAAAAATCAAAGAACCGTTCTATTCTGACCTGGGGTTGGTGGCAAATATTTATAAGTCTTATGAATTACGTTTGGGGGCCGCTGGACGTACCAAGGTGGACTTTGATAATCAAATGCAAAAGGACTTTGTTGATATTATCGCCAAGGCCGCAGCACAAAAGGTTTCTGATGTCCATATAGAGGTGGCTGACCAGACAACTGTGTTTTTCCGAATTGATGGCAGTATGCAACCAGTTATGGAATATAACTCGCAATGGGGCGAGTCGTTCGTGCGTGCCGCGTTTGCTTCGTCTGATATGTCAAATGCAAACTATGCACAAAATGAATATCAGTCTGCACAAAAAGATGGACGGACACCACTGCGTGGAACCAAGGATTTATATCTGCCCAGTGGGGTGCTGGGGGTGCGTATGCAATTCAACCCAATCGCATTTGGCAGCAGGTATGTGGTTATGCGATTGTTGTACGATAACCCGTCCGAAGGTATTAAAACAGAACAAGAGTTTGGACCATATGAACAAAGACTGTTGGCACGTATGCGGTCGTTCCCAACAGGACTGGTTATTGTGGCGGGACCAACCAGTTCAGGTAAATCCACTACGTTGGTCAGAAATATGGCACTGATGTTAAAAGAAAGAAATTATGAAATTAATCTGATTACGGTCGAAAACCCCGTCGAACAAAAGATTTTTGGTGCACGACAAATGCCGGTTGTTAATACAACAAACGAAGAACAACGCGAAGAAAAGTATGTGGAAGCGTTGGCCGCAGCACTGCGAAGCGACCCTGATACGTTAATGGTGGGGGAAATTCGTACGTTGGCCGCTGCGGAACTGACTGTGCGAGGAGCGTTGTCTGGGCATAATGTGTGGACAACACTGCATGCCAATTCTGCAATGGCTGCTTTGACGCGTCTGCTGGACCTGGGGGTTGAACCGTTTAAGTTAAAAGAAGAAACCTTGATGCGGGGACTGGTGTCAATGCGACTGTTTAAAAAATTATGCCCGCATTGCAAAGAACAATTAAAAAATCATCCAGAAAGTGGCGCCTATAAACGCATGATGGATATGTACAGCGAGTTGGGCGTTAATCAGGCATTTATTCGTGGCAGTGGATGCGAGTACTGCAAAGGAACAGGTACAATCGGGCGTATCAAGGCTGGGGAAATTATTATCACCAACAGCGAATTTTTAAGACTGGCATTGGCGGGTAATACTGATGGGGCGGTGCGATACTGGCTGGAAGAAATGAACGGCAGAACGCTGAAAGAGGCCGCAGCCGCACTGGTTCTGCAGGGAATTATCGGTGTAGATGAAATGGAGCGTTGGGTCGGTTATATAAATGATCCAGGGACATACTGAGAATGAATAAACTGGAACTGTTGTATGCAAAACTGATTTTTCGGACGAATACCGAAAAACGTATGGCCATCTGTCGCAAGTTGGCATCGCTGTTGCGTAATGACTTTACATTAATAGATGCGCTGGAACGTTTGGAAATGGTGGAATCGCAAAATGGTAGAAAACCAAACGAACCCTTTGCAATCGTTATGCGAGAATGGCAAAAAAACCTGGAACGAGGAATGAGCTTTTCCGAGGCAACACGTGGATGGGTGCCACCAGATGAAACACTGTTGGTGACCAGTGGTAATCTGTCAAATCTGGTTGTGGCGTTGGAAAATGTTGGACGTGTCGTAGATGGAACACAGCGTATCAGACGTGCAATGACAACCGCAGTTGCATATCCACTGTTTCTGTTGGCGTTGACGTTCGGTATTATTATTATGGTGGGAATCTATTTGGTGCCACCATTGTTAGAGGTTGCAGGTAATGATATTGTTTGGCGGGGAACTGCAAAATCACTGATTATCTTGTCGGACTGGGCAATAAATTATTGGTATGTGTTCCTGGTCGGATTCGCAGGATTTGTTGGGGTCGTGTGGTTAAGTTTGCCAAACTGGTCGGGACGTGTGCGGACGATGTTCGATAATTTGCCACCGTGGAGTACATATAAAATTCAGGTGTCGGTCGGATGGTTGATGAGTTTGGCCGCCATGGTCGGGGCAGGGGTCACAATACCAGATGCAATGCGAATGCTGGCCGATAATGCAAACAGGTATTTACGCAGTATCCTGGAAAAAGCACTGCGGTTCATCGCAAATGGTGATAATCTGGGGGTGGCATTGAATCATACAAAAAGCAACTTTCCAGATAATGAAATTGTCGGGGATTTGACAATATATGCCGATATGAACGGGTTCGGGGAAAACCTGAAACGGGTGGCTGATGATTATTTGAATGAATCTGTACGAAAAATGGAAAAAATTTCAAATATACTGAACAGTGTGGGGATTTTGCTGGTGTCGGTAATCATTGCATGGGTGGTGTTTGGAACCTTTGAAATGCAGGAACAGATTACAGCCGCATTGTCATAAAAAATCTGATAATTTATTTTCTATTTTCCCAGACATAATTGACCAAATGTTTTATCCAAAACCTCGGTCGTGGTGATTGTACCCAATATTTTGCCAATTGCGTCCGCCGCACGGCGTGTGTGTTCGGCAAATATGTCAAAGTTGTCCCCGGATTTTATTGCACTGTTTAAATCAGAACATGCCTGTTCCAGTAATGCATGTGTGCGTGCGTTAATCGATACACCAGATTCAGCACCGTCGGTAATTTCATGAATCTTGGTACGCAGTAATTCTAATAACTGGGGCATACCATCACCAGTTTTGGCAGAAACATATAAATCAAACCTGGAATCAAAATCGGTCGATGTATCAGATTTGTTCACAATGTTTATTTTTATACTCGATTCAGTGGCCAAATTGTCGCTGCCTGTTTTATACAGGAAGGTGGTTTCCGGGGTAAATACATTTAATATAATATCCGCATTTTCAAGCTCTTTCTTAGTGCGTTCTATGCCAATGTTTTCTATTTCGTCATCGGTTTCACGGATGCCCGCTGTGTCCGACAGGTTAACCAGAAATCCATCCAGGTCCAAATTTACAGATACAACATCACGAGTGGTCCCAGCAATGTCAGAAACAATTGCACGATTGGCACCAACCAGATAATTAAATATCGATGATTTACCCGCATTTGTTTGCCCACACAGAACAATATTTATCCCACCACGAATTGCACGTGCAGTTTTATATTTTGCCAGTGCATTTGATATTTCTGTGTGTAAATGACGTGTTCGTGTCATTATGGTTTCTGTGATATTTGCAGGTAAATCGTCAGAATTATAATCCAGGATTGCTGCCGCATAGGCCGATATCTCGACCATTTGTTCACGCCAGGTGCTGTAAATCTGACTGTCGTGGCCCAACATAGAACGCAGGGCATGTTTGCGCTGGTTATCTGTTTGTGCATCCAGTAATGCCGCCAAACCATCAATGTCCGCCAAATCCATTTTGTTGTTATAAAAAGCACGACGTGAAAACTCGCCAGGTGTTGCCATCCGCATGCCCAGGGTTTTCAGATATTCAAATACTGCGTTAATTGTTGCCGGTGCACCGTGTGTGTGCAGTTCAATAATATCTGTGCCGGTAAAACTGTGTGGGGCAGGGAAATATATTGCCAAGCATTGGTCAATTAAATCGCCCGCGGTGTCGTGCAAATTGCAAAAGTATGCATGGCGGGGGGAAAAATCTGATTTGCTGATAAACTGGCTGAATGTGTCGTGCAGATTGTCACCCGATATGCGAATTACCGCAACACCGGATTTGCCGTGACCAGATGAAAGTGCAAAAATTGTGTCGTTGTTGTTCATGTTTTATTTGCCTTTGCTGATTTCCTTTAATGCCATGGGGACCAGTTTTGATACATCCGCTGTTGGGTTTTTGTTTACCAATGATTGGGCCATTTCAATGATGTCCAGACGGCGATAGCCCAATGATTCCAACGCCATCAGCAAATCGGGCAGGGCGGATGATGCGGATGTGGTTGCACCGGTATCTGGTGCAAATAATGTCGCAGACACCCCACCGATTTTATTTTTTAATTCAACAATGATTTTTTCCGCCATCTTTTTACCAACGCCCGGGGCCGTCGCAATTGTTTTGGCATCGCCGGTCGCAATCGCGGACATTAATGTGTCGGAATTTATTGTGCCAAGTATGGCCAGTGCAACCTTGGGGCCCACGCCGGAAACGGCGGTTAGCATATTAAACAGGTTTTGACCGTTCAAGGATGAAAAACCAAACAGGCGGATGGAATCTTCGCGGACAACCGTTTCAATCCACAGTTCAACGGTGCTTTTATGTATCAGGTATTCCGCGGTGAATACCTTGTACCCAACGCCGTTCACCAATAAAATCACAAATCCGTCACCGATATAGTCAACTATGCCTTGCAATTTACCAATCATTTG
Source organism: Alphaproteobacteria bacterium (assembly GCA_017522445.1). Taxonomy (GTDB): domain Bacteria; phylum Pseudomonadota; class Alphaproteobacteria; order Rs-D84; family Rs-D84; genus Enterousia. The sequence goes on from JAFWZK010000057.1 coordinate 34,840, forward strand.
ATATCCTTTTGAGGTAATTTTAATCTAAATAAATAAAAAGGTCAAATATGAGTGGACACAGTAAATGGCATAATATCCAACATAAAAAAGGTGCAGCCGATGCAGCACGCAGTGGGTTGTTTACAAAACTGGCACGTGAAATCACAATGGCGGCCAAGCTGGGCGATAAAAACCCAGATAATAATCCCAGATTAAGGTTGGCTATTTTGACGGCACGTAAAAACTCGATGCCAAATGATAATATCAAACGTGCAATAGATAAGGCATCAGGTGCAAATACAGAAAGTTATGAATCTGTTAGATACGAAGGTTATGGGCCAGGTGCTGTCCCCGTTATTGTCGAGGCACTGACCGATAATCCACGTCGTACTGTGCCTGAAATTCGCAATATCTTTGGTAAAAACGGTGGTAATATGGGGGAAGAAGGCAGTGTTGTGTTTATGTTCACACGGGCAGGTCAGATTATGTACCCTGCATCCATCGGTAAAACCGAAGATGAAATGATGGAAATTATTATGGAGGTTAACGCAGATAATCTGGAAACATCCGAAGAAGGTTTTATTATTACAACAAAACCAGAAGACTTTATCACAGTGCAAAAGTATCTGGCTGATAAATTGGGGGAACCAGAACAGGCGGAATTGACATGGATACCAAACATGCCAATGGACTTAGACGATGAAACATATGCAAAATTAGAAAAATTGGTGGATGCACTGGATGATAACGATGATGTACAAAAAGTGTTCACCGCAGCTGCATAATTTAATCCCCCAAAATGGGGGATTTTTTTTATACCATAAATGGCAGGTTTTCCAGTGTTCCTTCGGCAACACGGACGTTTACGTCAATCATCATAAATACCGAATCTGGTGTGCACATTGCGTGATTCGCAAATATTTCAGAATCCAGCAAGTGACTGGTGTTAACTGACAATTTTGTAATCAGATGGTCGTCATCCAGTAATGTATAAATTGGGCCAATATCACGTGGGGTGTTCGCACCAATTTCGTGTTCGTTCTGGGGACAACGCAGACCGTCCATAATCGTTTTTACGCGGTTGTCAATGTCACTGCGTGGTACGCCAACAATTTCAGGGTGCAACATCTGGATGTCCAGTTCGGCAATCAATTTTAAATTTGGTGTAATAATCGGATTCCAGTCAATTCCACCAACATGACGGGTGGTAATAGGGCTTTTGGTCGGGTTGGGGACCATGTACTGGGTCAGGTTATTCCATGGGCTGTGTTCCACCAGTTTTTTTAACTGGGGATGAAACTGCATGCGAATGTCTGCAATATGTTGGGCCCGCTTTTTCGGGTTAATTAAAATATCGCCAAAGTATAATAGTTTGAACTTCATGTTATTTACCTTTTTGTTCCAATAATTCTACAAATTTAGGAAATGCCAATGGGTGTAAGTGCAGACGTTCGGGATTTGATAATACAACGTGTTTTGTGCGATTAATAATAATCATTGGGCAATAATTGCTGCCTATTTTGATTTGTGTGCCTTTTTTATATTCACGCAACATTATTTTGTGAATTTCTTCGACCGGACGATTTAATTTTTCAACCAGTTGAATGGCGTTTAAAAAATCGTCTTTTGTAAATTTTGGTGTTGGTTTTGCCATATTTTTTTACCCTTTTTTCTTGATAATTATAGCATAAATTGCTATGTTTTACACTGAAAAAAAAAGAAAGGAATGTTATATGGCTGTTAATAATGAATATACTGGTGACTCGATTAAGGTTCTGAAAGGGTTAGAGGCGGTTAAAAAAAGACCGGGTATGTACATCGGCGATGTGGGCGAAGGTGGTAATGGTCTGCATCATATGATTTATGAGGTTGTTAATAATTCTATTGACGAAGCAATGGCGGGCTATGCAGATACGGTCTATGTTTCGTTGAATGCGGATGGCAGTGCAACAATTCGTGATAATGGACGTGGTATGCCGTTTGATATCAATCATGATACAGGACGCAGTGCGTTGGAACTGATTATGTGTGAACTGCATGCCGGGGGCAAGTTTGATAACGAAGGCAGCGGTGCGTACAAGGTTTCAGGCGGTTTGCACGGGGTTGGTGTGTCTGTGGTTAATGCCTTGTCAACATGGCTGGAAGTAAAAGTGTGGCGTGGTGATAAGCAGGCGTTTATGTCTTTTGCAGATGGGGTGCCGACAACAGATGTGCAGATTACTGAAAATAAATCAGGTATCGAACATGGAACCGAAGTTTCTTTTAAGCCATCACCAGATACATTTACAGGGACCGAGTTTAACTTTGATGTGTTGGAAACGTGGCTGCGTGAACAGTCGTATCTGAACGCAAATGTGAAAATTATCCTGGAAGATTTACGCGGGGGTGAACAAAAACTGCGCGAGTTTCACTCGGTCGATGGGTTAAAGGGGTTTGCAACATATCTGAATAAATCAAAAGAATTGCTGAACAAAGAACCAATTCAGATGATTAAGCAAAATGATGATACATATATCGAAATTGTTCTGCAGTGGACAACCGCATATACGGAAACATCATTATGCTTTACAAATAATATTCCAAACCGTGATGGTGGAACACACCTGGCAGGATTTCGTGCAGGGTTGACACGTGCAATCAATAAATATATTGCTGAAAAAGGGACAAAAAAAGATATCAACCTGTCGGGGGAAGATTTCCGTGAAGGTCTGACCAGTATTATCAGTGTGAAAATACCAGACCCAAAGTTTGGTTCCCAGACAAAAGATAAACTGGTATCCAGCGAGGTTCGACCAGTGGTGGAAAGTACTGTGTCGGAATTGCTGTATGAATTCTTGGATGAAAACCCGACAATCGCAAAAACAATCGTTGACAAGATTATCGAGGCCGCAACCGCACGCGAGGCAGCACGCAAGGCACGTGAACTGTCGCGTAAAAAGACAGGGCCAGAACTGGGCGGGTTGCCAGGTAAATTGGCGGGGTGTTCTGAACGTGACCCGGCAAAGTGCGAACTGTTTATTGTCGAGGGGGACTCGGCAGGTGGTACGGCAAAGCAAGGGCGTGACCGCAAGACCCAGGCGATTTTGCCGCTGCGTGGTAAAATATTGAACGTGGAACGTGTGCGTTTTGATAAAATGCTGGGGTCAGATACAATTGGGGCGTTGATTACAACAATGGGCGCAGGTATTGGTAAAGATGACTTTGATATCGAAAAAATGAGATATCACAAAGTTATTATCATGACCGACGCGGACGTTGACGGTCAACATATTCAGACATTGTTGATGACGTTCTTTTACCGGCATATGCCGCAGGCAATCGAACGGGGATATATCTATGTGGCAAAGCCACCACTTTACGGTGTGACACGTGGTAAACAGCAAATCTATCTGCAAAATCAACGTGAAATGGATGACTATCTGATGGAACAGTTGGCAACAGACGGTATGATTGAAACGGCCACAGGTGTTCAAGTGTCGGGGGCAGATTTGAAACGGTTGTTGGGGTTGGTGCTGGATATGCGTAATATCTTGCAGCCGTTAAATCATATTATGCCAATTCGCTTTGTCGAGGCATTGGCACTGAACGGTGCGTTCGAAAATGAAAGTGCAGCTGTGTTCGAAAATGTTCAAAAAATGCTGGATGCACAGGAACTGGAATTTGAACGTGGGTGGCATGTGTCTGCAAATGAACATGGTATCGAAATAACGCGAACTTTGCGTAGCGTCCGGGAAACATATGTTCTGCCGCGCGAGAAAATTAACAGTATGGAAATTCGCAGCTGGCATAAAATGGATGGACGTGATGAACTGATGGAAACATTTTCAAAACCAACAGTGTTGCGGGTAAAGTCCAAAAATCAGAAAATCTGGGGTGCGTTAAAGTTACTGGATACTGCGTTCGAATATGCAAAAACAGGTCTGAAAATCCAACGGTACAAGGGGTTGGGGGAAATGAATGCAGAACAGTTGTGGGAAACAACAATGGACCCAAATCATCGATCTTTGTTCCAGGTTACGGTTCAGGACGCGACCAAGGCGGATGAAGTGGTGTCTATGCTGATGGGGGATGTGGTTGAACCCAGACGTGACTTTATCGTGGAAAATGCGCTGGATGCAAATCTGGACGTTTAATAATATGGTGCGGATTTTCCGCACCTTGTTTTTATAGGATGAAAAATGGCAAGTAAACAAGATTTAACCCAGGAATTACACAGGTTAGAAGCGGAACTGGAATCGTATGGTTCGGCCGTGTCGGAATCGCAAATTTGGCATAAAAAGGCCAGAATTGAACAGATAAAAAAAGAATTGGCTGAATTGGATAAGCCAAAAAATCAACTGAATGCAGGCACAGATATGCTGAAGGAAAAAATGGCAAATATGGATATGCAAAAGGTAACACCTGAACAAATTGCAGCAAAGAATGCAGGGCGCGGGTAATGCAATTTTCACGGGATTGGTTTTTTGATTTAGATGCGCGACTGCGTGCGGCCGGGTTGGACAGCGATGTGCAATCGTTTGATGAAATACTGGAAAACCTGCGTGCACGGAAAGTTTATGATGCAGATACTTTTGCAGCACACTGTGTGTATGTAATTCTGGCAGGTGGATTTTCACAAAAAACAGCCAAGAAAATTCATGAAAAAATTATGGGCTTTTTACATGTGTCTGGGGCGGATTTTGATGGATTGATTCAGATTTTTAATAATAAAAACAAAATTAATGCAATTTGTAAAATCTGGAATAATCGAAAACAGTTGCGTGATGGCTACTATGCGTTGGAATCATTGGATGATAAATTAATGTTCTTACAAAAATTGCCGCATATCGGAAAGATAACTGCAAACCATTTGGCACGAAATCTGGGCGAAGATATTGTAAAGTATGATGTCTGGATTCAGCGACTGGGGTGTGCGTTTGCAGGTAAAAAATTGGTGGTTGATAATGCAAAATTGTTGCCGGAAATCAAAGATGCCTGTGATGCGATGTTTGCACATTTGGTAGGGCAGACAGGTTTGCCACGGGGTTATATTGATGTAGTTTTGTGGAAGGGGGGGCAGCAGGGGTTAATAAAATTATGAATGTGAAAATTGAACAATCTTGGAAAAATGCCTTGGCGGCAGAATTTGACAAGGATTACTTTATCAAACTGACAGATTTTGTGCGTGGGGAATA
>JAFWZK010000058.1 GCA_017522445.1 Alphaproteobacteria bacterium
CATAGTCGATAACTGTAAATCAGACAGACCATTTTCCAACATGAATATCGAATAAACCGGGGTTAATAACAGAAACTTGTTAAAAAATGCAAATCCATAAAGTGAAAATAGTAATCTGTTCATCTTTTTCGTCCTTGGGATAAAACAAGTATAATCAATTTTTCAATAAAATGTACAGAAAATATTGAATTTTTGTCAAAATAGAACTATAATAAATAAGATAGATAAAGGTGTGATTGATATGGCATTTGATAGCGAAAAGTTTTTAATTGACCTGGCTAAACAGCTAAACCTGAAAAATATGGACGATGCTACTCGTGCCAGACTGGATGATTTAAAGAAAAAGGGTGTCGCAACAAAAAAGCAGCAAGGTTGGGACCTAACTAAACCCTTGCCAAAGATTGACGATATAACACCAGCAGATCCGGCAACAGGGACACCAGCGACGTATACGTATAACGGACAGACGGTTGCACCCACTACAAAGCCAAAGGCCGTAGACCTGGCGGATATTTACAAAAAAGTAATTGTTATAATGCGGGATATTCATGCAGACAAAGAACTGCGTGAAAATGACCCGACAAAGAAATTTTTGAATACTTTTTATGGTGCAGGCAAAGCGGTAGAGCAATATACAATTGCACCGCTGGCGGACGCACCAGGAATCGCAAATTATATAAGCAGTAACCTGGGAAGATTTGTTGATTTTTTTAACGGTGAAATCAAAGAACGAGACTTTAATACACTGATTACCAAACTGACAGACGGCTCGTACATTTCTGATACCAAGTCATTAAAAACACTGGATAAGTTCTTGGGACGTATAAGTTATTACTATCAGTGGGGTTCAGACAAACCATTGCCATCAACGAACATCCCCCCATGTTTGGGCATTGAGGTTACGACCCCCGGTGGGGCGACCGCCGCCGACCTTGACACTACGAGTATTAAGCTGATACAAAAGGGATTACATACCCCTGTTATGCCCGTTTCGCTGGACACGTTTAAAACAGAAATGGAAAATTTGTTTGGCAAATTGGTATCCGATGATAAACTGCGTGAAAAATTTTCTGGCAAGGATGAAGATGGCGATATCACCAAGTGGATTAACAAAGCACTGATAGAAACTGACTATAAACAGGGCGATCATGCACTGGCACCAAAGTATACCGATCGAAAAACATTTTGGAAACGTGCAAAAGATAAGATAAAGGAATGGGAAGTTGATACTGTTGGTAAACTGAAGAACAAACATACAAGACATATTTATTCAACCGATGCACGATTTATTGTGCCTGAACTGATTGACAAGGGGGTAAAACCAACAGATGGAACCGGGAAAATCTTGGAAACACTGGGTGCTGTTATTGGAAATTTGCCAAATCCTGTGCAAAAAAAAGCAAAGTGGGTCAGCGGAACCATGTCAAAATTGTCCAAGACAAATTTCTTTAAAGACGCATTGAAAGATGGCGATCAGATGCGACAACTGGTCCAGGAAATTATCAAGGCGGCGGCACACGATGATAAAAAAGAAGAAGCCAAGGTTGCCCTGGAAATACTGGCAGTTATGCGATATACAATGACAACGTCATCCGTTCGTGACAAACTGAAGAAGACAGAATTATCTATACTATCTGACCCAAAATTGTCATGGAACAAGGGATTGGTTGCCAATGTGACAAGGGCAATAGATAAAACAATTCATACAGGAATGATGGCTGCATTTGAAATCGGAAACCTGGCAAAAAATGCACTGAAAGAAAATGGTGTAAAGTTTAAGCAAGGCACAGGGCGACTGGATAAGCGTACAACAGACAGTGCTGAGTATACCGACCCCGCAAAACGGGCAATGATGGAGGAACTGTTTGCGTTTTGGGACTTTGTCAATTCATCAGCCAACACCAAGGACTATAATATACTGGCATCGCATAAAGCTGTGCAAGAACAGGCAGACAACCCCATTACAGGCGGAACCGTCAGCGTAATGCATGACAAATTCGACCAATTTTATAACTCAAACAGCATTGGCAGATAAAATGGTGGCTTGATTTTTTTGTTAATTTATGATATAATGCAGGCATGCGTCATCGGTTTCGATGACGTTTGTTTTTACCCCCCCTGCCCCACATGGCGGGGGTTTTTTATTTACATGTAAACAAAAAGGAATATTAATTATGACACGTGTACTTCAAATCAGACGCGGAACAACCGAACAAAATGATAACTTTACAGGGATGATTGGCGAAATCACCATGGATACAGATGCAAAAACACTGCGTGTCCATGACGGTGAAACACTGGGCGGATTTGCCATCGCACGGGCTGATGAAAACAGTGCCGCTAACTTCGACATCAATTCTGTGCCAGATGATGTGTGGCAGCAGATTATCCCACAATTTACACCAAAACCATACACCGTAATTGAAACCGCCCCGTTCCCAATCAACAGTAGATGCAGTTACTTGGACTATATCATCGGCGGAACACAAAAACCAATGTTTATCCAGGTGGCATTGATTTGTACCGGGCCACAGGCGGGATATAACACAGGGGACGAAGTTTGGGCATTTGGTATCGGAAATAAAACAAATCCACAACCAAACTGGGTTATAGACCAAGATGGTTTGCATGTGTGTCTGATGGTCGGAAAACAGAAATACTGGGCCAGCCATCGCGACACAGGTGAAACAACAGAACTGGATGATGAAAATTGGTCCGTTGTTTTCCGAGTTTACTGTTGAAAATAAAAAAATCCTTTGCTATGCTGTGCCCCGAAGAAACGAAAAGGATTTCATATGTATATACTTGCACTGAATTGTGGTTCTTCGTCATTGAAATACCAGGTCTTTGACGCAGACAGTAAATCTGCCATCGTTGGTGGTAATGTCGAAAAAATCGGGCTGCCTGATTCTTTTGTTACACAGAAATACCCAGATGGAACAAAGCAAAAAAAAGAATGCAGTATGCAAAATCATAACGAGGCATTAAATGTCGTTATGTTCATGCTGCGTGAAGCGTCCATCGATATGAACGAAATCAAAGGTGTTGGACATCGTGTCGTTCTGGGGGGTGAAAAGTTTGCATCGTCCGTGGAAATTAACGATGAAGTTATTAAAACAATTGAAGAATTGTCCGCAATCGCACCACTGCATAACCCAGCCGCACTGGTCGGAATTGTCGCGGCACAACAATTACTGCCAAATGCAAAGCAGGTCGCAGTGTTCGATACCGCATTTCATCAGACTATGCCAGATTATGCATATCGCTATGCGGTGCCACGTGCATGGTATACGGAACTGGGGGTTCGCAGATACGGATTCCACGGAACCAGCCACCTGTATGTGTCCAAAGTGGCCGCAAAAATGCTGGGCAAGCCGGCAAACGAATGCAACCTGATTACACTGCATATCGGTTCGGGCGCGTCTGCAACCGCAATCAAAAACGGTGTGTCGGTGGATACTTCACTGGGGATGACACCACTGGCCGGTCTGACCATGGGCACACGTCCGGGTGATTTAGACCCAGGTATCGTTCTGTATGTAATGCAACGACTGGGCATCAGTGCAGACCAAATGCAAAAACACCTGAACAAAGATTCAGGATTGCTGGGGCTGACCGAATGCTATGCCGACCGCCGCGATGTCGAAGGAAACAAAGATACAAATGATGCATGCCGCCTGGCCATTGAAATGGAAGCGCACAATGTAAAAAAATATATCGGTGCGTTTATGGCAGAACTGGGACATGTGGATGCAATCGTCTTTACAGCCGGTGTGGGCGAAAACGATGATTACCTGCGTGAAAAGTTCTGCGATGGTTTAGAAGAACTGGGTATCAAACTGGACAAAGAAAAGAACGCAACTGCACTGGCCCGCAAAGGTGTTGATGCGGCGGAAATCAGCACACCTGACAGTCGCGTCAAAATATTCATGGTGGCAACAAACGAAGAACTGGTTATCGTAGAAGATACACTGGCCATCATGAACGGAACATATAATCCGAATCACTTGGAAATGGATTACAGTTTCGCAAAATAATTACAGTCCCCATTATAAATCCCCCGGTCGGGGGATTTTTTGCATAATAACATAGTTAAAAAATATCCCCCAAATGGGGGATGTTTATTTCTTTTAGCAACCGCCGGTCATGTTGCCGATGATTTTTGATACAGAAATATCCTTGTGCAGCAAGAAATCATATTCGCAATTGCCAGATTTGTATGAACCTGTGCAGGCGGCCAATGTCATAACAGCAAATAATGCCAAGATTACTTTTTTCATGTTTTCTCCTTTTGTCTTAGATAACATGTAATTCATTATATAGGATTATTTTCATCCATGCAACAGCTAGATTGCATTTTTTATCCAATAAATACGAAATCCGCATACCGCAATTATGTCAAAACGCGAGTCCCCAACCCAACCCGTACGCATCATATAGGTTTCTGCCGCACGACGAAGACGCATCGCCTGAACGCCAGAAACCGCGGCGGTCGCCGCCGAGATGGTCGGACGATTTTTTACCTCGATAAATACCAGTAAATTACCACGGCGGGCAATTATGTCCAATTCTGCACGGTGTGTGTGACGACCCGTGATATACCGTGAACTGACTATGCGAAATCCATGAAGGCGCAAATACATGCGGGCATAAAACTCGGATATTAAACCTGTGTTATATGTTGTCCTAGAACGCATAGGATTTTGCCCGAAAGTTTTCACGTGCAGACTGGCTATTCTTGACCATGTCGGTCGCATTGCGACCATTGTCAACCAAATCCAACGCACCATAATATGCAATCAACATCGGATCGTAAGAGTTCGTGCTGGATATCCAATGGTCAGTGCCAGAATTCGGACCGCCATATTTATCAAGAACACTTTGCCAGAAATATAATATCTTGTTTTCACGCTGCTTGGCAAACTTTTCGGCAGAACCTTCAACCTCGTTAACATCGTTATTGTAAACAACACGCCATACACGATTGTCGGTCGCATTGCTGGTGAAATATACAACAATCGTCTCGCCCGTGTTTTCACGAACCAAGTGTACCTGGGATGCATATAATAATCCACGATTGCGGGCCAAACTGTTTATGCAACGTTCCAGCGCATCCGGGGCAACCGTACCATTTTGACGACATTCATAATCCAAATTGTTTTTCCAATCGGTATTTATCGTGTATATGATACCATTTTTATCCCGCGGGGCATACAATCCATTTGAATGAAAAAATAAATCCTGGACATCTTCAAATGACATGCCCAACATTATCCCCGCAATGTCAAAACCACCAACGTCCGCAATTTCTGCATCGTCGTTCAGATATACGTCTTCGGGTAAAATATCACCATAGTCACCGTCAACAATCGCAAAATCATTAAAATCAAACGATTCAGCCGCACTGGATGCAACCGGTGATGTCGCCAAGAATAAAACTGCAAAAATCAAAAATAAATTCTTTCTCATATTGATTATATTATGAACCTTTTATTCCTGTAATACAATGTCAAAAACACCAAACCGAAATACCGCAGCAGGATCACCACCAGATTCTAGGTACCCTGATATGTCAAACGAACCCGAACGCATCCCAGGGCGATAAAATATATCCATATACAATACACCACGCTGTGTAATCGGCGAAACAGAAAAATCATTCGGTCGTTCCCAGGTCTTTAATTCGTACACTATTCGCCAATATTCCCCATTTTCAGTTTTGCTTTGAAATTCGGCATCTATAACCGATGCTGTACGCAATACACCAGAGTTAGACAGATTTTCTATGTCTGGTGCAACCGTGTCCAGCCATGTCTGAAATGTTTCAGAGGTAGACATGCGGGCCAGCGATGTGTCCCCTGCAATACGCCGTTTCGTCTCGTCAGGGTCGGGGGTTACATAAAAGAATTCCGTTATATACTTGGATATCAACATAGAACGCATCGCTTCGTCACCCAATTCCCCAGGTGTTTGCGGTTTGCCAATACGCCCAGTGTAATTGTCATTTGGCTGGAAAAAATACGGCTCTATCACGATTTTGGCAGACGTGTCGTATATCACACCAGTTGCCAATAATGATGCAAACATCAGTGCAAATAATATTAAGCCCACAAAGAATAATATCAACTTTCTCATCAGTTCATCTTGTACGCGTTAAAGGTTGAAACATAATATCCCAATGTCTGGGGATATGAATCTAAATCCCGCGAAACCGTGGCATAGGCCATAATGTCCAATTGACCAGATGTGCTGGAATATACAGTCGCGTTAACCAGCCATGAACCACCAGATGCATTTATCTCGCCCAGGGGGGTAAAACTTATCAAGTCAGAATCAACCAGCCATGTCTCGCCCAGGGATACACGCGTCTGATACCCAGGAACAACGTTTTCAATAAAATTTGAATATACCCCTTCGCCAGACATGCAATAAATTGAACAAGACTGGATTTCTATGCCAGTTTTATTATCAGGATTACATTCTGTTTCGCGTTCACACGATTTCCACATCGCTGTGTTTACAGCATCACTGGCCGATATCCAGAACCAATGGGAAACAAATTTGCTTAAAACAGATTCCTGAAGCGAGCGGTCCGTGGTCATTTCCGGAATACGGCTGTGGTGGTGCCCAACAACAGTCCATGCACCGGTTATTTTATTCACAGATACCAAAAATGGATGAATATGCACAGAACGATTGGCCCAGAATAAAAAACCACACATCACAATAATCAAAAAAAACAAAACCATTGTGATAATAGAAACCAACCGTGTCGCCGCAATCGAACGACCCGCAGGAAATGCCGGTGTTTCAAATCCACCTGGATAGTCCAATGTGAAATCCCCCCCGTGCATATCTGTTATTATGCCTGGTATACCATTATACAGGCACAAGGACTGAGTTTCAATTCGTTGTTGTCATAGCCAACACCAACCGGTTCACGGTCATATACCTGGCCACAGCCGGCAAGTGCAATCGCAACAAACAGACCCAAAATTATTTTCTTCATTTTGCCACTCCTTTCCCTGTGTACTTTCTGATTATAAAAATTTCTGCGTATCTGGTCAAGACTAAAACTGGGTCTCGAACGATAACAAGAATCGCTGTTCACGGTCGTATTCATTCATCTTTAACGGCCAGCCCCATGAAAAGTTCATCGGCCCCATTGGTGTGTTCCAATATATACCAACACCCGCAGATGTACGCCAGTTGTCATCAATGTCGTTTGGATAGGTGATGGTGCCATAGGTAAATGTGTCTTCGGCGGCAGGCGGCTTGCCCAATACACCATAGTCCATAAATACAAAGCCCTTAATCTGATATTCGTCGGGAATAAAGATTGGGAAATTTAACTGGGTTGAACCATTTAATTTCCACAAACCACCCAGTGCGTACGTCTGATACGCCCAGTTGCGTGACCCAACACCCGCAACGTCAAATCCACGCAGACTTTCCCCGCCCAGGAAATAACGATATACACGCGACACATAGTCACCATCCAATGGCTGAATATAGCCAAAGTCCAACGATGAACGCAACTGCCACCGGTCAGACCAGAAGTTTACCATGCCAACAATGTCCGCCGTATAACGCATATAACTTTCCGTGCCACCAAACCCGGTATACGCAACCCCCAGGTTCGCAACAACGCCCGTGTGCGTATTCTGGGCAAAGTTTGTGTCCAGATTATAATATCTGAAATTAGTCCCCAGTGTGTACAGGCGGGCCTTGGTCCAATCAGGCGATACCTGGATATCATAGTTCTGGTCAAATGCCAATGATAGACGGACGTTCTGGGTCCAATGGTCTGTCAATCGCCACCCCATGCGACCCGCAAGCGTTAAACTGTCGCGGTCATAGCCAAAACTGCCCAAACTGGAATAATCATACATGGTATAGGATATGTCAAAACCACCAGATAACTGACGACCAAACAAATATGGCTCGGTAAAACTGAATAATGCCTGTTTCTGATACTCGGCAATCGAGGCACGCAATTGCACAATCTGACCGCGCCCCATGAAATTGTTTTCGGTAATGCCCGCATCAACCATAAAACCATTGATGTTAGACCAACCAAACCCACCAGATAACTCGCCCGTGGGCTGTTCTTCTACACGAATGTCCAGATTCATCATGTTCGAATCCGCAACACGGGTCGGAACCATTTGGACATCCTTGAAATAGCGTGTACGCATTAAACGCTGACGCCCCTCCTCGATTGTCTGAAGCGAAAATGGATCGCCCGAACGCATTGGTATCAACTGTTCAATAACAGAATCAAAAGTGCGTACGTTGCCCAAAATATTTATCGTATTCAGGTATATACGATTGGTCTTTTGAATCTTGAATACCAAATCAATTGTCTTGGTGTCATCGTTCTTGGTCGGGACAGGTTCAATGTTTATAAAGGCATAACCATGGTCGGCAATTGTACCGCGAATGGCGGACATGGTTTCTTCAACCTGGTCAACGTTATATACACGGCCAGACTTCATAACAATCGAGTCAAGCAAAACATCATCGGGAATGTCCGGGAACGGATTGTCAACCGTTAATTTGCCAAATTTATACTGGTCGCCTTCGTCAACGGTAAATACAACAGAATAATATTCACGGTCCGGGGTAAAGGTGCCAACCGTATCACGCACAGCAAAATCAACATAGCCATTACGTAAATAAAACTGACGCAACATTTGGCCATCATACTGGATTCTGTCTTCGTCAAACGTGTCAAACTGGGTCATGAAACGCCACCAGGCATGTTCACGTGATAAAATTTCACCACGCAATGTTCTGTCGCTGAACCTGGTGTTGCCTTTGAATTTAATGTCTGTAATCCAGGTCGGATGCCCTTCGGTAATTTCGTAAACAATATTTACACGATTGTCCGACAATTCTATCTTTTGCGGTTCAATCTTGGTACCAAAATAACCCTGGCGTTGATAGACCGTCAACATGCGTTGGACATCGGCACCAATGGTTGACGCGTCGTACGATGAACGTTCGCGTGTCTTGATTTCCTTTTTCAAATCGTCCGTGGAAATTTCATCGTTGCCTTCGACCGTAACCATGTTGATTATCGGTGATTCAGATACATCTATTTTTAGCACACTGCCAGACATGCGGACATTTATACGTGAAAAATAGCCGCTTTCCTGTAATTTCTTGGCAATGGCGTTCGTTCGTGTTTCGCCAACGTTGTCGCCAATCTGGACATCTGATAATATGCGTATCGATTCAGAATCCATACGACTGTTCCCCGATACGTCAATGCGAGAAACAGTCGCACCAGCAACCGGTGATATTATAAAATACGATAATAATGTTAATAATGACACTTTCTTCATAACTATAACCCAAATACACGCGCAATATCATTCCACATAGTTAAAATAAATAAACCAAGAATAAATACCCAGCCAATCATTATCGCAACCTCCATCGCACGCCCCTGCAGTTTGCGACGGGTTATACCTTCGATAATCAATATCAGTAAATACCCACCATCCAGTACAGGCAATGGTAATAAATTCAATACACCCAAATTAACCGACAGTAATGCAATCAATGATAATAATGTAAAGAAACCAGCCAACATTGCAGCACCAGAATACTGGGCAATTGTAATGAATGACCCCAACTGCTTAGATGAACGTTCACCCGTTACAATCTGTTTTAATACAACAACCAAGGTCTTGGACTCGTAATACGTTTTGCGGGCCCCAGAATACAATGCACGGAATAATCCCTGGCGTTCGGGGTCGGCACGACGGGCACCGTCTGCAACCATCCCCCAGCGATCAGCCGGTGATAATTTGACGTTTAATAATTCATTGCCACGGACAATCAAAACATCTGCGTCACGGTTCGCCGCCAATTCTTTGGCCAATATCAAATCACCCCAGTTCGATATTTTCGAATCATCAATGCGAACAATCGTGTCGCCTGGTTTTATGCCGGCGTTAAATGCAACAGATTCCTGGATAACCTGGCCAATAACAGGCAGTTGAGAATTGGCAACCAAACGCGGCTGAAACATAAACAGCGACGTGTAAATCAGCCAGGCCAACAAAAAGTTCATACAGACACCCGCCGCAATAATTATGAACTGTTTCCAGGCGGGGGCAGATAAATAATGACCAACCTTTTTATCCGCCGGTAAATCCGCAAATTTTTTACGATTGAACATGTCTTCCTGGCCATAGATGGAAACATAGCCACCCAGCGGCAGACAGGCAATCTTCCACAGGGTGCCACGTTTGTCGTGCCACTTTACAATGGCGGGGCCAAAACCAATCGAAAATGTGTCAACACGAACCCCCGCCCAGCGGGCAGCCAAAAAATGCCCCAATTCATGCACAAAAACAACAATGCCCAAGACAATTAATAATGCAAATATGGTCAATAAAATATTCATTTCCTGCCCTTTTCTGTTAATACGCGTGTTTATAACATCACCAACCAGACCAATGGCAATACATAAATCCAACCATCAAATCTATCTAAAATGCCACCGTGCCCCGGCAAAATCGTGCCAAAATCTTTGATGCCCAGTTTACGCTTAATCCAACTGGCCGTTAAATCACCGTACTGGGATAATAACGATACGCTGATACCAATCCACAGCAACTGTGGCATAAATGTGTCTGCCCCCAGCAACCCGTACATCACACCCGCAAAGGTGCCGCATAAAATGCCTGCTATCTGACCAGACCAGGTCTTGCCCGATGATAGACGTTCCCACATTTTATCCCCGCCAATCATACGCCCAAAAAACCAGGCACCGATGTCTGCAGAACATATTATCATCAATAACAACAGCATTATCCATGGACGCATACCAACGTAATTTACAGACGCCAACATTAATAACAACATCAACATAAAATACGAAAATGATAACCAATTCTGACGCAACGATGCCGATGGCGTGCGTACCAAACGCAGAACATATTCTGCAATCATTGAAATAACAATAACCAGTCCCAAATATTTGACCGCAGAAATACCATGATATTCAGCAAATGCCGCCAATGCCGCAATTGTTGCCATTATAAATCCCACAACTATTCTTTGACCCGTGTTTGACATTGTTTCCCCCGTCCGTGTTATTTATTGCCCAGATAATTGGCCTTTTTCCCACCACCAAATCGGCGATTGCGTTTGGCAAATTCATCCAACACATGCTGCCACAGTTTTTCATTCTTGACCAAATCTGGCCAGTGTTCTGGAACAAACAACAATTCGGCATACGCCAATTTCCACAGCAAGAAATTCGATATCCGATTTTCATTGCTGGTTCGAACCATCAGGTCAATCGGTAATAAATCGCCTGTGTCCAAATATGTTTCAAATGTCGCCATGTCAACAGGTTCGCCCGCCGCAATCGCCAGGTTCACAGCATCAACAATTTCCTGCTGGCCACCATAGTTCAGGGCAAATGCAACCGTGCCGCCCGTATTCTCGGCCGTTTTGTCTTCCAGTTCATCACACAGCTTTGCCAATTTTTCGGGCAAACGTTCACGCGAACCAATCACACGATAACGCAGATTCTTGTCCAGGGCATTTTTCATGTTCTTGTTCAATTCCGTATAGAACAAGTCCATAAGAAAATCAACCTCTTCGGTGGTGCGCGACCAGTTTTCCGTAGAAAATACAAAAAACGTTATGGTCGAAACACCACGCTTGAAAAACCATTCAACCAGATTTTCAAAGTTCGCAATGCCCGCCTGGTGCCCCATTAATGGCGGCAGTCCACGCATTTCCGCCCAACGGCGATTGCCATCACAGATAAACGCAATGTGTTGTGGAACCTGGGTCGGTGCAGGTGTGGCAGATTGTTTTCGTTTGAATAATTTGAACATTTTTCCTTTCCTGATTTTTATGGTAAAACCCTAGACAGCCATGATGTCTGCTTCTTTTTCACGTGCCAGGGCATCAACCTCGGTCCCACGTTTGTCAAACACCTTTTGAATATCGTCTTCGTATTTGCGCTGATCATCTTCGGAAATTTCTTTGTCGGCGACGGCACGTTTAATCTTGCCCATGGCATCTTGGCGAATATTACGCATGGAAATCTTGGCCTCTTCGGCATATTTACCGGCAACCTTGGTCAATTCACGACGGCGTTCTTCGGTCAAAGGCGGCATGTTCAGACGAATTACACCACCCGCAGTCATCGGATTTAACCCCAGACCAGAATCACGTATTGCCTTTTCAACAGCAGGCGCATTTGTTATATCCCAAACCGTCACAGATAATGTCTGATTGTCCGGTGTTGATACCGTTGCAACCTGGTTGATTGGCATTTCAGAGCCATAAACAGGTACACGAATTGCATCCAATAAATGAACAGATGCACGACCAGTGCGTAAACCTGCATATTCTGTCTTTAGAACTTCGATTGTTTGGGCGGTTTTCTGCTCGACTTCGGACTTTAATAACGAATAATCCATAATAAACACTCCTTGTTATATACGCAGAGATTAGCAAATAGAAATATTATTTATCAAGTGGAAAGATAAAAAAGTTTTCCGAACCGCCCAAAATTAAAAATCCCGCAAACGCGGGATTTGTTAATGGGGCCCCGAATTTGACACGGTTCTACCCGAAAATATACAACAAGTGCTTGATTTAGGCCCGTTGTTGAACGAGATATTAGCAGAAATTGAAACAGCAAGTTAGTACTTTACTTCATTTAATATTTTCCAAAATTCTGGGACGTTCTTTGGTGCCATTCCGTTCAGCAGTTGCACCGATGCGATTGAGCCAAATGGCGCATAAAAACCTTCGTCAAAATCATAGTATTTGCGGATACAGTTGTTTATCGCAACATCTATATCCGCCATTGACATATGTATCATCAAATCCCATACCCGTTCCAATATCTCGTCATACTTGTAATCACTAAATCTGTAATTATCCCAAAAATAATACAATATTTGTTCTGCCTGTGCATAACTCAAATCTTTGATATGTTCTGGGAAATTAAAACGTGGATGGGCCGCCCGATACATATCCAGTTTTTCCTGATTCACAGCGTATGCATTTATAAGTGCAGGGTTAGTTCTTTTATTAGCTGTTTCATATTCAATGATTTTATCAATCCAAGTGTCGATTGGATGCCCCCATGAAACCACAGGAATCAATAAAGTCAATAAAATCACCATCTTTTTCATACTGGCATTATTACAAATCAGATAATAAAAAATCAATATCTATTTGTACGATTTGCCCAACCATCACCATATTTTCCCCAATCCGGCAGTCTCTGCAAATATTCTAATCTGTTTTCTTTTAAGTCATCCATAAATTTATCGACTTTATTTTCTGGGATATTATTTAGTGCCCCAATTGTATTATTTCCAATCTTTCCATCCACTTTCAAACTTTCACCCATTGAATCATTTAATGTTTCTTGAACCATTTTTCCTACGTTTCTAAAATTACTCATAAGTCCCATATCAAATATCGCCATTGCAATTCTTTCGTTTTCAATTTCTCCTATACGGCGTTCATCATAATAATCCTCATTATATATTTGCTGCACTTGTTCAGGGCTTAAATCTTTTACATTTTCTGGGAAATTAAAATTTGGGTGGTCAGCATTATATTTATCCAATGTGGGTTGTGTTACGCCTATGTTTGTTGGTTGGTCTATTAAAGCAGGATTGTCAACATATCCGCCCTCGTTTTTCATTCCCTGGCGGACTATTCTAGTTCGTCTTTCATCATTATTTAGCTCATCGCTATCATCTAATTCTATTTCTTCTATCCAACAACGACAATTGGGGTGGTGAGGATTTTCTGGTATATCTTCCATATTTTCATAAATTGTATCAGCAAAATCCAAACAATCATCACACGTCCGCTCGTCTACTTCTGTATGCCACCGCCATGCGGTTCTGACTGTAATATTACGCCCCGTTGCATCTGTACGACTGTTACCATATTTATTTTCAAAATAATCTTGTACCTGTTTGGCGACAGCAGCATGGTTGGGATTATTGCTGTTTGAATATGCGTCGCTGTGCATAAGGTTTAGTATATTGTTTGATAATTTGTTCATGTTTAATCCTTTTGGTAAAAAAACACCCGCGTGTGCGGGCAATAAAAAAAGACGACCCAATGTCGTCCGCTGAATGTGCGTATTATATCATAAAATGTGCAAAAAATCAATAAAAAACGCCCCAGATGGGACGTTTGATAATGGGGCGGATAACCGGATTGTATATTCCCATTTGCGGTGCGTCACCGCAATGGGCCCCTTTCCACACGCAACGGTTTCGCTGCACTTCGTTTGCAAAACCGGCTATCGTGTCGAACCTGCGGTTCTCGCCCGAACCGCCCAAAATTAAAAATCCCGCAAACGCGGGATTTGTTAATGGGGCGGATAACCGGACTCGAACCGGCGACATTTGGTACCACAAACCAACGCTCTAACCAACTGAGCTATATCCGCCATACTGAATCTTGTCCGTACCACTTCGCCAAGGCTTCGTGGTACACTCAAATTCTCAACGCTCGCAAAGCTTGCTTGAGAATTTGGTGGAGCTGATCGGACTCGAACCGACGACCCCTTGCATGCCATGCAAGTGCTCTACCAACTGAGCTACAACCCCATGCAGGCCTTTATTTTATACCCAGGGGATTGAAAAGTCAACAAATATTCATAAAAAAATATATCTGTTGAATAACTGTCGTTTTTTTACTAAATTTTATGGTGATGAAACGTGAATTGGTGGATTTTCTGAATACTGACCTGCAATTTATTCGGGGGGTGGGACCGGTATTGGCCGCACGGTTGGACGATGTGCTGGGCGGACGCAGGGTGTTGGATTTCTTAAAACACAGACCGTCTTATGTTCGGGCACGGGATATTTCTGACAGCGTTTTGGACGCAACCCCAGGATGTACCATTACCATTCCACTGAATATCAAATCGCACAGGCGCGGGACGGTGTTCCGTGGACGCAGACGACCAACACAAATTATCTGTGCCGACAGATTGAATAACACCGTTATTATCCAGTTCTTTAATGCAAACTTCCTGGATTATTGGTTGAAAAAAATGCCGGTCGGGTCATGGCGTATGGTTTCAGGAAAACTGGAAAAATCATCACGACCAACAATTAATCATCCGGACTTTATCGAAGAAATCGAAAACGCAAATAAAATTCCAACCGCACAGGTCATCTATCCCGCAGGCGAAGGATTAACACAAAAGGTCTTTACAAATATTCGTGACCAGGTCTTTGCAACCCTGCCCGATAAACTGCGGGGCGAAACAGATGAACGAATAATCGAATTCTGCGAAGCACTGTATCGCGTGCATCATGCAAAATCTGATGCAGACCTGATGCCAAATGCAACATATATGGCCAAGTTGGCGTACTGTGAATTACTGGCCCACCAATCCGCAATCGCAATCAGCAGAAAAAACAGGACTGATGTACGAAATCGCCGTGTGCCACGGGGCAAAAAATACGAACTGATGGAACGGTTCTGGCAAAATATCCCGTTCCAAATGACAAACGCACAACAAAATACATGCAATGATATCTTTGCCGATATGCAAAAAGATATTCCGATGATGCGACTGGTCCAGGGTGATGTAGGCAGTGGAAAAACAATTGTCGCAATGGCGGCGGCAATTAAAATGGCAGAATCCGGGGGACAGACCGCACTGTTGGCACCAACAGATACACTGGCACAACAACACTTTGCCAAGTTAAAGCCACTGTGTGATAAAATCGGTGTCGTTTGCGAATGTCTGACCGGACGAGATAAAGGTGTCGCACGGCGTGAAAAACTGATATCGCTGAAATCAGGACGGACACGGGTCGCAATTGGCACACATGCACTGTTTTCAGCAGACGTAGAATACAAGGACTTGGGACTGGTTATCATTGACGAACAACACAGATTTGGTGTCGCACAACGCGAAGCGTTGCGTGCCAAGGGAAATAACCCCGATTTGTTGGCACTGTCGGCAACGCCAATCCCACGAACACTGTCGATGACAGTATATGGCGATATGGATGTGTCAATCATAAATGAAAAACCCGCCGGCAGAAAGCCAATTATAACAACAAAAATCCCAAAATTGCGGGTCAATGAACTGATGGAACGTATCAGACCCCAGGTTAATGCCGGGGCAAAAGTGTTTTGGGTTTGCCCGCTGGTCGAGGAATCTGAAAACGATAATGCAACAACCGCCGCAGAAGAAAGATTTGAATCTGTACAACAGCAATTTCCAGGTGCCGGGTTGGTCCACGGACAGATGGATAAAAAAGAACGTGATGCAGTTATGGAAAAATTCGCCGATGATAATTCAGGGATGCAAATACTGGTCGCAACAACTGTTATCGAGGTCGGAATTGACGTGCCACAGGCATCCATCATCGTAATCGAAAATGCAGAACGGTTCGGACTGGCCGCACTGCACCAACTGCGGGGACGTGTCGGACGCGGCAATACACAATCGTACTGCGTTTTGGTGTACGGATTTAATGTGTCCGAGGACGGATTAAAAAGACTGGATGTGCTGTGCGAAACAGATGATGGATTTGTTATTGCAGAACAAGACCTGATGATGCGGGGCGTGGGTGAATTACTGGGGACACGGCAAAGCGGTTGGATGCGATATCATTTCGTAGACTGGCGCGAACATCGTGATTTGTTCAAACTGGCCGCAAATGCCGCACGAAATAACAGCACCGACAATTCATGGGTACGGGATTTGATGTTCATATTCGATCGGGGGGTGGTACTGGGTGCGTAAGATATTGGTAATCTTGGTCGGAATATTGATGGCATTGCCAGGGTATGGGGCATCGCTGATTAATGACACAGAAACGGAACGGCTGCTGAATAAACTGATTCAGCCATTGGCAGATGCCGCAAATATCCCAGATGGACGACTGAAAATTCATATCGTTGATGATAATGATTTTAATGCATTTGTCACAGGGGGCGAAGACGTCTATGTTTATACAGGACTGTTGAAACAAATAAAAAGCCCAAATGCATTCCAGGCCGTTATCGCACACGAAATGGCACATACAATCGGGGGACACATGGCACAGATGGCCGACCGTATGGACGCAGAAATGAAACGTACCATGTTAATCCAGGCGTTGGGGGTGGGACTGATGGTGGCGGGGGGAAATCCGTCACTGGGGGCCGGGGTGCTGGCGGGTTCTGGTGGTGTGGCCCGGCAATCAATGCTGGCATTTACGCGGGACGAAGAACGTATCGCAGATGATTTGGGGGTAAAACTGATGATGGATGCGGGGTTGAACCCAAACGGATTTGTTGATGTGCTGGAACAAATGCAGGAAATCACAGGTGCCGCAGAATCAAAAATTAATCCAAATATGGTTAATCACCCACTGACCACAGAACGACTGAATAATGTACGGGAAAAAATAAAACATCTGGACATAAAAAAATCAAAAACACAATATGATGATGAATTCAAACTGGTACAGGCAAAACTGGTCGGGTATCTGGATGATTTGCAACGGGTGCGGGAACTGTATCCAAATACAGATAAATCTGATGCAGGTTTGTATGCACGGGCAATCGCAAATATGCGGGGCGGAAACCTGGACGGGGCAAAAATGGGGGTTCAGACCTTGATTGCACGAAATCCAAACAATCCATATTTCTATGAACTGATGGGGGATATTGAATATCAGTTTGGACACTTTGATGACAGTGTCGCGGCATATGAAAAATCATTAGCACTGGCGGGAAATGCACCACAGATTCAAACCGCGTTGGCGTTGGTTTTAACCGAAAGAAACAAGCCAGGCGATACACAACAGGCAATCGAACTGTGCAAACGGTCAATCCTGGGTGAACCGGCACCATTAACATACTGGGTTATGGGACGGGCGTACGGCGAAGATGACCCCGGACGGTCTGCGTGGGCAATGGCAGAATACTATAACCTGATTGGCAAGGATGA
Source organism: Alphaproteobacteria bacterium (assembly GCA_017522445.1). GTDB lineage: Bacteria > Pseudomonadota > Alphaproteobacteria > Rs-D84 > Rs-D84 > Enterousia. The sequence goes on from JAFWZK010000058.1 coordinate 17,978, forward strand.
CCAGGTAAAAAAATATGCCAAAATCGCACAGAAAAAACTGAAAAAAAACGACCCTGAATACATCAAGGCCGGTGATTTATTAAACTGAAAAAATCCACCCTAGTCCAAAACCTGGTTCTGCAAATCTGTTAATTTCCGGCATGCGGTTTGGGCCATGGCCATCAGTTCGGTTAACTGGGACGCGGTAAATGGATGCTGTTCGCCAGTGGCCTGGATTTCGATGAAATCGCCAGAACCAGAAACAACAAAATTTGAATCCAGTTCCGCTTCGCAGTCTTCGTCATAGTCCAGGTCCAATACCAATTCACCATGCCACAAGCCCGCAGATACCGCCACAACATTGTCAGATATCGGATTTTCATGTATCCGACCATTCGCCAACAGCCAACGTACCGCCAATGACAATGCAACAAAACCACCCGTTATGCTGGCACAGCGGGTGCCACCATCGCCCTGTAACACATCGCAGTCAATCGTTATCGTATGCCGCCCCAGTTTTTCCATATCAACAACACTGCGAAGCGAACGGCCAATCAGACGTGAAATTTCAATCGCACGATTGTCGCGGGTCATGGCTTCGTGGCCACGGCGGGTACCATTGGCACGGGGCAACATAGAATATTCCGCAGTTACCCAACCACCCGTTTTGTTCTGAATCCGTTTCCAGGTTGGCTGACTGAAATCAATCGATGCGGTACACAATACGTGCGTGCCGCCAATCTTTATCAAACAGGACCCTTCGGCCCATTTGTTAACCCCCGTTTCCATTGATACAGGACGCATTTGGTTCGATTTGCGCAATGATGGACGTAACATTTTTATTCCCTTTGGTTATTATTTTTACTGATTATATATATGTGTATGTTTTTTGCAATCTGTTTTGATGGTTGCTTTTTATTTCAAATGTTGCTAACCTGGGACCCGTCAAAAGGATTTTTATGTCAGTACGGACAAAGCGCCTGATTAAAAAAATTATCAGTTATTCAGGTATTTTCTTTTTCATCGTCGCCGCAGGTATGCTGTGGTGGCAGTTACGAGATTACAGCTTGTCGGATATCGCACATGCAATACTGGATATACCGTTTTTGAATCTGGCGATGGCATGTGTGGCATGCCTGTTGGGATATTTGGCACTGTCGTTATACGACTATTTGGCGTTGAACTATGTCGGCGGACGGGTGTCATGGTGGAAATGGATGCTGGCCGGGATGCTGGGGTTTGCAATCAGCAATAACGCAGGACACGCAGTCGTCAGTGGTGGTGCAATTCGATACAGATTATATACACGGTGGCGTATCCGGGGTGGCGATATTTTGAAAATGCTGACAATTTCAGGTTTTACATATTTCCTGGGGGCGTCCGCAATCGTGGTTATCAGCTATTTCTTGGTACCACATCAGCTGTTCGAAGGGTCTGTGGGGGCCAGCGTGGGAATAAATGCACTGTTTATATTCTGTTTGGCGGCACTGTTGGCATACTTTGCATCGACAATTATATTTTATGGCAAAAGTATTAAAATTGGTGAAATAAAATTCCAAATCCCATCAACAAAAATGGCATTTACACAAACAATCCTGGGAATTACAGACAGTGTACTGGCAGGGCTGGTGTTGTATTGCTGTCTGGTGCCATTTGTGCAGATTCCGTTCGTTGTGTTTATCGGACTGTTCGCAATCGCACAATCAACCGGTGTGTTCAGCCAGGTACCAGGTGGTATCGGCGTGTTCGAAAGTGTGTTCTTAATCGCCCTGCCCGATACCGTGGACAAGGCAAATATTTTCGGGGCACTGTTGGCATATCGGATAATTTACTATGTGTTCCCACTTATCGGAATGGGCGGCCTGTTCGTGGTTTATGAACGATGGTTGCGTTCGCGCATGAAGCGTTGGATTAACGAGGCAAAAGAAAAAATCCCAGCAAAAATCAAAAGCATAAAATCTGAAATAAAAATCAGAAAATAAATACCTTGATAAATCATATATGCTCGTGTTAAAATAGCCCCTGTGCATAATATAGGGTTATAAGTAAGTGTTTGTATTATCACTGTTTTCAACAATCCGATTGGTGCTGATGATTATCGTGGCACAATCCCTTGGCATGGGCATGGACGCCCCATGGGGACGGAATGTTGCCGTTATATGCACCCGCAAAACAAAAGGATTATTATATGTCAAAAAAAATATACGTGGATGCAGTCCACCCAGAAGAAACACGTGTTGTTGTTGTTGATACTGCAACAAATCGTGTCGCGGACTTTGACGTTGAAACCACAACAAAACCACAAATCAAAGGCAATATCTATCTGGCCAAGGTTATTCGTGTGGAACCGTCTTTACAGGCCGCATTCGTTGATTATGGCACAGGAAAAAATGGTTTTCTGCCGTTTTCAGAAATTCATCCAGACTATTACCAGGTCAGTGCAGAACAAAAGAAAAAGTTGCTGGAACTGGCACATGCAAATATCGTCGATGATGATGATGACCCAAATGACGAAGAAGACGAAGTCGCAGAATATGATGACCACAGTGCAGGCGAAGATAACAAAGAGTTCGCAAAACGTGCACGGGAATTTAAAATCCAGGACGTTATCAAACCAAAACAAATACTGCTGATTCAAGGTGTCAAGGAAGAGCGCGGTCAAAAAGGTGCGTCAATGACAACATATCTGTCGTTGGCGGGACGGTTTGCCGTATTGATGCCTAATTCACGCAAAAGAAACAGCTATGGTATTTCCAAGAAAATTTCTGACAAGGCAGAACGTGCCAGATTGCGCGAGATTCTGCATGAACTGAAAATACCAAAGGGAATGACCGTTGTTCTGCGTACGGCGGCAATGGGGGCAACACCTGCGGATATTACGGCAGACTATGAGTACCTGGTAAACCTGTGGAATGAAATTCGCAAAACAACACTGGAATCGGTCGCACCCGTTACAATTCATACCGAAGATTCTCTGCTGAGACGCGTTGTGCGTGACTTTGTCAGTGATAAAGAGGATGTTCTGATTATCCAGGGCGAAGATGCATACGATGCCGCCAAACAATATTTCCAGCAAATGTACGGCAAGGCACCACGTAAACAGTTGGTACACTATAAAGACACAGCTGTGCCATTGATGGTCAAGGCCGGGGTAGAAAAACAACTGGAAGGATTGCACGGTCCATACGTGACACTGCCATCTGGGGGATCGCTGGTTATCAACCAGACCGAAGCAATGGTGACAATTGATGTTAACTCGTCCAGGGCAATCAAAGAAAAAGATATCGAACAGACCGCACTGAATACCAACCTGGAAGCCGCAGAGGAAATCGCACTGCAGTTGCGTCTGCGTGATTTGGCAGGTATCGTGGCGGTTGACTTTATCGATATGGAAGAAGAAAAAAATAACCGTAAACTGGAAATGAAAATGCGCGAGGTTATGAAACGTGACCGTGCACGCACCCAGGTGGCAAAAATTAATAACTTTGGGGTGCTGATGCTGTCACGACAAAGATTGCGCAGCAGCTTTATGGAATCGTCGTATGTGGCATGTCCACACTGTATGGGGGCCGGGGTTGTGCCATCAATTCAGACGGCGGCAGTTATCCTGTTCAGACATTTACAGGAAAAACTGCTGGCTAAATCTGCACAAAAAATAATCATGACAGTGCCAACAGATGTCGCAATCTATTTGCTGAACCATAAACGGGCAGAACTGGCCGAGATGGAGGCAAAGTTCGAAACAGAAATCGTTATCGTGGGTGATGACAGCCTAATGAATATTGACCAATATTCTATCCAGCGGGTCGCACCAGAACAAAATAAAACAGACGAACTGTTGAATGCGTATGCACCGTCGACAGATGTTAAAAAGAAAAATGCCCAGCATATAGATGCAAAAAAAACAACTGTTAACGCACAACGCAGAAAACGTAAAAAACAGCAAAAGAAAAAAACATTCTGGCAAAAGCTGGTCAGCTAGGCAAAAAATCCCCAATTTATGGGGATTTTATTTTTGAATACTTGACTGAATATGAATTTACTTTTATCATACCCCTGATAGTAAGTATAATTTAAGGATTTAAATAAATATGCCAAAAATTTCAGTGATTGTACCATGTTATAATGTAGCGCCTTATGTTGGGGCGTGCCTGGATTCCATCTTGTCACAATCTTTGCGTGATATTGAAATAATTTGCGTGAATGACAAATCATCGGACAACACATTAGATGTATTGACAGAATATGCACAAAAAGATAGTCGCATAAAGATTATTAATCAGCCAACAAATATGGGGGTGGCAGTTGCACGCAACACAGCCATGGATATGGCAACGGGCGACTTTATTTCATTCATGGATGCGGATGACATGTTGCCTGATGATGATGTTCTGGCGGATATGTATAATGCAGCGATAAAACATGACGTGAAAATCTGTGGTGGGTCTGTTATCATGTGGAACCCAAACACAGATACCGAAGAAACTCATAATTTAACGGTCAGCAAGTTCAACGAAAATACAATCATGCACTATGCAGAATGGCCAAATGATTATGGTTTCTGGCGGTTTATTTATGATAGACAATGGCTGATTGAAAACAAAATTTATTTCCCAAAATATATTCGCCAGGAAGACCCAGTGTTCTTTGTTCGTGCAATGTGTCTGGCGGGTAAATTCTATGCGTTAAAACGTCCAACATACAAATATCGCATATCATATAAACCCATAAACTGGACCAATCAAACAATCAAGGATGTTTTTTGTGGTCTGCGTGATTGTCTGAATATTGCACGCGGATATAAGATGCACGATTTATATCTAAACATAGCAGAACACACAAACCACTTTATTGCAGGCATTCGCGCCATTGACAGAAAAACAGCAATCCGTGAAATATGCGATGTAATTGAAATGCTGGCGGATTATGCGCCGAATGATTTTGTGCCGGATAAGTTCTTTTTAGATATTGTAAAGTTCCACAGATATCGTGTGTATGATAAGTATGCACATGAAATGATTGCCAGCAAGCGTATCTATCTGTTTAATCTGATACCAATTTGTCGTATTAAAACCACCAGATTATTTACGTATGTGCAACTGTTAGACCTTGTGCCATTGTTACGTATCCGTCGTGACAGTCGTGCGACACGATATTATTTATTCAACCTGATTCCATTACTAAAAATCAAGGGGTAATGCATGCCAAAAATATCGGTTATTGTTCCTATTTATAATGTAGAAAAATATATATCCACGTGTCTGGAATCTTTGTTAAATCAGACATTATCAGATATTGAAATTATTTGTGTTGATGATTGTGGTACAGATGAATCAATGCGAATTGTAAAAAAAATCGCTAAAACAGATAAACGAATCAAAATCATTCACAATGAACAAAACAGTGGCCTGTCTGAAAGTCGCAATAACGGAATGAAGTGTGCAACTGCACCATATATTATGTTCTGCGATTCCGATGACTGGTTTGCACCAGATATGTGCGAAAAAATGTACAACGCAATTACCGCAGATGGGGCAGATTTGGCAATTTGCGGAACCGAAGTTATATATGAGGCAGACCATAACAGAAAGGAAAGTGATGATAACTACTTTGCAATTCGGCACACAGGAACAGTTGAACTGACCCAAGATATCCAAAATACATATTCTGTATGCGCATGGAATAAAATCTATAGACGCGATATAATTGAACAGCATGATGTAAAGTTTCCGCGTGGTCTGAAATACGAAGATAACTATTTTTATAATGCATATTGCCTGTGGGTAAACAAGACAGCGTTTATCAATGATAAACTGTATAAATATCGCAGACGCACGGGTTCAATTATGAATAATACATATGGAAACAAAGTTCTGAATCTGGATACAATAAAAATTGCGATTGCATGGTTTGAATATGCCAAAACATATGGGAAACTAAATAAAAAGTTAAATTGGTTTTGGGGCAAGTTCTTTTATGAATTAGTGTGCAATTCATTGGATTATTCCAGCAAGGACAATCACAAAAAATGCTATGAAACGGCACAAAAGTTTATCCAGGAAAATCTGGATATCACAATACTGGACAATCATGCAAGACGAAATATCGCACAGATTATGCACCGCACAATAAAGCCACGACGTATGCTGGGTGGACTGATAAAAATCCAAACAACACCAGATGAAACATTCCTGCGTGTGTTTGGGATTAAGGTTGTCAGGGCAAGATATGACACGTATAAGACAAAGTATTATCTGATGGGGATGCGTGTGTTTCATAAATCACCAACTGCAAAAATTGATATTCCCGAATTGATAAACAAACCAGATTTTGACGATACAAATCTGTTGAGAGAATTAAAAAATCTGGGACGGTTTACATACATTCCAAACCCAGGAAATATCGGTGATATGCTGATTGCGTCTGCGACATACGACTTTTTTGACCGCAACGGATTGAAATATCAGCCATATAATAAGCATAAAAAAATGCGCAAAAATATTGTCTATGGTGGTGGTGGAATCTGGACAGCTGATTACGAAAAAGATTGGTGCAAGTTTCTGCCTTGGTTCCAAAAGGCAGAGCGTGTTGTGATTCTGCCTGGCTCTTTTAACAACTGCCAAAAATTGATAGATATATTGGATGAAAGATTTGTGGTATTCTGTCGTGAAAAACGCAGTTATGATTATTTGCAGCAAGCAAATACAAAGGCAAAGATTTTGCTGGACCACGATATGGCGTTTAGGTTGAAACAGATGCCAAAGCATATGCGTATCACCGGCAAGGGTGCAACAGTATTAAAATCTGTTTCATTTCAATCTATTCCACAAACTGCATTTTTTATGCGTGTTGATCGTGAAAGTGCAGGAAAATATAAAACTGATTTGGACGTGTCAGATATTACATATGGGATGCATTATGACAAACGTGATTGGATTGATTTCTGTACAGGTTTAATGTTGGCGGTGGTGAATCGGGCGGATGTTGTTGTAACGGACCGACTGCACGTTGCAATTGCGGCACATTTGTTGAACAAGCAGGTTTACATGTTGGACAACACATACGGCAAGTTGTCCGCAGTGTATGAACATTCAATGAAGCAATTTACAAATGTGCATTTCTGTTCTGAAATGCCGAAACTGTAATTTTTTGGGAGGCGCTGTATGCAAAAATTTCATAAATATGTAGATATAACAATCCCTGTAGAAGCATGTAATTTCCGTTGTCATTACTGCTATATATGGCAATGCAAGAATATGGACAGAAATAAAAGTGTCTTCAAATATTCTGCCGAGCATGTTGCCAAGGGGCTATCCAAGGAACGGCTTGGAGGCACATGCTTGATGAATGTTTGTGGTATTGGCGAAACATTGTTTTCGCAATTCACAATTGATTTAGCAAAACTTTTGTTGGAACAGGGGCATTTTGTCATTATCGTAACAAACGGATGTGCCCAAGATAGCTCTTATGAACAATTGGCGAATTTCCCAGGTGAATTAAAACGCAGGCTGTTGGTAAAGTTTTCGTTCCACTATCTGGAACTAATGAGATTAAACTTGTTTGAAAAATACTGGCAACATGTTCATACAGTAAAAGATTCTGGTTGCTCTATTTCCATAGAGTTTTGCCCCTCTGATGAGGCAATGCCATATAAAGAAGACATCAAAACCATGTGCCTTAACGAGGTAGGCGCATTACCACATGTAACAAACGCACGTGTAAATACCAGCAAAGAATTTGAACTGATGACAAAATTGTCCGTTGAAGAATATAAAGCCTTTTGGAGTGATTTCTGCAGCGAAATGTTTGATATAAAAATTGAATCTTTTGCTAAAAAACACTCTACCTTTTGTTATGCGGGGGACTGGTCTGTCTATCTAAACGCAGGAACAGGACATATGTTCCAATGCCATTGTGGAGAAACAATATCTGACGACGTATTTCAAGATATAAATAAACCATTCCCAACAAAAACTGTGGGACAGTGCCGTGCGCCATACTGCATAAATGCTCATTGCGGAATGTGTATGGGATGTTTGCCAGATGTTGATGTTCAAACATTCTGTTCAACACGTGATCGTGTTTGCGCCGATGGGACACATTGGCTGTCGCCGGAATGGATAGAGTTCAGTTCACAAAAACTGTATGATAACAACCCACGATTGCCCGCAGAAGAAGAACAAAAAATCATGCAGTTATCAAAAAGAAAAAAGCACAACCATTCGTTTTGGTGGCATGTGCGACACTTTAAGTTCTGATTAAAAAACCTGGGGTGACGCCCCAGGTTTTTATTCGGCGGACATGCCATATGCAACCCACATACCAGACATGTCCATCACCCAAGTATGCCATGTGTCGGCAATCTGGGTTCTGTGTCCAGAAAAACCAGTGGTTGTTATGTCGTATATGTTGATTGTAACTGCACATATAGTTGCTGAGTCGCTAGACGATATGCTGACTGTTGGCGGTACCGCAAATGCTACGGGAAAATTTACACTGCGTCCTGATAATCGTCCACCCTGTTCCACCCAACCACTGCGATATTTGCGATACCATGTATAGTTGTTTTCAGATGTCGGCATTTGCCAGGCAATCACATAATCTGCCCCAGACATATCGGTAATCGCATCTGCACGCGCCATTGGTGTGCCACCAGGTGTCGTGCCGTCGTGTACGCGAAGTGTGTTGTTCGTGGTGTCAACCGTTATTTCACCAACGGCACCTGTAAAGTTTTCGTGTTCGGCGGCCGTTCCACGCCGAAATTGTATTTGTCGTGACATAAGAATATATTCCTTTGGTTATAAATAGTTATTTGATAACTGCACCCTTAATCAGGGTCAGGTCTTCTTTGATATCGTCAATCTTGATTTGTATCTGGCCGATACCTGTTTCCAATATCGTTGTCCGATTTTCCAGCGATGTTATGCGGGTGTCAAAACTTTCGTGTTCGGCAACAGATAAATCTTGGCGGGCCGCCCAATAGACCAGCCCACCAATGAAAACAATCAAAAACCAACTGTTACGAAGAAAATCTAGGATGTTCATGACTTGTCCCCCCTGCCCCGTGAAATCAGTGATTCTATCTGACGAACCAGGGCACGTTGGGATTCAAGCCAGCGCAACTCGTTATCTGTGGCGTTCGGCCCCAGGGTGCGAGAAATAGTTATTTTCCGCAGGTAATCCAATACCTGCCCACCCGATGGCGTGCCAAAACAACGGGCAAAACTTTGTTCAATTTCTGTCACAGCGCATCACCCCCCAGTACACTTTCAATTGCTGTCATCTGGGCAATCGGGGCAATGTATTTTAATTCTGCATCGCCATTTAGCTGGATTGGTGCTATCAAACCGCGGCGTGCCAATATCTGTAATCCACGGTCGCATAATGGACGAATAAACTCGTGCAATAAACGGCCATAGGTCGCACCCAATATTCGCATCATGTCTGCATTGCGGGCCATGATTTCAGTGGCGGTCATTTCTTTTTCAGACAGCAATCCCAATCGGTCCGCCAACATGGCATGACGAATGCGTTCACGTAAATCTTTCAGTATTAACTGGGATACGTCAAAGTTGGCAGCACTGTTCAATGGGGTCAAACCTGTTGAACCCACCGCCTTGGGGATAATCGCCCCAGGGGTCAGGTTGATATTGTTCAGGTTAATCACACCATCATCGTCTGCCTGCCAGATGCCGGTAACCGCAATAGTTGCATTTTTTAAAACCAGTTCAACAACCTTGTTCGCGGTTTTTATGTCCGGTAATGCACGCAGTACAGGTCCACGACCGTATAACTCGCCAGATGCCAATGACCAACGAAAGATTATGTATGGATTCGTTTCAAATGTGCCACGGGACACAATGTTGTTTTCCAGTTCCCCACCAACATCCAACCAGGCCGTGAATTCAGTACCAACCAAGCTTTGAACCAAATTTAATGGGGCGTTTGGATTCTGGGTTATCATGTCACGTATATTTGATGGTGGCGTCCAGGTGGGATAACGTTCCAGAACCTCGTACAGGGGGATGGATGTGGTATGAAAAACAGCATCCGGTAAAATCGCAATATCTGTCATAGGCACCGCTGTAAATGTAAAGGCAGAGGACGAACCAAGGGGGGCCTCGGCCATAAATAGGCATGCGGTGCCATTTATCACCAAATCCATATAGCACTGGTGTATCGTGGTGTAAAAATTGGAATCGTTCAAATTAGCACGCAAAACAGCGGTCGCAATGTCTGCGTTCTGGGACATTTCACTTTCGCCCACCAGTTGCAGCCATAATGATTCTGGCGGTGTCAGCAATGTATAAATAGATGCCGCCAGATTGTCCGCCGCATCTGATGCCGTGGCATCGTACAGTGTGGCTGTGTCTGAATCTGTGGCAGGTATCGTATAACGACGGGCATCGTCCCAGCGTGTCAACCAGGGGGAACGCATGTCCAATGCACGTTTATACAGGTTTTGCAGGTTGTTTGGTTGCATAAAAAAACTCCTTTGTGTGTGTTTTGTTTGTTAAACCGTAAAGTTTGTGTTTGCAGAATATGTTGTAATGGCACGACCACTGGGACGTACAATAAATGGCGTGTGCGCTATTGCACCGGCAACCGCGTCCAGACCATCATCGTGCATGCCAGATACACCGGCCGGTGACCAACCCAACATTTCTGATAAAAATGGGGTCTGACGAATGCGCATGTGGGCGTGCAGGCGACCTGTTGATAAAACGGGCTCGATTGCGGACAGGATGCGGTCCGATTTGCTGCGACTGTTCTGAATCTTTGTTATGCGTACAGTAAAACCACGAGTGGCAGCACAATTACGCATAATCTCGGGCAAGCCGCCACCAATGCCGTTGGTTTCCAAAACCAGATTATGCAAATTGCGACGCGACATAAAATCTAATACCTGGTCACACTGGTGCGACAAAGGATATTGGATGCCGTCCGATACTGTTAAATACAAAATGTCATCAATAAAAATATGACGACTGTTATCATCACGATACAACAATACACAGGCACTGTTGTCACGATTGCGGCGACCAGATGATGGGTCCCAATACAGCACATGACCCGTTATCGTAAAATCCCCAATACTTGCAGTTCGCGGATTAAACTCGTCAGAATAAAATATAAGCGAACCAGGATCCAGACGTGTTCGTTCGGGCGGTATAAATTCCAATAGCATCTGAGATGAAAAATGACGATGACCAACCAAAGTACGCATCTGTTCTATGCGGGCAGCAGAAAATAATTCAGGCCAGGCAGAGGTACCGTCCGCATTAACTAGCGGAATTTTCAGGACTTTGTACCCAGATAAAAAAGGCGTTGAAAAAGCATTTTTTTCATATACCATGGGCATAGAAGAAAAGGATTGTGACATGGATTTTACCCCTAAGACATTACCAACCAATTTAGAAGCAGAACAGGCCGTGTTGGCCGCTGTGTTGATGAAAAACCGCGCACTGGAACAGGTGGGTGAATTCCTGAATGCAAAACACTTTTCACACCCCGCACACCAAGAAATCTATCGGTTGGCGGAAAAACAATTCGCAGCAGGTATACCGTTTGATATTATTACCGCAAAAAACTATCTGGACCAACAGGGGGTTCTGGAATCAGTGGGCGGTGTTGAATACCTTAGCCAGCTGGCCAGTGCAGGCACAACAGTTGTAAATGTTGAACAATATGGACGAATAGTTTATGAAAATGCACTGCGACGCGATTTAATCGCACTGGGCCAGGAAATCACAGACAAGGCATTCATAGAAGACCTGGATAATCCCGTGGCACGACAAATCGAAGCCGCAGAACAAAAACTGTTCGATATGGCAACCACAGGTGCATCAGAACGTGAAATTACATCTATTTCAAGTGCACTGGATGCCGCCATGGCCGAAGCAGAAATCGCATACAAGGCAGATGGACAATTGTCTGGTTTAACAACTGGACTGAATGCACTGGATACATCAATCAGCGGTCTGCATCATTCTGACCTGATTATTATCGCAGGACGACCCGCAATGGGAAAAACAACACTGGCAATGAATATCGCATTTAATGCAGCAAATGCAATCGCACATGGACGGGCCAATAAAAACTATACAGGGGCGGTCGTATTTTTCAGTCTGGAAATGTCCGCGTCCCAGCTGGCGGCACGTGTGCTGTCTTCGCAATCGCGGGTCAAGGCATCGTCTATGCGTGAAGGTACGCTGACCGATGAAGATTTCCTGAAAATGTCCCAGTATGCCGCAGCCATTTCCAAGGTGCCACTGTTCATAGATGATACCGCAGGTATGTCTGTGCCAATGATGCGTACACGGGTGCGGCGACTGGCCAGAAAACATGGTGGTATCGCATTGATTGTTATTGACTATTTACAATTGATGACATCACCCGGCGGTAAACACAATGATAATCGTGTCCAGGAAATTTCCGAGATTACACGTGGCCTTAAAATGCTGGCCAAAGAAATGGATGTGCCAGTTATCGCACTGTCTCAGTTATCGCGTAGCGTGGAATCACGTGATGATAAACGACCAATGTTGTCAGATTTGCGTGAATCAGGTTCAATCGAACAGGACGCCGATATCGTTATGTTTACATATCGCGAAGAATACTATTTGCAAAACCGCGATCCAAATGAACGAATTTCAAATAATACCAACGATAAAATGCATGATTCTTGGCAAAACAGAATGGATCGTGCACGCGGCAAGGCCGATATAATCATCGGTAAAAACCGCCATGGAAGACCCGAAACCGTCAGAACCGCTTTCTTTGGCGATTTCAGCTTGTTCGATAACCTGGAAGAGTTCGAGGCACGCGGTGAAAACGAATACGCTCAGCCCGCCCCCACAATCTCGGCAGCCAGTCTGATGAACGAAGACGATGTAATGCCAACACCAATCGATGATGATGCAATTCCAGATGATATGCCGTTGTAATTATTTTACTTGCACCATAATTAAAAATTGACTATTATTTTGTCAAGAAACAATAGTTTTAGGAGTTTTATTATGGCCCAAGAAGAAATTATATTTCCAAATAATATACGCAATATTCGCCTGGCCAAGGGAATGAAAATGACCGACCTGGCCAGACGGGCAGATTTATCGTTGTCTGCGGTTTCTAAAATCGAAAAGGGTGTTCGCAGACTGAACCAAAAACAATTACTGCGTATCTGCAATATCTTGGGATGCAAGTTGTCCGATGTGTTTATCAAAGAATCTGATGCCGTCGCCGACCAATGGCAAAGCGAAATTAAACGCAGATTAAGCGACAATGAAAACAGCGGATTAAAAGTCTTTGGCAGCGGAATGCGTAAAATTCGCCAGCAGTCCGGAAAAACTATTGCACAGGCCGCAAAAGACGCAGGTATGACACTGTCTGTGTACCATAAAATCGAGGTTGGACAACGCGAAATCTATAAAAATGAAATCGAACCGTTGGCGGCTTCGTTCGCAATGAAAACAGAAGAACTGTTCGATAAAATCGCAAACTTGTACAAATCCGGTGAATTGAATAAACATATCAGCAAGGTCAAGGAACGTGTTAAATCTGTTCTGGTGCCGGGAAATCCGTTGTCGGGTATCGATATGCAGGGCAGTTTATATGGCGCAAAACTGTATGACAGTGCACGTAAAAAACTGGTGCCAGTGTTCGGAACCCCGTCCGGTAAAGCAATCGCATTTAATAAATCTGACTCTGCAATGATTATCGCACCATCCGAACTGGAAGGACGAAAAGGTATCTATGCCATTATGCCCAATACCAAAAGAATGGGGGGGATGATACCAGAAAAATCATACATCTTTGCAGATGCACTGACACAGGCAAAACCAGGTGATTTGGCCGTGTGTCTGGATGTGGACTTTGATACGCTGGGGACCGATGAAACCGTTAATGCACAAGTTGCAATCATTAAACAGGATTCCAGGGGTAAAGTTCTGGGACACATCCTGGGGCCTGATGAAAAAATTACACCAAAAACAATGCACAAAGTTATTATGGTTGTCATGGAATAATTCAAACAATATACCCAGAGAGAGAATACAATGAATACAAAATCCAGTGCAACAGCATTAAAACTGTTAAATCTGTACCGCCAAGAACACGTTATAATCGGCGGTTGGGCCGCCGTCAATCAGGTCTTTGTCGCACAGGCAAATGATGATGTTATCCGGGAACTGAAAAATATGCCAACAGGTAAATCACTGGTTCAACACATAGAAAACCTGAGAAGCGGCAAAACACCAATGGATTCAATCGAACGTGATTTAATGCCATATGGCGGAATGATGCTGGATTCAACTGTGCCTTCAATCAAACTGGATGATAATCAGTGGCAGGAACTGGAATATGGTATCGATAACTTTACACCAGATCAGGCAGGATTGGAAACCTTTACCGCACTGGGGGTGGTGCAAAAGTTCGGAACAGAATGGATTACCGCAATCGCAGATGCAATAAACCAAAAACCATACCTGCGAGATAAATGGAATATCATAACCCAGACATATAATGCATATCGACTGTGGAATACAGCAAATGAAATTATCGCAACCCCAATTTCAGAACGCGTCCGCGGTCAGGTCCAGGCCGATATGCCAGAATACGAAACATATCTGCCAATGTTCGGTGATGCGGGTATGCAATTGCTGGAAAAATTAAGAACCATTATCAGCAGTTTAAAATAGTTCCCCCTGCCCCGTATCTGTGCGATATATCGTATCGTGTGTGTGCGGTGTTCCTATGTATACCATGGCACCGGTGGGCGATAATATAAAATCCAGTTCACGTAATCGTTCACGCAGGTCTGCACGCTTTTGCAGGGTGTTTGATGTGTTTGGAACCTCGACGTCATCACATATAATTAAATCTGCACGCATGCCAGTGATGTTGCCGTGTATGCCCTGGCATATGACAGACGGCTCGCGGATGCCAATGGGGCGATTGACCGTTATTCGACCCATCGACCATTCTTTTTTATTCGATGGAACCAAATTGCTGCACCAGGGATGATTTTCCAATATGTGACGAATGTGCGATACCATACGGGTCGACAACCCTGATTCCGCAGATAATATTAATATACGTGTTTGGGGATATAAATACAAAACACAGGCCGCAAAAATCCCAACAACCGTGGATTTGCCCGAATGACGAAATGCCATCAGCAATCCACGATGCGGTGAATCACACAATACACCATACAGAAATTCCAATATCTGACGATGATGACGTGGCGTTTTTAACCCCAATACTCGATTCCATTCGTCCAAAAAATCATAAAATACCGTAATCATCACGATTTTCGTTCGGTGCAGGTTCTGTTATGACACCATAGTCATTTATCAATTTCGGCAACGCATTTTCCAATACACCCAACAGATTTCTGTACAACCCCATTACCGACCCGCCCGATAATTTGTCATTTATTACAGAATGGGTATAGTCAATTAACGATTTAATGTTATCATGACGGTTCGCCCATTGCGATAAATCAATGTTGACCGAATGTAAATCCTGGAATGCAGATAACAAAAAGTTAAAGTCAGAGTTTAAATCTTCGGGATCTATTTGGGCCGTTGGCTGATAGTCAATCGTACGTGATAATGATATTTGTCTGAAAATGTCCAGACGTGTGCCTGTTTCCGGGGCAATATCAAAAACAACATTGCCACCAGAAAAATCAGAGTTTGGTATCACAGTAAAATTAGCCCCGTGATTATCTAAAACCTCGTTTATCGCAACGCAAATGTCCGCGACCTGAAA
The DNA here is from genome assembly GCA_017522445.1 of Alphaproteobacteria bacterium. Taxonomy (GTDB): domain Bacteria; phylum Pseudomonadota; class Alphaproteobacteria; order Rs-D84; family Rs-D84; genus Enterousia. Next base: position 33,734 of record JAFWZK010000058.1, read on the forward strand.
AAACGGAAAGGAAAATGCAAACTCGGTCGTCGTGCCGTCCGCAATATAAGATATTTTGTACATATTTATACCCCCATGACCTGTTCCTAGCCAACCAAATCATCAAATCTGGATAAAATTGATCGCAGCAAGTTTGGCTTTTTAGCAGTACTTTGTTTTAACTTTTTCAAATTATTACGACGTTTTTCTTCGTATGGGGCCGCGGTTTCAGAACGCAAACGTTCCAATACGCGACCGGCGGTCATGCCTGATGCAGATACACCAGACGAACCATACTTGGCGCGCTGGGCGGCCAAGACTTTTTTCACCAGATTCGTCTTTTCTGTGTTATCTGTCGCCATCTGGGCAAGAATTTCTTTGCGTTGGCTTTTTGCCTGCTTCTTGGCATCTTTATAGTCCAAGATTTCTGTCACATCTGATACAAGTTGTCCCATGTGTTTTCCTTTGCTTTGTTTGATTTGTTTTATGTGTTATTAAAATTGTTGGCACAATGATAACTAGATCATGTACCAGCCATGTAAACTGACCGATAAAACAGTCAGCGGATATGATTCTGTACCGTGAATTGTCCATGGCGGGCGTATACAGTCATGTGCTGTACCCAATAAATTCAGCGAAACATCACCACTGAAACCAGGTGAATCCGCGGCATATATCACATTAGGTAAACTGATGCGTTGATTGTTAATGTGTAATGATTTGGAATCCAATAATCGGGCAACCAGTTTTCTTAACCGTATCCGACGTGGATTATGCCCCGATGCCCGCAACGGTAAACCAGAGGCAATATATGCAAAACTGAACGTGCCACAATCGTCCTGACAATCTGAATCAAAGTATTCCAGACTGATTACCCCTGAACGCTTGACCGCGACGTATGTGCGACCATCTGTAACCGCAACCGATAAAAAATCGCCCGCTGTGCGGTATGTGCACCATGCAGAAATACCAACCGATGAATTCTGGTTTAAAACGGCCATAATACCATCTGAACGAACAATGTACAGTCTGCGTTCAGTCGCGTTATAGCACATGTCAACAGGAACCTGCATCAGGTGCTTGGCCATAACAGATAAATCATTGGCGTTATAGTTTTCACCTAACTCGTCCAGCCCCAGTTCGCGCAAATCACAACCACTGGCGGAAATAAAGATTGTCGAACCTTCGATTTTCTGGGGTGGCAAATATCGCGATGTGTACGAGCCAACTGATGTGTGCTGCTTGATATCAACAGACGATGGGGTCAGCGGTTTGCTGGATATCGCCCATTCGCCCGCATTCGTCAATATCTGCAAATTTTCACTGCTGACCAGGGTGCAAATCTGTTGACGCTGTTGCGATAATAATGATATGAAAATCGCTTCGTCATCCAGGCCTGTGCCACCGTCAAAATTGTTGTGACGCCCAACCTGGGACATCCAAATGCCCGCAGGCCAATCGCGCGAACCACCAAATACCAATCTGTCCTGGTGAAATGTGATACTGCGGGGCCATCCACGGCGGGAACCAAAGGCCGCCTCGGACCAAGATGATACCGGGGATGATGGTAATGAATACGAACCGTTTGTGTGGGCAACAATCTGGGTGGAAGATATATATTCCGCAACCGTCCATTGGCGATCCAATAAATACAGCCGACCATTTACATTATCAGGTGTCCAAAAATCACGATTGGTCGTAAATGTCGCATAATTATTGCCAGAACTGTTGGCTGTGACGGTTATCGTAATGTCCGATGCATCATCAAAGCGAACAAACGGTATGTTCAGCGTCATGTCCGAATCATTGCGGGAAAATGTAAAGTCCGAAATGTAAAATCTGTCCGGATGTTTGACCAGCGTCTGGGGACAATGGTCAGGATGAACAAATATCATCGTACCAAAACGCTGGGCATACTGCAGATTGGATAAATCTGCAACTGACCATGGTGTTATCAAATCCTGGACCAAATCGCCCCCCAGATATATGTCCATGTGAAAATCCGTCAGGGCAAGCAAATATTCCGCACCGTCCGATACCGAAAATGATATCAGGCGTGCTTGCCCAACCAAATTGTCAATGTGACGCAACCCATAACGACGCGATAAACCACCACCAGATATAACATTCATATTCTCTAAACGGGACAGACCATTTATATTATCACTGGTGTAAAATTCTGGGGCAACTTCGCCGTTTGCAAACGAGTTTTGTGTCTTTATAAAATCTGTCATTTGTTGTTTTCCCTTTGGTAAATTGTCAAAAACGGCTGGTGATTAATGAAAAGTCAGTCAAACACGAAGGGGCAGATGTTGTGCTGTCCAGATATTTTGCAGTCTGTAATTCCGTTTCATACAACGCCGCCAACATGCGAAATACCGTTTGATCACCCAACAAGGGAATACAAAATTCCATCGCCAAACGCGTCACCGCCAATGATATAAAATAACTGGGGAACTGTTCCGGTGATACACGCCGAAGAACAACAACAGACACACTGTCTGAATCAGATATAATCCGATTGCCTGTAATATCACCGTCCGAACGTAATACACGCAATACATCCGATGGAATCAAAAAATCGCCATCTGTATTGCGAACCAAATCCAATTGGGCCGTCGCAAAACGCCATGGATGCAGCGATATCAAAGAATCTGTGATAACATCAAACAATGTACGTGAAAGTTTGGCGGCCGCACTGTCGTCCGTCAATGACTGGATTGGCTGTTCCCCCAGTTTTAACAGTGCCATAGAACATAAATCTATTTTGGTTAGCATTTTTTGACCCTTTGGTTATGTTATGAATAAAATTGGGCCGAAATTAATCGGCCCGAACATAAGAAAATAAAAAACATTTATGCCAATGCAACCGTAGTCACATTTAATTCAGTGATATTAATTCTTTTAATCGCCGTGTTGTCAGATGCGTTAATAATTACAATATCACCAATGTTCATCAGCGTTTTTACACCATTAAAATACCCGTTCGCAGTAATAGTAGACATCGTTTCAGATGCACTGCAATAGTGCCACAATGTAAAACCATTTGCATATGCAATCACGGATAAGTTTTTGTTCTGAAATGCCATTTGTGTTTTCCTTTTGGTTAATGATGATATTAATTTTATGCGCTCAAAGAATCTGAACATTTAACGCGAACAATACCTGTGTCGTCTATTAACACCGCACCCTGAGACATGCTGTTGCTGATAAAGTGGGCAGCACGCTCTCCGTGCCATGAAATGTCAGTCTTGACATCCTGACCACAGGCATGACCAATGCTGGACGCATGATAGATAAAGCAGTCACGATTTGTACCCGATACGGGCAAACCATTGTGCAGAACCCATGTAATGCCCAACCATTTGCGGGCAATACCACCATTTAACAACGGGGCAGTATTACCAACATAATCCGCCGAGACAAACTCGTCCAGCGACAACAGCTCGTTCCACTGGTGTACGCCAACAACTGCAAAGCGGCGGCCATCATCTGGAACGTCGTTTGTATTTAATACCTCGACTGCAGATAAAATCAATTCTTTGGTCAGCCCTGTTGAATAATCCCCAACTGTTGCCGTTGCATCATTCATTGCCGAGATAATCAATTCATCTGTTTTACGCCCCAATGCGTATGCACCCGCAGATGCAACAACACGACGTTCGTCTATGTTCGTTTTTAATTCATCCAATGCGTCAACCCAATCGCCCGCATAGTAATCCATCAGCATGCATTCAACAGGTTCATGATTTAAATTCATAACAGGTACAATGCCATGACGTGATTTTGTGCTGGCTGTGCCACGCCCAACCTTTTGAAACGTGGTAGATGCACCAATTACACCAGATTTACTGCGAACAGTTGAACGCAGTTTCGTGCCCATTTGCTGGTACGCCAAATGAACATCCGCTTCGAATTGTTTCACAAATACATTATCTATGGAAACAGACATACAATAATCCTTTTGGTTAAGTAAAAATTAAATTGCAGTATTTATAAAATAAACACTGCAGGTGTATTTTGTGTTCTGGTTATGCATAACTGCGCCATAAAACAAAAAAGGTTATTTCGGGTTCACACCAATGTGTGAATTGTCCGATAAAAAATGAAAGAAAAAATATCAGTCAGACTGTGCACGTTAATCTGACTGATACTGATTCAAAAAAACCCCGCAATCGCGGGGAATATTTATTATTTTTTCTTGCACACTTTCTTGGCAACAGGTTTTTTTGCAACCGGTTTTTTAATTGCGGCTTTTTTTACAACTGGTTTTTTCACCGCAACTTTTTTTGCAGGTGCAGCTTTCTTTGCGACTGGTTTTTTCACCGCAACTTTTTTCGCAGGTGCAGCTTTCTTTGCAACTGGTTTTTTCACCGCAACTTTTTTCGCAGGTGCAACTTTCTTTGCAACTGGTTTTTTTACCGCAACTTTTTTCGCAGGTGCAACTTTCTTTGCAACTGGTTTTTTCACCGCAACTTTTTTCGCAGGTGCAGCTTTCTTTGCGACTGGTTTTTTCACCGCAACTTTTTTCGCAGGTGCAGCTTTCTTTGCAGCCGGTTTTTTCACTGCAACTTTTTTCGCAGGTGCAGCTTTCTTTGCGACTGGTTTTTTTTCTTCTGCTTTTTTGACCGCTTCTTTTTTGCGTATTCTTAAAAATGGAAATGCCATTCTTCTCTCCTTCTAGGTGTTTTGTTTGAATAGAACAAATCCGTTTTGTTCTTGGTTTCTATTTTATCATGAAACATGAAACCGAGTAAAGCAGAAAAGTAATTTTTTTCATCATGAATATAATTTTTTAAATCCATTTTCTATTTTACGTATGTATTCAACATCGTTATCACGCCAGTATTTTGGGTCACGCATCATACGACGTAAATCAGAATCTGTCAGATTGTCGGATGCAGAGTTTTCCGTATGAACATTTGGTTCCATTGATTGCATCATTTTGTAAATGCTTTGTATTCCCTGGGGTGTAGAACATAACTCGGTAAATGCATCGTGTGGTAAAAATCGTTCACCAAATGTGTTTATTTCACGTAATGCATGTTGCATTTTTTCATTTCCACCAAAAAAATTCTGCAGCTGAGTTATTGCATTGCTTTCATCCTGGACAGAAAATATTTCTGATATCAATGGTGATAAAAATTCGTTCGCAATGTTATAAATTTCAGAAACCTGATTACAAGTTAACCCTAGGTCAAAAAATTTCTGACGCAACATTTCATCATCGTATAGTTCATTTGTTGGATACTCGGACGCAGATGATGGGACGCCAATTGCACGATTAAACTTTTGACGTGTTTCATCGTCTGCATCGGCCGATGGAATTGATACCATACCACCAATCTTTTTTTCTAATTCTTTGTACGAACGTACCAACGCGTCTGTATTCAACGTACCATCATTGTTTAAAAATTTTTCTGGGATATTATCCATTATCTTTTCCTTTGGTTTCATTTGAACGGCGTAAAAAATAAATTCCAGCCAATGTGAATATTGCCTGCAACATTGTAAACAGATCTGTGTCACCAACCAGGTATGCCCCCAGTGCCGATACAATACCAGTTGCAGAAATTATATATGTTCGATACCCAGACAGATATCCACCACGTATAAACTTGCGCATACTGTGCACCCCGCGACTAAAGATAAAACAGTACATTGTCTATGTCCGCAATGTATCCACGTGCAATCGCCCAGTCGGGTAATATATCGGCGTGATGAAATGCGGTCGCACCATTACAACAATCAGGTAACATACCAGATAACATTCGCTTTGCCGTGCGAACACACATCTGAAAATGACGCGAATCCGCAGGAACAGTTAATCGTTCGTGATGCGGAGAACTTTCGTCCAGTACAGAAAAAATTTTCATGTCACGAATTATTTCATGCATTGAACGGTTCGTCTTGATGGACAGGTTCCTTATCATCGTGGTCATTGCTTCGACCAACCGCAGCGACGTGCCACCTGTTTGTGCATAAACAACACGTGCAATCTGATACGCCAATGATGCAGATGCATCCGGATTCGGTATAATAGTTAACTGCATTGCAATACCTTTTTATGTCTGAGTATGAAAAAACCACGTGATGGACACGTGGAAATAAAAAAACGCCACAACCTTTGTTGTGGACACAATCTTTGCTGTTTATGTCGTGCAGTATACCATATTTTCAGCACAAAGTCAAGAACTTTTTTTAAAAAACGCGATTTTCCGCGTTTTTTTATACCCCTATCTCGTCGCCATAAACCAATAAATATCGCGTATCACGACGTAAAACCAAGGCACCATTTTCATTTATACCAACCAAAACTGCCGATTCGCCCCTGTATCGAACAGGACGGTTTATACATGCCGCCAATTCCAACCAACGTTCCCGAACACTGCGAAAATCCGCACGTCGCCATACATCAATATTTCGCATTAAACGTGCCAGTAATTCATTTAATGGTGTCTGGGAATAGTCTTTCATCCGGGTCGTCTGGTGACGTTCAACGGTCGGATTTGAATTGACATTTATCCCAATACCCACGATTACAAAACGACCTGAATACTCGATCAAAATACCTGCGATTTTCTTGCCGTCAACCAAGATATCGTTGGGCCACTTTATTGTCGGATGAATGCCAAACGATGCAATCGTTTCCGCAACCGCAACCGCAACCGCATAAGACAGACGTGCGTCACGCTGGGGACAGGAAAAAATAAAACTGGTGTATAAATTACCGTGATGTGAAACCCATGTTCGACGAAAACGGCCCCGCCCTGCACTTTGTGCCGCCGCCAACACAACAGTTCCATCACGTGCACGGCCAGTCGATATCAAATCATGGGCACAGTCCTGGGTGCTGGGGATTTTATCAAACGAAAGCAGCTTATAATTCGCCAATACTGTATACCCCCTTGGTATTTCTGATAAAATTATGCCCGTATGTTTTTCGTAACTGGTAAATCGCCGTATCAACTGTGTGCGTTGCCGCATCGGGTGCATAGCCCAATGCATGTTTTAACTGATTGGCGGTCATGCCACCACTTTTATACAACAGCACCAACAGCTGGCTTTGAATCTGGGGCAGCGATACATTTTTCCCAAAGATTTCGTATAAAACACGACCAATGTCGGCCGCATCCAGAATTAAAGACTTAAGTTCCAGCAACCCAACAGACGGTGGAACAGATAAATCATCAAAATTTATAACGGAAATGCTGGGCTTTTCATGAACAGTCGCATTCAGGTCAGAAAATATCTGGCGCCATATTGGGTCTGAACTGAATATTTGAATGCCCGTAAACATATATAAATGGTAAACAATCTGCAATAAAATGTCCAATAAAAAACCACAACATCTGACGATATCGTGGTTTGGGGATGTCGAAAACCTGAAACTAAAATCTAATCACGTTCGGTGGCCGACTGTTCTATGAACTTGGTAAAGTCTTGGATGCGGGCACCTGTGGACGATAAAATTTTAGAAATACTGTTGGTCGATGGCCAACGTGGCTGTCCTTCTTTGGACCAACGCTTGCTTTTGTTAAATGTGGTCGGGTCCAGCCCACTGCATTTGGCCAACCCAGAACAGGACATCCCATGCTCGGTGGCAAACTTTTCTATTGCACGCCAGACATCATCATGTGTCATTTTTCTCTCCCTCGGTTACTGATATGCCAGAAAATTTTTCCCATCTGACACACCTTGACTTTATTCCAAAAATACAGTAAAAACAATAAGTCCTATTTCCTAGGAATCATATGACAGCAAAAATAATAATAAATACCAAATTTTTTTTTGACAAAACACTTGACAAATCGTTTTTTGTATACTATATTCGAATCGTCAAAGGGACAAAACCCAATGACCAGATGTAAAAGTCTGTATGGGAACCAGAGGTTCAGACTCCCTCCTACATTCTCTCTCCTCTGGACTCTGGTTCTCTCCAATCTTGGTTTAGAGTGTCCAATTTCTTTTTCTCCTTTCCTTCCTTTCGGGACACTCGAAACAACCGCCGGAAACGGCGGTGTTTTTTTATTTAATACCTTTACATAAAATTGATTGGATTAACGTCTATTTTAACACGTATGTTGGCGGGTTGTTTTATGCGCGACAACCATTTCGATACAATCGGCTGCAGGGCCGCATTCTGGCCGCCCGCAACCAAAAATCGCATGCGATACCAATTGCGTACCTGGTATATCTGGGCCGGAATTGGCCCCATTATCTTGCCACCGGTCAATTTCGGGGCCGCCGCCGACAAATCTGTGCAATATTTTTGCAGAACTGATTCACGTTGTCCTTCGACAATTACTGCAATTAACTGGCCAAAGGGGGGCATTTGGGCCGCACGCCGCCCTGCCATATCAGTCGCCATAAAACTGTCACGGTCAGATGCACATATCGCAGTTAAAACAGGATGGTCGGGCTGGTACGTCTGCAACAATACCGTACCAGGGTGTTCGCCACGACCCGCACGACCCGCAACCTGGAATAATTGTTGAAATGTATGCTCGGCCGCACGAAAATCTGTTCCAAACAGCCCCATATCACTGTCCACCACACCAACCAATGTCAAATTTGGAAAATGATGACCTTTGGCTAAAATCTGTGTACCAATCACTATGTCTAAATCACCAGATTCCATCTTATCAACCAGACGTTCCAATGACTGACGCGAAGTAATTATATCACTGGACACCAAAGCCGTTCGGGCAGATGGAAAACGGGCGGACACTTCCTGTTGTATCTGTTCCAGACCAACACCACGCATGGAAACATCTGTCCCGCAATCTGGACATGCAGTATTTAATGGGGCTGTGCGACCACATATGTGACACAGCAATTTACCCAATCTTTTATGGTACGTCATACCAACACTGCAATCAGTGCACGTCGCAGTCCAACCGCATTTTTTACACTGAACAATCGGGGCAAAACCACGGCGATTTATAAACAACATTGCCTGGTGACCAGATGACAGGGTTTGACCAATCGCATCACACAATTGGGACGACAGATGACCGGGAAACTCGTTACCCCGAAACGTATATGAATCTGGGTGATTTTCACGCAAATCAATTGTCTTGATTTCAGGCAATTGGGCACCACCAAAACGCGATGTCAATTTCAAATGCACGTATTTGCCCAGATTTACATTTTCCAATGTCTCGGCCGCGGGGGTCGCAGATGCCAAAACAACCGGAATCCGTGCAATAGACGCACGTAAAATCGCCATGTCACGGGCATGATAATTACCCATATCTTCCTGTTTATAGGATGTGTCATGTTCTTCGTCAATTACAATCAGCCCCAAATCCTGCCATGGTAAAAACAATGCACTGCGTGTGCCAACAACCATGCGAATTTTTCCATTTAATACACCACGCCATATTTGACGGCGGCGGGCCGCGGTTAAATTACTGTGCCAAACAACCGGTGACATACCAAAACGCGATGCAAAGCGGTGCATAAACTGGGCCGTTAATGCAATTTCAGGCATCATCAGTAATACAGATTTCCCCGAACTGTATGCGCGCCATGCAGAATCAAAATAAACCTGGGTTTTACCACTGCCCGTGATACCGTCCAGCAGGTGTACACTGAAACCACCACGTGATATCGCATCGCCAATTGTGTCCGCCGCAACCTGCTGACCCGCGTTCAGAACAATATCCCCTGAATCGCAATAGTTTAAATTATCGTACGCGTTTTCACATGGCACCGTTCCCGATGGCACCAGTGTCTGATTCTTAATCAACGACCGAACAACCGCAGAGCTGACATGGGCGATATTTTGAATATCTGATGCGGTCATGGGTTCATTATCATTTGATGAAAAAGCGTCCGAAACCGCCAAACGATTGTCCGTCATACGGGCAGTCGTTGAAAAGTTGAACGAATACAGCTGGTCCGTGCGGGGGGGCGAAAACGCATCCTGAACATTCACAATTAAACGCAAAATCATCCCAGGCGGCATCAGCGTCCATGATGACATGCGGGCAATCCACTGTAAATCAGTGATGTTTAACCCAGAATCATAAACCGCAGATACATTTTTTATTTTATTTTCTGGTAAATCACTGTCGCCCAGCCCCCAAATAACCCCAATACATGGTCGGTTCATAACATGCACACACACAAATGTGCCAATTTCAGCAGCCGCAGTCAGGCGATAATCATAACCGCCATTTGGAATATTGGATACAAGTACTTTTACAACTGTGCCAGGTTCAAACATGACCATAATGTACTTGTTTTTTTGGTTTTTTTCAATATCATTATTATGGATAAACACGGGGATTTTATATGTGGAAACTTTTCTTTGAGTTTTGTTATGCAATATCATATCTGATACCAATCAAAAAAGTGCGAAACGCGTTCAGAATGAACAAACTGTTTGACTATAAAAACAAACTGAACGCAATTAAAAGTGCATGCCCAAATCTGAACTGGAAAAATATGCGACTGGCCAAGGGTGGTGGCAGTTTGGCATTTATCGTTGATAACACTGTGTTCAAGGTGCGCAAATTTCACCTGACGGATAAGTGCCAGGAAAAATTCGAACGTGAAAAACGTATCACAGATGCGATTGCACCGGTTCTGCCAATCGCTGTGCCACATATCGAATTAATTTGGGCGGGCGGTTATTTGTTCTATAAAACAGTGTTTATCCCAGGTCGAGTCCTGATGGATTTGCCGTTGAAAAAAATACTGAAACACCGTGAAAAAATCGGAAAACAAATTGGCGATGTTATATGCGTACTGTTTAATACCAAATTTCCAGAATTAAACGATTTGCGACCATCAGACTGCGGTAAAAACGATTGTGGTTTGACGCACGGCGATATGTGCAGCAATATTATCGTTAACCCAGATACCATGGATGTTGTGGGAATCATTGACTGGGAATACGCCGGATTTACATCGTTGAAACGGGAATTCTTTGGTATATTCCGTGTCCGCAGAAAAATGCGTAAAACAGATATTGCACCAATCGCAATGTGGACATACTTTGAAAAATGTGTTCTGAATAAGAAATCTAGATAATCATATCAATATCCGAATCAGACGGCACATGATTAATTATCACATCTGGATTATACTGGGTACGAAACCAGGTTCGCTGACGCTTGGCATACTGGGCGGTTTTGGTTATCCAGTTTTCAATACATTCAGATTCACTGATTTCACCACGAATAAAACGACATAACTGGGATGCACCAATTGCACGACTTTCATCCCAACCAGATTCAATTATACGTTTGGCCTCGACAATAGCACCACCAGATAACATCATTGGTACGCGGGCCGCAATTCGTTTACGCAAAATATCTGCATCGGGATTTATCAAAATACGTGTTGCGTGTGGAATCACCGCACCAGTTCGTGGCAGCCCATGAAATTCATATATATGATGACCGGTTTCCAGAAAAACTTCCAATGCACGGGCAATACGCTGGGGGTCGGTGAACGCAAAGTCCGCCGGCAACAGCCCACGGGCAGATTCAATATCGTCCTGCACCATTTGACGGGCACGGATGCGATTTTCATCAGATATATCAGGCATGGGTGATATACCATTTATCAGTGCATTTATATAATATCCTGTACCACCAACAAATATCGGGGTGCGGCCAGATGCCAGTGCCGCATCGTATTCGCGACGTGCCATGCCCAGATAGTCAACCACAGATATTTGTTCTGATAATGGTAATATGGAAAACAGACGATATGGCACGCCATCAATTTCATCTGATACGGTGCGATTTGCAAATGGACTGGCGGCGATATTTTCAATGCCTGAATAGATTTGCACACTGTCGCAATTTATTATCGTGCCATTTATACGCAATGCCAGACGATGGGCAAAGTCCGATTTGCCCGATGCAGTTGGCCCTGTGATAATGTACGCAGTCTGTGTCATGTGTGTAATTATACCTGGTGATTTTTCGTTGTAAATAAAATATTGTAAAAATCAAATCAATGGTGCTAAGATACCAAATGTCTGATTAAGAATAAACGAAAGGAATATATAATATGTCAAAAGTAAGAGTTGCAATTAACGGTTTCGGTCGTATTGGTCGTTTGGTTCTGCGGGCGGCACTGGAATCAGGACGTGATGATATTGAATTTGTTGCAGTAAATGACTTGGCACCGGCCGAACAAAACGCATATTTGTTAAAGTATGATTCTGTGCATGGGAATCTGCCAATGGATGTAAAACTGGATGGCGAATATATCATCGCAGGAAATCAAAAGATTAAATGTCTGTCTGAACGCGACCCCGCAAAATTACCATGGGGCGAAATGAATATCGATATTGTTATGGAATGCACAGGTATCTTTACCGCCGCAGACAAGGCACGTGTTCACCTGGATGCGGGTGCAAAACGTGTACTGGTTTCGGCACCGTCGGCGGGGGCAGATAAAACAATCGTATACGGTGTTAACCAAGATACACTGACCCCAGATGACCTGATTGTGTCAAACGCATCATGCACAACAAACTGTCTGGCACCGGTGGTTCAGGTTCTGAATAACACATTCGGTGTTGTGTCGGGTTGGATGACAACTGTGCATGCATATACCGGTGACCAGCAATTATTGGATAAAAACCACAAAGATTTTCGACGTGCACGTGCGGCAAACCTGTCCATGATTCCAACCAGCACAGGTGCCGCCAAGGCAATTGGACTGGTACTGCCGGAATTGGCGGGTAAATTGGATGGCATGGCAATTCGCGTACCAATACCGGACGTATCGGTGGTTGAACTGGTCGCAAATCTGGAACGCAATGCCACCGTTGATGAAATTAACAGTGCAATGCGTGCCGCACAATCAAAAACATTTGGATATAACGATTTGCCACTGGTGTCAATTGACTTTACCCACGATGCACACAGTTCAATCTTTGATGCCGGCCAGACCAAGGTTCTGGGGGATAAATTAGTTCATGTGACCGCATGGTATGATAACGAGTGGGGCTTTTCAAACCGTATGAACGACACCGCCGTTGCAATGGGAAAACTGATAAAATAAAAAACATCCCCCGTTTGGGGGATTTTTTAGTTGTAGGTGGTTAGTGTAAGTGGTTAGTAATGGTCCCTGCGGGGCAATGGATACCGGCCGCCGCCGGTATGACGAGAGAGCGGATGTATCTGACACTTTTAGATTGCGTTTCAGGTTTGTTTATCATATAATATGTTGGCATTGGGAAAACTGGTGTGGGGTGTAAAAACCCGTAAGTAAGTAAATAATATTTCTCCGACCATATTGGTTGGAGGGTTGTGAATATGTTGAATAAACAACACTACTCTTACTTGTAGTCTTTAACCTCCAACCGCCTTTTGTGCGGTTTTTTTGTTTTTTTAACAAATGGAGGAATAAAATGGGTATTGTATTAGTAGACAGCAAATATTTTGGCCAGTATTTGGCCCGTGCGCGCAAAACGGTAAACCTGCGCCGGGCAGATGCCATAATGACTCAACTGACTGCCGCGCAAAAACAAATTGTCCCACTTCGCCAAGGCTTCGTGGGACACTAAATTTTCCTAGTCGGCAAAGCCGATAAGTAAAATTTGTGGTGCGGGTAAGGAGAGTCGAACTCCTATGGGTTGCCCCACTGGAACCTAAATCCAGCGCGTCTACCAGTTTCGCCATACCCGCTTTTGAACAGTTTTTCTATTTTATGATAAAATTTACTTGATTTCCAGTAAAAATTAACATACAATCCCACCCAGAATAATTAAAAGGCAAATAAAATGGCATCAAAAAAAGGTAGCAAAGAAGTTGTTCAGTTAAGAAATAATGAAACTGGCGTCTTCTATATCACAACAAAAAATACAAAATCTGAAAATACCCAGGGTAAAATGAAATTCCGCAAGTATGATAAAAAACTGCGTAAACATGTCGTTATGACAGAGGCAAAGGTTTCACACTAATCATATTTGTGTCTTGTTTTTTGGTTGTAAAAAAATACCCCAATCGGGGTGTTTTTTTATTGTTCTTGACACAAAAAAATACATTTTGCATAAAAACTTCTACAAAACGCTTGACTTTTATATAAAAAAACATACAATTTGCATAAACTTTTCGCCAAACGGCGTAAAAAAATGTAAACAAACAACAAAAGTAAGAGAAAGAAAATGAGCGATTTTGCAATCTTTCAAACCGGCGGCAAACAATATCGCGTGGCAAACGGCGATATTATCAAGGTTGAAAAACTGAATGCCGAAGGTACGGTCGAATTTGACCAGGTATTAATGGTCGGCGATAAAATCGGTACCCCATTCGTAGAAGGGGCAAAGGTCGTCGCAGAAGTAATTGAACAGAAACGCGCTGACAAAATTTTGGTATTCAAGAAAAAACGTCGCCAGAATTATCGCCGCACAGCCGGCCATCGTCAGTTCATTACTGTTTTGAAAATCAAAGAAATCAAGGCATAAGGGGGCAGAACTATGGCACATAAGAAAGCGGGTTCCGCATCAATGAACGGACGCGACTCGGAAGGGCGCAGATTAGGTATTAAAAAATCTGGTGGCAGCCGCGTTATCCCAGGAAACATCATCATTCGCCAACGTGGTACATCTGTACACCCAGGTCTGAATGTTGGTATGGGTAAAGACCACACAATATTTGCAAAAATTGCCGGTATTGTGAAGTTCAAAAAGGGTAACGGCGACCGTAAAACTGTTTCCGTAATCCCAGAAGAAACAGACGCAAAATAATAAAATCCCCCAATCGGGGGATTTTTTATTCGTCCATGGCCAAGATAAATATGCCGCGTTCGTTCGCGGCCGATATTACCGCAGGTTTGTTTACAACAAAACACGTTTTCGTATTAACAACAATCCCACGCAATTTGGCATCTGCAACCGCATTTACCGTATCGACACCAATCGCAGGGATATCTATGCGTAAATCCTGGCCCGGTTTGGTCATCTTGGCAAAAACACCGCTGGATTTCCGTTTCGCAGAACGCATGTCAACAACACGCGATAACATTTTGGCGGTGCCTTCGGCCGCCTCGACCGCAATTACCTGGGAATCAACAACAACCGATGCACCAATGTCCGCAGAACCAATTGTGTGTGAAACATCTATGGCACGTTCAATATTCTTGGTATCAGATTTGCTGGGCTGGGCCCGTGTCTGAACCCCCGCCGTTTCAAACGTCAATTCCGGTGCCAAATCCTGGGCCGCAACAATTTCAAACCCCTGCCCTTCAAGAACTTTATTTAACGCAACTGCCATTGAATCATACCCCCGTTGATGTCTTAATAATTTCAGCAATATTCGCAACGACCAAAAATCAGGCCGAACGTCAGATAAATTTGGATGCCCCAAGGCACCAACAAATACCAATTTACGTATCCCACGCCGCCGAACCGCACGGGCCGCACGACCACCACCCCCCAGGCGAATGACCATATCGGGATTCAGACGCATATCTACGAACCCACGCAACCCAATCACAAATACGTCCCAGCCCGCACGCCGCAGTGCATCGCGTGTGAAAAACGGTAAATCCAACGCACCTGCAATCAGGGCGATTTTCTTATCCGATTTGTTTTCTGTTTTCTTTTTGCACATGGTGTAATAGTACGATTAAATCAGACTGGAATCAAGTCGCAATTTATGATACAATTAAATGTAATGATAATATACGGATGAAAAATGAAAAAAATATCTTGGTTCGCAATGCTGTTGGCAACATGTTCAGGAATCTCAACCGCAAATGCAAAATTAGATGACGATATATTCCAACGCGAAATTATGACGGGATTGGACCTGGTCGGGGTACGTGAAACAATTGACACCATTACAGAAAATGCACCAGGTGAACTGGGACGCGAGGTATATGAAACAGCAAGTGCCGTCCAGACCAAGGATACACAACTGTTTATCCCAACGTCTATGTACCTTAGGATGGGTGGGGGATTAAACCTGGGGTTTGCGACAGATTCAGCACAGCTGGACGAAAACGAATATGAAAGTTCGGGCAGTTATTCAGCAATCATCGGACTGGGGTGGAACCTGTCATCGTATGTTCGGGCGGAATTAGATTTCCAGAATACAATGTTTAAGTTTTCAGACCTGGATAATCATCAGGCAGTATATCAGACCATTGGCGGAATGCTGTATTTCGACCTGGCAAAACGATACGTGCAAAACGGTGATATTACGCACCGCAGAACATTTGTGCCATTTATTGGCGTGGGGGCCGGAATGGGAACCTATGAATTCCAAGGAGTCGGCGGGGCAGATGGATTTGTTATCGCAGCACCACGTGCAACCGCAGGATTTAACATAATGTTTAACGATTTGATTGGACTGGATATAGAATACCAATATCAACTGATGATTGGAAATGGTTTCGGATGGAATACAAATAACAAGGGTGCCAATAGTGTCAGCAATATAATGGCATTAATTCGGGCAAATTTCTAGAATAGAAAAAAACAGGGGTTAACATTATGAAATTAAATCTTATTTTGCCATTAATGTGTATGATGCCAATGGTCGCCAATGCAGCAATCACATATCGCGTAGAACAAGTGAAAATGCCTGCACCAACTTCAGGATACGATAACGAAGCGTTTGCCAGAAATCACAGGTTTTATGTCGGCGGAATGTACAACTTTGCCATGTGGCAGGACTTTACAGACGATAACGGTATCAGTATTAATGGAAAAAATGCTTCTTCGTTCGAAGTAATGACCGGTGTTCGCGTTTTTGATACATTCAGAACCGAGCTGAACTATGTTCGAACAAATGCCGAATGGAATACAATGTCGTTTGATGGGGATACATTTATGATTAACGCAATATTAGATGCACGGTTTGATAATATTTATCGATCTTTTCGTGGGCAAAATATTGTGCCATACGTTGGCGTGGGGGCTGGATTATCGTGGAACTCGGCCAATGATGGGGTAAAATTGGATAAAAAAATCGCCCCGGCATTGGCAGCACTGGCAGGTATTGGATTTGAACTGAGCGATTGGTTCGCACTGGATATGGGATACAGATATTTTTGGATGAACAACCCAGGAACAAATGTAATCGATCGACTGAATCCGGCCGCACACCAATTCCGTGTGGGGGCACGCGTAAATTTCTGACATGACCAGTACATGCCCCTTTTTTGGTAAATGCGGTGGGTGTCAGTTCGATATAACGGCAGATGATTATCCTGACAAAAAACGTGCCACACTGCCAAAAAACCTGATTACACACAGTCCAATTTGGATTGCACACGGACAACGCAGACGTGCCGACGCCGCATTCGCAGGAAATCAGTTCGGATTCTTTCAGCATGGAACAAAAAATATTGTCCCTGTCAGATTCTGCCCAAATCTGGTAGCAGAAATAAACGCTGTTTTGCCAATGCTGGCAAACATGCCATGGATTGGGGCTGGGGCATGCCTGATAACCCTGTGCGACAATGGAATAGATATCGCAATTACGTCCAGTGTACCCTTTTTTACCCCGGAATTTAAAAATGCCGCAAATAATATTCCAGCAATCCGAATAACGTGGAACAACAAAATTGTTAAGCAGACACAACAACCAATTGTAAAGTTTGGCGAACATGCGGTGCAATACCCATCAAATGCATTTCTGCAGCCCAGTATTATCGGGGCAGATACTTTGCGTAATCTGGTTATATCACGGGCATCAGGTGCAAAACGGGTGGCGGATTTGTTCTGTGGATTGGGAAATTTTACATTTGCACTGAAGGCCGATGGATTCGATATTGTTGGAACAGGTGTTAAACGCGACCTGTTCAAAAAACCGCTGACGGTTGGGATGCTGAACAATTATGACTGCGTCGTTATGGACCCACCACGTGCAGGTGCAGACGCACAGTGCAAGGAAATAATCAAAAGCAACGTAAAACGAATTATCTATGTATCCTGTAATCCAAATACTTTTATTCGCGATAAAGCAACACTGGAAAGTGGTGGATACAAAATGGTCGAAGTAATCCCAGTTGACCAATTTGCGGGCAGTAATCACTGGGAACTGTTCAGCGTGTTCGAAAAATAAAAATCGCCCAGTTGGGCAATTTTTATTTACTGAATTTTCCACTGCGTGGGAATCCGACCGGGATTGTGCGTCCCTGGGATGCACGTTTGGCACGCCATGGCGACCAATCATCCATCTTGGTCGTGCCACGACCTGTCGTCCAACCAAATCCGTTCGCCGCATCAAAGAACATAACATCCAATACATATGTACGTTCGGCATTATACTTTTGCAGTATTACCCCCTTGCCACGGGTCATTTCAGGTATTTCAGATGTCGCAAATATCAACAATTTGTCATTAGAACCAGACATCGCAACCATATCACCAGATACCAATACACACATGTGTGCCGGATTGCCAGGTTCTGTGTTCATAACCTGTTTACCATTGCGGGTCTGGGCCAGACAATTTTCACCAGATATTATAAACCCATTGCCATGACGTGATACCAACAGATACCGTGCATTAACATCCAGAACAAATGCACGGACAATATCTTCATCCGCCGCAATATCCGCCATCATGCGAACTGATTCTCCAAAACCACGTGCAGACGGCAATTCGTTCGCAGCCAGGGTAAACATCTTGCCTGATGTGCCGAACAGGTTTATCTTGTCAGTTGACTGGGCATGGAACGCAGTATGCAATTCGTCCCCTTCTTTGAATTTCAAATCCAGTGAGTTTAAATCCAAATGTCCCTTGGCCGCACGTATCCAGCCCATTGTCGATAAAATTATGGTCAGTGGTTCTTTTTCAATAAATTCATCGGCGTTAACTGTGATTTCTTCGGTCTGTTCCGCCCAGGTTGTGCGGCGGCGACCCAATTTAGTCTTTTTATCATACGTCTTTTTAATGTCATTAAACCATGCCTTTAACTGAGCATTTTGGATTTCAGGACTGGCCAGCAGTGCCATTAACTGTTCCTGCTCGGCACGCAGGGCAGCATCTTCACGCTTGATTTCCATCTCTTCTAATTTGCGCAGTGAACGCAGGCGGGTGTTTAATATCGCCTCGACCTGAACCTCGGTCAAATTAAATTCCGCCATTAATACCGATTTTGCATCGTCTTCGTTGCGAATAATCTCGATAACACGGTCCAGATTCAAATACACAACCAATAAACCACCCAATATCTCTAGTCGGCGGGCAATGTTCGATAGGCGCCAACGCGTCCGACGCTGTAAAACATTTGTTTGATGGGCAACAAACTCTCGCAAGACATCACCAATCGGCATAACACGGGGAACACCACGCGAATCAATCACGTTAAAGTTCATGTTAAAGCGATATTCTAAATCCGTCATCGCAAACAGATGTGCCATCATCTTGTCCGCAGGGATGTTGCGCGACTTTGGCGTAATCACAATCCGAACATCTGTCGTAGATTCATCAATAATATCGTCAACCAATGGCAATTTCTTGGCGTCAATCAATCCGGCAATCTGTTCAACCAGTTTAGACTTTACAATCCCATACGGAATTTCTGTTATTACGGCCTGCCAGCCGCCACGTTCCAGATTCTCGATTTCCCAGCGGGCACGAATGCGAAATGCACCACGACCTGTTTCATAATTCTTGACAATGGTGTCAAAGCTGTCAATCAATATGCCGCCTGTCGGAAAATCAGGACCAACCAGCTTTTTCATTATCTGGGATGTGGTTGCATCTGGATTGTCAACAACCAGATTCAGGGCATCACAAACCTCGGCCACGTTATGGGTCGGGATATTCGTTGCCATACCAACCGCAATACCCATGCCACCATTGGCCAACAAGTTCGGAAACGCACCAGGCATTACAACAGGTTCAACCGTCGTACCATCAAAATTCGGCATCATGTCAACACTGTCTTCGTCCAGACCGTCCATAATGGACATGGCCGCCGCTGTCATCTTGGATTCAGTGTAACGATATGCCGCCTGGGGGTCGCCATCTATGTTGCCAAAATTACCCTGACCATCAATCAAAGGATAACGAACGGAAAAATCCTGGGCCAGACGAACCATCGCATCGTAAACAGAACTGTCCCCGTGGGGATGATAATGACCCAATACATCACCAACAACCGTCGCACATTTGCGAAATGCCGCACTGGGGGACAGTTTCTGACGCAACATCGAATATAAAATGCGACGATGTACGGGCTTTAACCCATCGCGAACATCGGGCAATGCACGTGATACAATCGTGCTGACCGCATAGGATAAATAACGTTCCGACAATGCGTCTGAAAGTTGCTGTGAAAAAATGTTTTCTGATATTTCTTTTCCCATAATGCTAGAAACTTAGAACATTTCAAAAAAAATAACAACTGAAAAAAATCAGTTGCTGAAAAAAAACTATTGCGATATTTTATTCTTAATCTCGCGTATGCGGGCAAGAATTTCTTTCAGGTCCGCATCAGTCGCGGCGGGGGCGGGTCTGTTCTGAATCTCGTCCGCCAGGACAATACATAATGTCGCCAATAATGCATTTTCAGGCAGCGGACCAATCTTATCCAATATCTGACGGGCACGTGCATCAACCATTTTACCCAATTCAGCCAAACGCATTTCTTGGCCATCTTCACAGCCCATAGGATAATTCTTGTTCACAATTGGTATAGATACAACACTCATTTTTTCAGTTTCCTTAGTATAGATATTGACCGATTAATCATTTCCGTTGCACGGGTGTTCTTGTCCCGCAAAGAACGAACCTGTTCGGTCAGAATTGCAACCTCTAAATCTGTTTGTTTACCCGCGTGTATGGCGGTGCCACGTAAACGAGCAGCCGCTTCTTCTAGATGTGTCAGTTCTTGAAAAATTTGTTGTTTTATATCTGCCATGCTGTCAGTTTAAGATATTTTTTATGTGCGTTCAACCCTAAAATGTGATATACTGTACCAATGTATTGTGGGGGTTAAGGTACATGAAAACAAAAATCATTTATATTTCCGGGGGCGAAACCTTTGAAATGACACAAATTCGTGCCGCGTTGGACGAAGTGCGTACTGTGTTGGGACTGGATAAAAATACCATACTGTTTGGCGTACCCGTCGATGATGACAGTGCAATTAACACAGAAACGTTAAATGCCAAAACAGAATCTTTGACCGAATCTGATGCGGAACCGTTAATAAACCAGGAACAATCGCTGAATACATATATTGATGCAGATGGTACACTGGCAAATGATGATTTTGTCCAAATAGACCAAGCTGACCCATCTGTTCAACCAGACGCAGAAATATCTGCAGACGATGTTACCACGGAAATCGATAATGAAACATCAGAAAAAATTATACCAATCCTGTCGATTTTGTCCGCCCAGGAAGAAATAACTGACCCCGCAGAACAGGATGAAGAAATTGTCACGGAATTGGCCGACAACACCAATCAAGCGGTTGATGCTGAACAAGACAAAGCAACAGTTGTCGAAGAAATCGCAGAAGAATCTATTGACTTAAACGAAGCTGAACAGGCAGTCGTCGTCAACATAACAGAAACTGTCCAGGAATATGACAGTGACCCAACCAACCCCGGCGATACAACACAAATATTTGATATCAGTGTCGATACAGAACTGACCACACCAATTGCCGATGATGAAATGCCCGTCACACCGCAGACCGTCACAATTGGCGATATGATTTCAGATGACGTGCCAGAAATGCCGGCAGAAAAAACACTGGAACAGTTACTGGAAAGCATGAAACCATTACGTGAAGATTTGCATAACGAACAAGATGAGATTGCCCCCGTTGTCCCAGACGAGGAAGTCAGTACACTGGGGACCGATACTGATGCGACACTGGCACAACTGGCGACAGAGTTTGCAAAAAACCAAGATAAAATTGCAAAAAACAGCAAATCTGGAACAACTGGCAAAATCGGTAAACTGAAAAATATTTTGCCCCTGCCCTTTTCTAAACAAAAAAACAAAGACAGTGGACTGATGGGCGACCTGTTCGGATGGGCCGGAATCGCGGCAAATGATGATGAAATTACTTTGCCAGGTTTCTTTACAACAAACATGTCAGCCAACAAGGTACATAATGACCAAGAATGAATACAGACACAATTCTTAGGTTGCTGGAAAATGCAGGATTCCGTAATTTGTCTGCGGATGCAGAGTTTTTGTATGCCGAAGACCCATCGTGCATCCTGCGCAGTTTTGAAACGTTTGCCGAGTATGCATGGATTATCATCGCCGTATTCACAGGACTGATGCTGTTCGGATGGAGTATATCTTTGCTGCGGGGGGCAAAAAATGATATATTTTCAAATCTGACTAATTTAATACTTATTTTCGGAACACTGACAATCAGCAAACCTATTCTGAATTTCATATATGGGGGCAATCTGTTTGGGCAAGGATGCAAAACTATTCAAATACCACTGGGGGATGTTCATAAACTGCTGGATAAACAAAAATCTGGTTTTGCAAAACAAAATAACGAACTGTACGAAGATATAACCATTGTTGATTCCGGCCCAATCGGTGACACAAATATCACAGAAACACAGACCGCCAGTGTTGAAATAAATGCCGAAACACGCGTGAACGAATACCACACAACAAATATGGTTAATGTGGGTGACCTGCCAATCGCAGCCGCAGAATCTGGCAAGGATGTTATATACACTATGCCAAATGGACAAAAAATCAGAAAAACAGGCGGATATCGATCCTGGCGTAATAATAACCCAGGTAATATCAGATACAGCGAATTTACACGAAAAGTCGGTGCCATCGGTCAGGCAGGCGGTTTTGCAGTGTTCCCCAATGAAGATATTGGTATGTATGCAATCAAGGCACTGCTGCGAACAGACAGTTATAATAAATTGACCGTGGCAGGTGCAATCAGCAGATATGCACCACCGTCGGAAAATAATACGTCTGCATACCACAGAAATATCGAAAAACTGACCGGATTGTCCATCAACAAAAGGATGTCCGAACTGACCGAAGCCGAACTGGATGCGGTGGCAAATGCAATTAAAAAAATCGAGGGCTGGAAAGTCGGAACCATTACAAAGGCATAACACAAATGAAGTCAAAACTGCTGGGCACAATTACAATTATTTTAGTTGCTTTGATTGGAATACTGGGGTGGATGCTGTGGAAAAAACAATCTGACCCAGACATAACAACACACGGAACAGAATATATTCAACCCGCACCCACAAATATGCCCGCCATGTTTTCAGACGGACTGGCGCTGCCAGATGTCAGTACAGATGGTAAACTGGATGAAACAGGTGCAGGAATTGAAAAAACAGATGTCTTTTATCGCGACCTGAACCAGGATAAGCTGACCGATAAAATTACACGTGTAAAACACGAAAATGGAACCAGTCATTTTTGGTATGAATACAAAATCGAACTGCAACGCAATAATAATACATGGAATAATGTAACACCAAATGGATTCAGAACAACCGAAGGGGCCGAATGTGCATTGCAAAAACTGCAATTCATATTTAAACCAAGATTCCAAGTAATCAAAATATCGCGACCATGGAAAGACTCGTGGGATACACCAACCATGGCAACAAAGACTGTTTGGGAACTGAAAAATAATGTAATCCATCAGACCAAATCAGAACAGGTCGGCCACGTTTGTGATGTAACTGAACTATTTTTCAAAAAATGATGATTTGTTGGCCCATGGCTGGGCCCAATATGAATGTACTATGCCACCAGATGTTACCAATAAATGGTCAACCAAACGTACATGAACCAACCTTAGTAATGAATTTAAATCCGCAGTCGCCTGGATGTCCGCAGATGAAAAACTGTTGTTTGACATAGGATGATTGTGAACCAAAATTACACCCGTCGCATTTAATGCCATGGCACGTTGCAGAATTTCACGCGGGTATACCAAAGACTCGTCAACTGTGCCACGACTGTGTACCTCGTCAGATATCAGTTTGGATTCTGCCCCCAGATATAAAACATGCATTTCTTCAACACGACAATCAGAAACCAAATCACGGCAATAATTGTTTCTGTACATCTCGTCAGATAAATATGTGCCACTCTTGGCCATCTGCATGTGTGAAATGTTATTCAAATCATGAAATAACTTTATCAATATCGCCGCACTGCGACCAATTCCCGACACAGACATCAATTCAGAAATCGGGGCATGCAGAATATTATAAATACTTTCAAACCGTGCCAACAAGGTGCGTGCCAGAACACGAACGTCACGCCGTGGAATCGCATAGGTCAACAGTAATTCTAACTTCTCGTAATCTGACAGTTTGCCATCCAAGAATTTGTCTTTTAATCGCTCTCTGTGACCAACATGAAATAACGCGTCTGTTTTCGACATCAGAACTAGGCCATTTTTTCCGTGAATATTATCGCACCATCTTCGGTAATACCAATGGTATGTTCCCACTGGGCCGATAAACCACCATCAACAGTACGGGCCGTCCAACCATCTGCATCTATTTTACATTCGGGGGAACCTGTGTTTATCATCGGCTCTATGGTAAATACCAAACCTGGAACCATTTTTACCCTGTCCCATTGTTTGTCATAAAAATGATAAATTTGCGGTTCATCATGCATTACTTTGCCTATGCCATGACCAACAAAATCACGCGATATAGAAAAACCATGTGGCGATACAACCGCTTCGATGGTTTTGCCAATCTCGGACAGCGGAACACCAGGTGCACACACAGATATCGCCGCATGCAGTGCGTCCTGGCATACCTGGACCAACCTGCGTGCGGTGGGCGATACATTGCCAATCATGAACATACGTGATGCATCACCGTGGAAACCTTTGTATTCGGCCGTCAAATCAATGTTTACAATATCGCCGTCTTTTAAAATACAATCGTCACTGGGAATACCATGCACAATAACATCATTAACCGATGTACAAATATGCCGGGGATATCCCTGATATCCCAAATCAGATGAACGTGCACCGTTTTCATGTAAAAACTGGGCCACCATGCGATCTATCTCGCCCGTGGAAATACCCGCATGAATGTGCGGCGATATAAAATCAAAACAACGCGCAACCAGGTCGCCAACAGTACGTAAACGTTTGAAATCTTTGGGTGCATAGACAGATGCCAACATTATTTATTCCTTTTTCTAATCGACAGTTTTGCTGCACGAACCGACAGTTTCAGTGCAAAATCACGCAATAATATCTCGGCCGGCATGCCAGTCGTACGCAACTGGCGTTCCAATTCGTTCAATCGTATCAAGACAGCCGTGATTTCAGATTCTGGCCAGATGCGAATTGCCATTTTAAATTTATCTTCGACCTTCCAAAACAGCTTGGGAACCTGACCGTTAACAACCGCATTCTGTAATTTCTTGAAGTGCATCACCAACATGCGAACCAGCATGTTAGATTCCTTGTTATCGTATAATAAACGGTCCAGTGCCATCATAGTCTGCGGAACATGACCCGCCGTTAATGAATACAAAAAGTCATCTATGTCAGATGCACCGGTATCTGGTAAACACTTTTCAACATCGGACAGCTCTACAATGTGTTTGTCATCAACATACAGTGCAATTTTCGCCAAAAAACCACGTGTAATCCCACGATCGCCCCCCAGGTGAGTCGTCATGTATGCCATCGCATCCGGGGTTATCTGATGAATGCCCGCAGCAGCAGACAATTCGGCACGAATTAAGGCAGCCAATGTTTTCGCGTCATCGGTATAACACGCCAAGGCCGCCATGTTGTCCGCACACTCGAACATAGAACGCAGCCCACCGCCCGCACGTAATTCAGCAGCCGTAACAATAACGGTCGCACATAATCCAGGATGTTCAACCAATTCTGCAATCGCCTTGGCCCAGGCATCGCCCGCATTAGACAATACAACCATTTTATGACCACCAAACATAGATGGGGTACAGGCCTCGGCAAAAAGGGCATCCTGTTTTTCGCGCAACTCGTCACAATCCAGTGCAAACAGGTTATCTTTTTCAATCCCCAGTTTCTTTATCGACAGGTCGCAATACTCGTCAACCTGGCCCGCGTCGGGCCCGTATATTAAAACAGCACGAACTTTGTCTATGCCAGATTTAAAATCAGAATCTTTCCACTTCATTACTTTTGCGTGTCCATTTCACTGGTATGCGAATGTTTATATGTTTCGGCAATTACACGAGTGCCAATTTGTTCGGCCAATACACGTATCGTATTTTGAACCGCGTTATTGTACGATGCGTTCGATGCAACCAAATAGCGAACAAATGTATAGGATTCAGATGCACTGGCCGTGCCAGACGCAATTTCTGTGCCGTTGTACGATAATACATACGTTGCAGTCAATATTATTTCCTGCCACCTGGCATCACCCGTTTGTTCCAATGCCTTGTACTGGGTAATCGGATTTTTTAGCGATACTTCCAATGTATATGGAACAGTTGATTCATGCTGGCCACCAAAACGGGCCCACAGTGCATTTCGCAAATCTATGCCGTTGACACCACTGATTGGGGCAACATAAATATCTGTATCTTGGCCAGAAAACATGGGTTTGAAACCGCATGCCGTTATGAATAACAATGATAAACACAGTAAATTTTTTTTCATGGACGTATCCGTTTTCCTGTTGCTTTTTTTTGTTATATTACCTAGACTTTTTATAAATCGCAAGGGGGAATGATGAATATTTTTATCATTATTTTGGTTACATTGTTTATGGCGGGATACTTTATGATGGACAGCCCCAGCCAATATATCAAAAAACACGATACTCAGTACGCCATAACTCAGGCCGATTTGCGGGCAATCGCACAATGTGCAACCGCAATGCATAACGCACAAATAAACGGTTTCGAATTTAATGATATCTGTACAGAACAAAATCAAATACGCAGCGACTTTGTTTGTCTGGATAATAATATGAGAATTACCAACTGTGATGCAGGACGAAACAGAAAACCAATGTACAGCTATATTGTTACTGCAACAGGTGCACTGGATGAAAATAACTATAATGATATGATGCTGGTGCTGGAAAAACATTTCGCAGACGCTGGAACATTTGGAATGTTCCGAAATAATGAAATCGTGGCCGGCGGAACATCAACTAAACGCAGGGTGCCAGACGCAATCATAGAAAAAATGGAACTGACAGATAATCAATTGGTATACTTTACACAATACGAGATACCATCACCAGGGGAACAGGTGGTTGTTAACGTTCAACCAGATATAGTATGCCCAACAGGAACCGCAAAAACATACAAATTTGGACGTTGGCAATGCGTTGCATTTAATCCAAAAACCAACTGTGGTGGCGATATGATTTGGGATTCTGATTTGTATGAATGTGTGCCAGATGAATCCAGAAAGCAACTGTGCGGAACAAATCAAACCGCAATACTGGTTGACAGTGTTTGGGAATGTGTGGAACCGTTTCCAGATAAACAATGCCCTGTAAATATGGTGGCACGATTGAACTATAATACACTGGAATGGGAATGCGTTATCGACCCAACAATGGATAAAAATATCAAGAAATGCAATAACGTAATTCGTGGTGCAATATCTGGAACATTGGGGGCAACACTGCGAATTCCCCAGTCGCCTTGTACAGACTGTGAACGTATGATTGTCGACCCAGAAACATGCAAGACAACATGCCTGCCCGACCCGGCAAAAATAGATGACGTCAAATGCTATCCAGGGCCAACCGCAGAGTGCAGTGGCCCAACACGTGCGTTCTTTTTCGGTTTTCCAAACGCAGAATATGCGGAAAATGTTGAATCGATTCGCGGAATGGATATACCACTGGACGGAACACGGGCACAAAACAGACGCTTTAATTGTATGGACTGTGCCGTGTCAGGTCAAATAATAGATACAGAAAAATCACGCCCACCTTATGTGGTGGTGTGCAAGTAACCCCCAAAAAAATGGGGGACTTATTTTATTTGTGCTGTAATTGTGCCATTTCGTTGCAGATGGATGTCAGCTGTCCCGCCAATTCGGCATATTCGGCTTCATATTTCAACATGTCGCCGGTATATTGGACCGCAATATCAGAACCACGCTGGGACGCGTCCACGTTTTCACTGCAGGCAAATATACGCTCGGACAATTTATCCATGCGATCTTCGATATTTTGGCGTGCGTGTTCCAGCTGTGCCATCTTGGGGGCAGTAATAATTTTATCATAATTTTTGTAAAATTGATTGACATACTGCAATTGTTCCGCGGCAGATTTGCCACGTGCCATTTTCTTTGAAACGCCGGCTGCCTGTGCCTCGTAATCACACAAGTCGCGTTCTGCATCTAATACAGTTTCACGGTCATAGCGATTGTTCGTTATATAAAAATGCAAATCCGTCATCTGACGTTCTATAACCTTGTACTCGTCAGATGCACGTTCGCCAGATTCAACAAAAGCACGCAACTGGGCGGCCGATTTGTCAATAATCGGTTTCAAAGTCTGATATACATATTCTAACGTCTGCGTTTTCTTGAACACCATTTGTACCCCCTGTTACCCACTATATCTTATATAGGACAAAATTGTGTAATTGTCAACCATTAAAAAATAGTGGGGAACAAATGTCCCCACCATAAAAAACATAACCACAATGAACTAGGCACGGGTAAACGCACCATCATCCAACATATCACGAACGGCAAAGTGTTTAACCTTTTTCGCGGATGTTGATGGCAATTCTTCTTCGGTAATCGCAAAGTGTTTAACCCATTTATACTGGGCAATTTGCATATTAGACTTCTTTAACAAAAATGCAACGCGTTCAACCGTTGTGCCGGGTTTAACCTGGAATACAGCAAAGGGAACCGTTTTCCCCTTAATCACATATTCAAAAACAGCAGCATTCAAGATTTCTTCGTTTTGCAGATATAAATCTTCCAGTTCGTCCGGATAGACATTTTTACCGCTGTCCAGGACAATAACCTGTTTCTGACGGCCCTTGACCGTTAAACGACCGTATTTGTCCAGACAACCAATATCACCCGTCTTGAACCAGCCCTGTTCAAACGCCTCGGCGTTGGCGGTGTCGTTGTCCAAATACCCAGGCATTACCATGTTGCCACGTACCCAAATTTCACCAACACCCTTTTTATCAGGATTATGAATCTGGATTTCGTTACCCAATAATGGTCCCGCATAGTACATCGAACCATTGGCACGGCGAAACGCAAAGTTAAAATTCGCAGGACCAGTCGTTTCTGTTAACCCATAACAGTCCCCAACCACAAAACCCATGCTCTCGTAAAATTTCCGAATAGATGGCTTTAACGTTGCACCCGCAGATATCAAAACCTTGGTATTGCCACCAAAGGCATCGCGGACAGGTTTTGTAACCTTGTCAACCAGCCACCCCAGACCAATCGCACGCAAAATATGCCGCATCGATACAATTACACGCATCAATGTCCAAACATGCTTTTCACGGGCAGAACCAACTATCTTTTTATAGAATACTTCCCAAATGCGAGGAACCGCAGGGATAACTTCGGGTTTGTACTGTTTAAAGTCTTTGATAAATTCCTGGGGCTTTAAGACAGGTTGCAACAACAATTTGCCCTGCAACGCAACAGGTACAATAATATTAATCACAACACCGTATATATGATACAGCGGCAGAAATCCATAAAATGTATAGCCAGGATGTATCACGTCTGCATAAAACTGGGCACCATCACGCAATGATATCAAATTGCCATGCGTCAAACCAACCACCTTGGGGTTGCCGGTTGAACCAGATGTAAATGACAATTGGGCAATGTCTTCGCGGTCCGTTTCTGCCATGACAAAATTATTTTCGTCTGTGTCATCAATGCTTTCGATGTCAAACATTTCACATGGTGCGTTTTCGATAAACAGAGAATGCTGGGCCAGTGCCAGTTTACAATCCGTACGCTTCATCATGTTGATGTGTTCCGTGGTATTCAACCCAGTATCCAACATCAATGCACGGGCACCAATGGACGTAATCGCAAAGTATGACCGTACAAAGTCGGGTGTGTTGCCCGATAAAATTGCGACTGTGTCACCCTTTTTAATACCAAAACGTTGCGCCAATAAAACAGCACGTTGTTTTACACGTTTTAACAAATCTGCATAGGTTTCGTTCTGGCGCACAAAGAAAATACTGTCTTTGTTACGGGAACATACGTCCTGCAGCATTTCATAAATATTCTTTATCATTATAATAACCTTGTTATTTTGTATTGTCTGTGCCGGTATCACCATAATGCCGACACAGGTAATATATCCATTTTGTCCAGGAAAAACAACCTAATAATACAAATCTGTGCCACCAGGAACTAAATCCAACAAATACAAGATATAGTAAAAAATTGTTTTGCCGTCTCTATATTTTGTGTTTTTGCGAATCTAGCGAATCGCCAAGGGCAACAAAAAATGACTTTTTTTTACACAAAAGAAATATTGGTATCAAGACACCGATTCTGTTTTTCGTCTGTAATATGCAGAAATTCCCCTTTTTTAAAAGTAAAGCAAAAAATAATTTTTTTTGCGTTTTTCATAGTTGATAGTATTTTTACAAAACTATATATTGTTAGTAAACAAATAGAACAACCACTATATGTTGTGTTTTTACAAGATTGGAGTAAGAAAAATGTCAGAAACACAAAATAAAATTACAATTCAAATAACACCTACACTGACCACACGACTGGTCGCAGTCCAAAAACGCAGTGGCGAAACTGTCCCGTTTGATGTGAAAAAGATTTATGAAGCTATCAAAAAGGCAGTGGCAGTCACAACCGAAATATCGGACGTGGAAATAGTGAAAATTACACAGGAAGTGTTGAAAAGACTGGATGAAAACTTTGCAAATAGAACACCAACAGTCGAGGCAATCCAGGATACTGTCATCCAAACACTGATGGATGCACATGCATATAAAACAGCCGAGGCATACATTATTTATCGTCAAAAACGTACAGAAATTCGCGAATCTATGGTCGATGCGGTCGAAGTTATCGAAGGATATGTTGGTGGTTCAAACTGGCGTATCAAAGAAAATGCAAATGTGGGCTATTCCATCGGTGGCCTGATTTTGCGTACCAGTGAACGTGTTACCGCGGAATATTGGTTGAACCTGTATCCGCGGGCCGTTGCTGAGGCACATAAGACGGCCGCAATCCATGTACATGATTTGGGATGGTTGACCGGTTATTGTGCAGGATGGTCACTGCGTGAACTGTTGTACGAAGGTTTTAATGGCGTGGATGGTTATCTGCAATGCGAACCTGCACGACACATGGCGACGGCAATTTCACATATGGTTAATTTCTTGGGAACATTGCAGAATGAATTCGCAGGGGCACAGGCATTTTCATCCGTGGATACATATTTGGCACCATACGTCAGAATCGATAACCTGAGCTATGCAGACGTGAAAAATGCAATGCAAACATTGGTCTTTAACTGTGCGGTGCCATGTCGCTGGGGAACACAGACACCATTTATTAACTTTACATTCGACTGGACATGCCCCGAGGATTTAAAACCACAACGTCCATTTATCGGCAAAGAACAAGTTGACTTTACATACGGTGATTTGCAGGCAGAAATGGACATGATTAACAAGGCATTTCTGGAAGTTATGACCGAAGGTGATGCACTGGGACGACCATTCACATTCCCAATTCCAACATACAACATCACACCGGATTTCCCATGGGAACACCCAAATGTAAAACCACTGTTTGAATTGGCGGCAAAGTATGGAATTCCAAACTTCCAAAACTTTCTGAATTCCGACTTGAACCCAACAGATGTGCGTTCAATGTGCTGTCGGTTGCGTTTGGATGTACGCGAATTATTAAAACGCGGTGGTGGACTGTTTGGTTCGGCGGAAAAAACCGGTTCAATCGGTGTTATCACAATTAACCTGGCACGGCTGGGGTATATCCATCGTGGAAATCGCGAGGGACTGTTCACAGAATTGAAACGGTTACTGGATTTGGGGCGTGATGCGTTGGAAATTAAACGCAAAATTATTACAAAAAATATGGAACGTGGGCTGTATCCATTTACACGCAGATATTTGGGTGATTGGAATCATCACTTTTCAACAATCGGTGTAAATGGTGCGAATGAAATGGTACGCAACTTTACGGGCGATCGTGAAAATATCGCATCACCAATGGGTAAAAAATTGGTGCTGGATGTGATGGACTTTATCCGTGAAAACCTGGCCACATTCCAGGAACAGACCGGAAACCTGTATAATCTGGAGGCAACACCAGCCGAAGGTTGTTCATATCGGTTTGCCAAGACGGACGTCAAAAACTTTCCAGATATTATCACCGCAGGAACGCCAGATGCACCATATTATACAAACTCTACACAGTTGCCAGTGAACTTTACAGACGACCCGTTTGTCGCACTGGAACACCAGGAAGAACTGCAACGTAAATATACGGGTGGGACAATGTTGCACCTGTATATGGGTGAACCTGTATCCAGCGGAGATGCCGCACAGAAAATCGTGCGGACAATATTTGAAAACTACAAGGTGCCATATATGACACTGACACCAACATTTTCAATCTGTCCAAAGCATGGATATCTGCCGGGCAAACATGAATTCTGTCCAAAGTGCGACGCAGAAATGGCCGCAAACCAGGACACAAACGAACAACAATAATAAAAAAATCACAAACAAAAAAACAAGGGAAGGAGAAAGATATGACAACAAACTGCAACAGAACACCATGCGAAATTTTTTCACGTTCTATGGGATTTATTCGCCCTGTGAAAAACTTTAACATCGGTAAATATTCAGAATTCAGTGAACGTAAAACTTTTACCGAAGCAAACTGTCTGTCTGCAGGTGCACGTCATTGTGATTTGTTAAAACGGGCAGCGTAAATCGTCATGCGTGAAATTCAAATCGGGGGGTTGGTTCCGTTCACAACAATTGACTTTCCAGGAAAACTGGCCGCAGTTTTGTTCTTGGTCGGATGTCCGTTGCGGTGTGCGTACTGTTCCAACCCCCATTTATTATCGCCCGGGAATGGTGAATATGACCCAGAACTGGTGCTGGGATGGATGGAAAAGCGTGTAAACCGACTGGAAGCGGTGGTCTTTTCAGGGGGCGAAGCGTTAATGCAGGGTGATGCAACAATCGAATATATGAAACGCGTTCGTGCATTGGGATTTAAAATTGGCCTGCATACAAATGGATTCTATCCAGATACACTGGCACGGGCGGCAGAATATATTGACTGGATTGGCCTGGA
>JAFWZK010000059.1 GCA_017522445.1 Alphaproteobacteria bacterium
AAAGGAATGCCAAGACCTGCCTCGGCACGCATTAGTGTGATCTGGCGCAGGCCACCCTTGAACTGGGGGTATATTTCCCCTTGTAGATTGATTGTTTCTGCACCGTTGCCAATAAATTGTAAAGCCGGACCAGCACCCAGTCGTTCCTGTTCTGCCCAGTTGTATTCTGTGGAACGACTGAGTGTCTGGTATGCCGCGTTTGAGATACAGAACCGGTATGCACCCAATATCATCATCATATTGATATCAAGTGCCGAGTTTAGGTTCAAATCCCCACCAGCAGATTTTAATAAATCCCCAATAGCCATTTGTGTATCCTTAATCAAAGTTTGCGCCACGGGTTCGTCTGGTGGCTTCGTTTTCCCTGTTGTTCAGTTCCGTTTGTACGGCCACAGCAATATCTTCGGCAGACATACCGGCGGCGGCATTTATGGTTATGGGGGCGGATATCGCCACACTAGATGAATTGGAACTGGAAATCTTGCTTTGCGGCAATTCTACTGGTGCGGCGGCATTTGACATTTCGTTGATAACAGAAACAGTATCGCCAATCTTTGGTGGCTTTTCGGTTTCTTCGTCATCGTTCCCAAACGCCCAATTCCATGCCTTGCCGACCCAGCTGTCTTTTAACCAGTCTTTTACACCGTTGAAGATGTCTTTGGCCTTTTCCCAAAGCCCAGTTATCCAATTCCAAACTTGTTTGAATACCTGTATCACAGGTTCAAACAATCGCTTGAAAAACGCAGATATCGGTTTCCAGTATTTGATAATCAAGGCCGCACCAACGGCAATACCTGTTATTATCAATCCAACAGGATTTGTAAGGAATGCTGTTCCAACAGCCTTGATAACTGGTATAACCGCCCCCAGCGCAATCTTGGCAACCGAGAATATGGTTTTTACTTTGCTGAATACACCAACAATAGCCAGCGCGCCGCCTTTTAGAAATGTAAAGCCATATCCCAGCGCAAACGATGCCAATTTGAACGATGTCATGCCGGCAACAGCCAAACCGATATATTTTATTAGGGTTGGGTGCTTTTCTGCAAATTCGGCCAATGAACTTGCCGCTTGGCCAAATATTCCGACCACACTATTTATTGCCGGTAATAATGTGGCACCAATATTGGTTGCCAGTACAGCCATTTGATTTTTTAATAATTGCAGGTTGTTCTCGGTTGTGGCAGAACGCGCGGCAAATTCTCGTTGCATAGAACCGGCATATTCGGTTTCATTGGCCACCAGTTCAAAGTTTGCTTTTAAGGTGTCTAAACTTTCAACCAATGAATTTATGTGCCTGTTCGCATTTTCCCCGAACATATCAACCATTATTTGCGACCGCTTAACCCCCTGGATTTTAGTCAGTGCGTCCAGTACAGCCAGCAACGCATCCTTTCCACGACCGCTTTCTATCATTTCGGTGTATTCGGCCATAGATATACCCAGTTGGTCAAAAGCCTCTCGTGCCGCACCAGACGATACAGGAATCAGTTTCAGGCGACTTGCCATCATATTGATTGCTGTACCTGCTATTTCTGGGGATTTACCCATAGATACAAAAGTACCGGCAAGGGCAGAAACCTCGTTATATGATAAACCAAATGTTTTAGCCATCGCGCCGGCACGCAAATTGACCTCGGTTATCTCTGGTGCGGTGGCGGCAATGTTATTGGATAGATGGTTAATGACATCGCCGACCTTGCTCATTTCAGAAATGGGCATTTGCAACACATTTGATAATTTGGCCATAGATTGGCCGGCTTCATCTGCGGTTATATCAAATGCAACAGACATCTGCGCGGCGGTTTCCGCAAAGGCTGTTAGTTCTGATTTGGCAACACCCAATTGACCGCCGGCCGCAACGATTTGTGTTAGACCCTCCAATGAAAGTGGAATTGTTTCAGACAGTTTTTTAATGTCTGATTCCATCTGTTTCAATTCTTCGGGGCTGTCAAAATCAACAACCTTTTTAACATCGGCCATCGCACTTTCAAATGCAACCGCTGGTTTTACAAGCTCATATAAACTTGTTCCCAATGCGGCGACATCCATTATCTGTGCGCGGTATGAGGCACGATTGGCAAGGTTTGCCTGTTTTTTAGATTCAATGGCCGCCAGTGCCGTTTGTCTAGAACGCAGGGTATCCAAAGCCTTGCCCAGCGCAGATTGTTCCTTGGTCAGTTGTTTCGTATCCACACCGGCTTGTTTTAGGGTTGTGGATAATTCACTTAAACTGATTCTGTTCTGCTGGTATGCGGTTTTGGCAAGCGCGGCCTCTTTTTTGGCATTGCGAAAACTGTTGGTCAGTTGCTTTGATGGGTTATCCGTTTGCTTGATAGCAGTGGCCAGTTTTTTTACCTCGGCCTCGGCAGTTCGCCACTGTTGGTATGTGGAAACAGTATCCGTGCGCAATTTTTTGAACGATGTGATGTTTTCATTGGTTTTATCCAGTGCTTTTATCGCATTGCCCAATGTTCCCAATTGCTTTTGGGCAGAACCAAATGCGCCCTTGAACCCATTTCCAAGTTCTGCCCCAATTATAACTGATACAGCTGTTTGAACTGCCATTTTAACCCACCATTTCTTTATGTACTAACACCGCTGTTTGGTGCCAGTTGTAAAAGTCTTCTTCGGTCATTTCCAAGATTTCAGATAACCCCCAATGGGTAATAGCCGATAAGACGACTATCTCGTGTTTGAGGTTTCTGGTGCTGAGCCGAAAAAACCCAAATAAACCTTTTGGACGGACGTATAATCTGTTTCATCAAGTTCCTCAATCACTTTTGGGGAAACTTCGCAAAGGTTCGCAAACAGGGTTATTTCCTTTTGCTCGTCTGAACATTTCATTGCCGTAACCGCCAATCTGTCTTTGACTTTGGAACGGCGCATATTTAGTTCTGTATAAGAAACCCCATCAATATTGACGGGGTATTTTAATTTTATGTTGCTCATATCTTGTCCTTTTATATTCCTAGTGCGGCGCGTATCTCGGCCATTTGGTCTGTGCCATCTATATTGCGAACCATGTTATCAACGTCTATTTCAATCAGGGTTGTGCCATCAATATTTAGACTGTAATACCGGCAAGCAACGTTGCATTTGAGCTGACTTTTATCGCCAGCCTTGAATGTGCCAAAGTCCAGTTCACTGAACATGCCGCGCAACTGAATTGTCATTGGTGTTGTGGTTTCGTCATCTACCAGCGCACCACGCAATGTAAGTTGCACAGCATTGCCAGAAATAAGACCGAACTGTTTAATCAGATTTGGGTCGTATTCAACTAAACTGAAACTGCATTCCAGTTTTTCCATTCCCAAATCAATAGAAATGGGGGCATCCATACCCCCAGCTCTCAATTCTTCTGTTTTAATGGTCAGTTTGGGTGGCGACACTTCTTCTGCACGACCTGCATATCCGCGGCCATCAACAAACAGGTTAAAGTTTTTTAAGATTTTCGTCATAAGTTCCCCCTTAATCATTCAAAGATTTCTTGTAAATAATCATCTACCAGACGACTGCGGAAAGTTATATGTTCTGCTGGGTACGGTACGGAATAGTCAAAATCAAATGTTGGCTTTCCTTGCTGGATTTGACTTGCTGTATTTAATGCAGGGTCTGCCCAGCACTGCCCATTGATAATTGCACCGATGTTTTTCAAGTATCGTAAATAGTTATTTACATTCTCGCATACATCTTCAATATAGGTTTTGGTTATATTTCTATCCACAGCCCATAAATGTGCTTTTAATAAACTGTCGTTTATCATATCGGCAATTCTGCGCACACTCAGATAACACCATTTTGCATCCGTACTGGCCGTTCTGTTCCCCCACAGGCGAAAGCCGTCTTGTTGGATAACTGTTGCAATGTTATTTTCGTTCAAATAGTTTGCAACGCAGGCTGAATCCCCCAATGTAAAATCAATTGGTTTGGATAATCCAACAATACCGTTGATTGTTTGATTGGACGGCGAATACCAGAACCCACGGTCATTATCTGATTTGGCGATAACACCGGCAATGCGTGCGGAAAATGGTTCTTCAACCACATTGTCGCCTTTCATTACTTTTGCCCATGGATAGATTGAATACACACGCGGACTATTCAATTTGTTTTGATATTGGGTTGCTTGTTCTTTCGTACCATTTGGGCAATCTGCGATAACAATTCCGCGCAATCTTTCTGCGATTATTGTCAGGGCAGATACAACGGCATTAGTTGTTGCGCCGTCTGCTGTGGTATGTGTGAAACCTGGGGCAATAAGTATGCGTGGTTGTACAGCACATTCTGATTGCGCGGCTAATAATGCTTGTGCGCCTGTATATGTTCCATCTGGGTTTGTGCCACCAACGATATCCGCAGTTGTGATTTTTGTTGGGTCTAGTTCCCCCTCATCATCCAAGTGGTCTTCGTTTTCTGGGTCGGCAACATTGATAACAACCACCACCGCGCCGGTTTGGTCTAAAATACCATTCAAGGCGGCCGGTATTGTATATCCGTCTGTGTCTGCCCCAAATATTTTGATGGCCTCGGTTTTATTACCTAAAATCAAGGTTGGGGTATTTACCGGACCTTGGGGGGCTGTGCCAACCAAGCCGATAACAGATGATGTGACGGTTTGTATCGGTCGTGAGCCACCGTCTAACTCCACGACCTCAATTCCATGTAGAAATTTATCTGCCATGTTTTTACTCCTTTGTAGTGTTGTCTGGGATAAGTCCGTACTTTTTTAAGATGTCTTCAATATCTGAAAG
>JAFWZK010000060.1 GCA_017522445.1 Alphaproteobacteria bacterium
CACAGTTTTCCAGTTATCATCCATTGCCAGTTCCTGTGCAGGAAAGAATATTGAATGAAAAGAAATATTATCTTTGGCCATAAACTGTGCATAGTACACATCGTCCCCACCATGCCACCAATCGGCCCAGTTTTCATTTGCCGCCTGGGATATAGACACGTATCCCCATGGTGCATCGAACCACACATAGAATACTTTATTTTCATAACCTGGTTTATTAACAGGAATACCCCATTTTATATCCCGTGTAATTGGGCTGTCTTGTAAACCTTCGTCCAGCCATTTATTTGCGATTGCCAGTGCGGTTTTTGGCCATCCCTTGCGTGAGTTAATCCATTGACGCAGTTTATCGCCCATTTCGCTTAATTTGAAATACAGGTGTTTTGTTTCCCGCATTTCGACTGGTGAATCTGGGTTAATTGCACTGCGTGGGTTAATTAATTGATCTGGTTCCAGTGTTGCACTGCAATTACCACATTCGTTTCCGTATGCCTTGTCAAATCCGCACCGTGGGCATGTGCCGACAACAAATCTGTCTGCCAAGAACATATTTTCTTTGACCGAGAACGGCTGCATTGCAACTTTTTCGACCAGCATATTTTTTTCTTGCAGTCTTTGGAACAATTTCTGGATTAATTCCTGATGCAGTTTCGTATGTGTTCGTCCGTATATATCAAAAGACAGATTAAAATCCCGCACAGACTGTTCATGTGCCGCCCGATATTTATCGACATATTCTTCGACTGGCATATTTTCCTGTAATGCACCGACTTCACTGGTTGTACCGTGTTCATCTGCCCCACAGACGTACAGGACATCACGTCCCTTTGCCCGACAGAATCGTGCATACACATCACTGGGCAGCCAGCATCCCACCAAATGCCCGATATGCAGGTTGTTATTAACATATGGCAGTGCCGATGTTATAAGATATTTTTTTGCCATGTTTATCTGTCCTTTGTTAAAAAAAATAGATGCCAACGGGGGCATCAAATGATTCCCGTTAACGTTTCTTAAAAGATTCAGTTTTGCATTCGCATTTTTATCCCTAACAAGAAATCTGGTGGGTGGTATTGGACTCGAACCAACGACCTTTACGATGTCAACGTAACGCTCTAACCAACTGAGCTAACCACCCAAAGCCCACGCATTATAACAAAGAATTTTACAATTGCAAACAATAAATATCTTGGGATATAATACCAATTGTAATGGGGAACCCGTTATGCGAGATTAGAAGTCTCGGTGATAGTCGTCTGCGCAGACGTTAATTGCTCCAACCTGTGGTTGGAGGGCGGTGAATATATTGAATAACCGCTGAGCATACTATCATGCAAACTTCTAACCTCCAACCACCTCTTTACGGTGGTTTTTTTCTGTTGGCCAAAACCAAGGGGGATAATTATGGGAATTGGACAGGAATTAGAAATGATACGTAAACTGCGCGGTTTATCTGTGATTGATATATGTAACGCCATGGATTTGACCGAGATGCAATATCATTACATTGTTGTATACAACAGGCGTCCCACAGTATATCAATTAATAATGTTTATATCCACAACCCGGCATCCACTGGATTCGATAATGTAAACAAAAAATAAGACAAGCATCCCGGCATTTGCCGGTGTTTTTTTAATTTTTTTTCAGGAAACTTTCCAACCATTTATTATCAAAGTTCAACTGTTTTACATCTTTGTTTTTTAACAATTTTTGTTGCAAAGGAATAGTTGTTTTTACCCCTTCGATTACAAATTCGTCCAATGCCCGTCCTGCACGCATTATGCATGCGGGTCTGTTTTGTGCATGCACGATAAGCTTTGCAATCATAGAATCGTATGTTGGTGGAATGGTATAACCGGTATAAACGGCACTGTCCACGCGAACCCCCATCCCCCCCGATGGTGCATACAGTGTAATTTTTCCTGGGTTCGGCATAAAGTTATCGGGATTTTCTGCATTGATGCGAAATTCAATTGCATGTCCATTTGGGATAACGTTTGATTGTGTATACCCCAGTTTTTCACCCGCGGCCACACGAATTTGTTCACGCACCAAATCAACACCAAAGACCATTTCTGTGACCGGATGTTCGACCTGCAAACGTGTATTCATTTCCAGGAAATAGAATTTTCCATCTTGGAACATAAATTCGAACGTACCTGCATTTGTATACCCCATTTTTTTTGCAGCATTTTTGCAAATTTCAATCATATCATCGCGTTGTTTTTGCGACAGAATTGCGGCTGGGCATTCTTCCATAACCTTTTGGTTTCTTCTTTGCAGCGAGCAGTCCCGTTCACCAAATATAACGACATTCCCGTGTTTATCCCCCAGAACCTGGAATTCGATATGCCTTGGGTGTGTCAGTAATTTTTCCATATACATCGTATCATCGCCGAACGCGGATTTTGCTTCATTTTTTGTGATACTGTATGCCTCGGCCAAATCATCTGGTGATTCTACGGGGCGCATACCGCGTCCACCGCCCCCTGCGGCGGCCTTTAACATAATTGGGTATCCGATTTTTTCGGCCGTATCCAGTGCGTGTTCCAGTGATTCTATTGCCCCATCAGACCCCGGCACCACGGGCAACCCACATTCAATTGCGGTTTTTTTTGCGTTAACTTTGTCGCCCATTTTTTCAATCATATCTGGTGATGGGCCGACCCAAATCATACCATGTTGTTCCACCTTGCGTGCAAAGTCCGCCCGTTCCGACAGGAATCCATATCCTGGGTGAATTGCATCTGCATTGGTCAGCAGTGCAGCCGTCAGAATTGCGGATTCGTTCAGGTATGAATCGCGTGCCGCCGCCGGCCCGATACAGACCGATTCATCTGCCAATTGCACATGCATGGCATCCCTGTCTGCGGTTGAATAGATTGCGACTGTACGAATCCCCATATCGCGACATGCCCGGATTATACGCAGTGCGATTTCGCCACGATTTGCGATTAAGACTTTTTTGATTTGCGACATAGTTTTTTATATTATTCTATTACGATTAAAGGTTGGTCAAATTCGACTGCGGCCCCATCGGTCACCAATATATCTTTTACGATACCGGTTTTATCTGCCTTGATTGGGTTAAATGTTTTCATTGCCTCGACCAGTGCGACAGTATCGCCGACCTGGACAGGTTTACCGATTGTGACAAATGGTTCTGCCCCTGGTTCTGGTGCCAGATACACGACCCCGACCATTGGTGATTTTAATGCACAACCACACGTATTTTTTGTGTTTTTGTTATTATTTTCGCACTTTATTTCGGCATTTCCGCCTGCTGGTGCGACTGTGACCGTCTGTTGTTTTGACAGGTGAATATGTTTACGATAAACACCGAATAAAAATTGGCGTTCCAGATTCAGTTCTGTGATTCCCATATCGTCCATGATTTTAGACATAGACTCAACGGTTGCCCGAAAAGACATTTTTTTAATCCTTATATTTTGTTTAACTGTCTTGTACATGCGTAAAATTGTATCATAATCTGCCTGATTGTCAAGGTACGGGGTCGTATCCACAACCACCCCATGGATTGCAGCGCACGATTCTTTTGAATCCCAGCCATATTCCACGTAACACCCCATATTTTTGAATTGCGATGCGTGTATATTCGCTGCAGGTTGGTGTAAAACGGCAAACTGCCCTGCCCCCGAATATTGGGGAAATTGCACGT
Source organism: Alphaproteobacteria bacterium (assembly GCA_017522445.1). Taxonomy (GTDB): domain Bacteria; phylum Pseudomonadota; class Alphaproteobacteria; order Rs-D84; family Rs-D84; genus Enterousia. The sequence continues at coordinate 3,683 of JAFWZK010000060.1, forward strand.
TGGTACAGATTTATTAATGCGATTGATATTTTTTTCACGGCAGATTTTTAATATGTATTTATTTCCTGTTTACGCAGGTAATTCAGTGTTTTTTTCATTGCGACGCGTCCATCTGTTCTGGTTGCGTTCAAAATATCACGTCTGATAATAAACACATAGTCCCACTGGGGTACCATCAAATTTTCATTAAATTCAATCCAGTCCCTCAGCAATCGTTTTGCACGATTTCTGTCCACAGCGTGTTTAAAAGATTTTTTTGTTACAATCATACCGAAACGTGGGTCATCTGGGAATTTTGCGGGCTTTGCACGCACCAAAAAGAACGCACATCGTGCAATTGGGTCATTATCGCCCAATGCAAAGTCGGCATGATTTTTAATTGTGTTTCGCTTCATAGTGGCCATATAATACCATAATCTGCGATAAATCAAATAAATTTGTGTGGTATCCTTGATTTTTTGTTTACTGTGAATTATAGTGCAGAAAAACGAATTTTATGGGGTGAAACATGTATAATTGGTTAATGAAATTTTTCTCGGCAGATATGGCTATCGACCTTGGGACGGCGAACACTCTGATATATGTCAAGGGCCGCGGGATTGTGTTAAATGAACCATCTGTTGTTGCGGTTGCTGAAAACCGATTGATGGGTCGGAAAGAGATTTTGGCCGTCGGGACCGAGGCCAAACAAATGTTTGGTCGTACACCTGGTACAATATCTGCAGTTCGTCCCCTGCGAGATGGTGTTATCGCAGATTTCGAGGTTGCCGAAGAAATGATAAAATACTTTATCCGCAAGGTTCATAACAGAAACCCACTGGCGGCCCCATTGATAATTATTTGTGTGCCTTCATGTGCGACCCAGGTTGAACGTCGTGCTATACAAGAGGCCGCAGATGCCGCCGGTGCCCGCAAAGTATTTATTGTAGAAGAATCGACTGCTGCTGCAATTGGTGCGGGTTTGCCTGTGGAAAAGCCGGTTGGTTCCATGGTGTTGGATATTGGTGGTGGCACGACCGAGGTTGCGGTTATGTCCCTGGGGGGCATAGTATATTCGAACGCGGTTCGTACGGCTGGCGACCAGATGGACATTGACATAATTGAATTTGTAAAAAAGAATAAAAACCTGTTAATCGGTGAAAACACGGCCGAGGATATTAAAAAGAAAATAGGTACGGCAATTTCCCCAAAAGACAAAGCGAACGAATTAACCATGAAAATCAAGGGGCGTGATTTAATATCTGGCACGCCACGTGAAACCGTTATTACAGAAAGTCAGGTTGCCGGTGCATTGGCCCAGACCGTATCAAAGATTGTTGATACTGTTCGCCAGGCATTGGAATTAACGCCACCTGAATTATCTGCTGACATTGCGGATCTGGGTATTGCGATGACAGGTGGTGGTTCTATGTTGCGCGGGCTTGATATTGCGATTCGTGCGGCAACTGGTCTGCCTGTATTCTTGGTGGATAATCCATTGGCGTGTGTTGCCTGTGGCAGTGGGAAAATGCTGTCGAATTTGGACAAGAACAAACACGTTCTGCAAACAATGTATTAAAAACACCGGCAAATGCCGGTATTTTTTTTACAATCTCATTTTCTTTTTCATATCTGCCAAAACGGGAACATCAATGTTTAAACTGTTTGCCCGTTCAATCAGTCCCCTCAGTGCAAAGATTCCTTCGACTGTACCTTCGGGTGTTTTACCCTGGGCGATTGCCATACCGCCTGAAAAATTACGACTGGTTGATGATGTTGCAGACAGGAATAAATCCCCTATTCCGCACAGTCCCATAAATGTATGTTCGTGTCCCCCCATTTCTATTCCCAGCGTAACAATTTCATTCCATGCACGTGTGAATATCAATGCACGTTCGTTTTCACCTGCTGCGGCAACACTGTTGTATCCACATATTAACGCGACCGCATTTTTTCCCACGCCACACAATTCTGTACCAATGATATCCTGACTGGTTTCCAGGAACAGATTATTCAGTGCCTGTGTTCCTGCGACAATTGCACCATTTGTTCCGGCCAGTGTTGAACCTGTTGGCACACCTTGTGCAACTTCGGCTGCGAATTGTGGCCCCGACAGAACACCAAATTCCACACATTCTGGTATTTCTGTTTTCAAAATTTCAGACATAAATTGCCCAGTTGAATTTTCTGCACCTTTGGTACAAATGATAATGGGTTGTCCGTTATACGCACTGTGCATATTTTTTATTGTTTCACGAAAAAATGCCGATGGTGTCACGACCAGCCATACATCTGTATCTGTCAGTTCGTGTGGATTATTTGTTATATGAATATTTTGCGGCAATTTGACATTATCAAAGTGTTTATATTCACCATCATACGACCACAGAACAACACTATTTTGTCCGCGTTCTGCGGTTATTGCCAATGCGGTGCCCCATGCACCGGCCCCTATTACGCCTGTTTTCATTTCAGTTTCCTTATTTTTCTTTCGATTATTGGTGCGACAGTCAATCCATCATCAGACAATTCAATTGCACGTCTGTATGCATCTTTGGCACGTTCTTTATCGCCCTGTGCGGCATACATATCACCAATATGTTCAAACAGCTCGGAACATGTTTCAGATACTTCGCCAACGCGTTCCATCACTTCCAGTGCGGCATCAACGCCCTCGCGTTTTGCCACGACATACCCCAGTGTATCCCACGCCGAGATGTCTGTTGGGTTTTGTTGAACCAGTGTCATTGCATATTCGTATGCTGTATTCAGTTCGCGGTTTTTATTTGCCCAGATTTTTGCCTGCAGTGCCAATATTTCTGGGTCCATAATCAGTACAGCTGCAGCATCATGAATATCTGCCTGTGCTGCGTCCATGTCGCCGAAAACAAAGTATATATGTGCCCGGTTTTTTACAAAGAACGCCCGTGCCAATTCATTCAGGTCTGGGTGTTTTAACGCGTTATTTACAACACGCAGTGCGGCCCGCTTGTTTCCGTGTTGTATATTATATGCGACCAGTTTATTTATTGCCGGCACAAACAGTGGGTGTGATTTTATTATATTTTTTAATTCTGACATATCGCCGGTTTTTTCGGCCTGTTTCAGAACGGCAAATGGTTTAAAGGGACTGGTATCCGAGATTTTATCAAAGTGCCCTGCCCAGTCGCCTGAATTATTAAAGAAATAATTTCCCAGATAATATTCTGTAACATCATTATTGGCTGCGAAATCTGGGGCAATTAATTCTGCGAATCTTAACAACAGAACTGATAAATCAGAATACATCAGCATTTGTGTATGCGAAACATTTTGCACCAGACTGAACGCCATCTGATTTTTATATCCTGAAAAAACGGACCAATCGGGAATATTTTCATATTTTGTCATAAACAATCCACCTGGTCTGTTTGTAAAACTGGTGGCCAGTTGCTGTGCATATCCGTCCAAATCATAGTGCATATAGAACGACATTATGTATAAAAAGTCGTTTATATTCATAAAGTCTGTACTGACACGTGCAAAATTTTCTGCGGCTTTGTCTATATTGCCCAGTTCTGCGTAGATTTGTCCCCGCACAAAGTTTTTCCATGAATCATTTGTTGGTAATTTTTCAATAAACTTGAAAGTATTTGTTCGCCAATCATTTGCGATTGCGGACCAAATTCTGATTGGTGCGGTCAGTGCTGCTTCGTCAGACTTGTGCCGGTTGTGTAATTCCTTCCATTTATCGTTTTGAATCAGGTACGCATCATAAATCAGCTGTGCTGGCATACTTTTTTCGTTTTTCAGTGTTGCTGCATCTGTGGGCATACGGCCACTCAGAAAGTCTGCAACATATATCGTGCTTTGAATAACGGGATATGGCGCGTCTTGGATTTGTTGGGTCAGTTCGGCCGCCATTTCAAAGTCATTTACGTGTATTGCGTGTTGTGCGGCCAGAAAGGTCCCGAAATTGGTATTTGGGAACTTATATGTATTGCCCTGCCCGCCTGTTGTGCCGATTTGATTCCAGATTACCACGCCTGTAATTGCCACAGTTGCAATCAGGCAAGTTGTAATAAAAATACTTTCTATTTTTCTCATGACTATGCTAGAATACTTTTTATGAGCAATAAAGTCAAATTTGAACAATATGCAGCACTGCTGCGTGAATGGTCGGGGCGTATGAACCTGGTTGCCCCCAGTACACTGAACGATATAGAAAACCGTCATTTTGCGGACTCGGCCCAATTGGCAGACATTTTGCCATCAGATGTTCGTGTTGTTGATTTGGGCAGTGGTGCCGGCTTTCCTGGGGTTGTATTGGCGATATTGGGCTGGCATGTGACGTGCATTGAATCGATTGGCAAAAAGGTTGCGTTTTTAACCGCTGTCAAGGAAGCGTTGGGTTTGGATAATTTAACTATTTATCATGGCCGTGTTGAAAATTTTGTCCGGGATTTGCCGGCAAAAACGCATAATATTGTGTTTACAGCACGTGCCTTTGCGTCGTTAACCAAGATAATGGACTATGTTGCATCAACAAAATGCCGGCTTTTTTTATTAAAAGGTCGTGAAATTGCCGGGGAAATTGATGCTGCAAAACAGCGTTATTCGTTTTCGTATGATTTAACACCGTCGAAAACGGGGGATGGTTTTATAATTTCTGTGCGTTTTGACCGGTAATTTCATGTGAAATATCTGTTAACTTGTTGAAAATAATATGTTTTTTATAAAAAAACAATAAAAATGTTCAAAAAAGCCGGCAAATGCCGGTATTTTTTTATAAAATAAGTTCTTGTGAAAAAAGATGATATTTCATGTGAAATTGTTAATAACTGATTGATTTTTAATGTTTTTTTAATATTGGTTATAAATGCTTGACCGAATCAGTCGGTTTTTATAAACTGATACCGATAAATGGAAAGGGAAAAATGACACAGATTATTGCATTTGCGAATCAAAAGGGCGGGGTGGGTAAAACCACAACTGCGATTAACCTGGGTGCGTCATTGGCGGCAATAAAACAGCGTGTTTTACTGGTTGATTTGGATCAACAGGGTAATGCCGGTACTGGGTTGGGGTTTGAACGTGGCGGTTATAAACAAAATGTTTATGATGTTATTATGGGTAAATCCCCGGTATCTGAAAATATTTTATCAACCGCCGTACCTGGGTTGCATTTATTGCCATCATCTCAGGCCTTGGCGGGTGCTGATATTGATTTGTTGGATATGCCTAAACGCGAGTTTTGTCTGCGTGATGCTTTGTTGCCGATAATGGAATATTATGATTATATTTTATTGGATTGTCCGCCTGCGTTGGGTTTTTTAACTATAAATGCATTAACGGCGGCCGACAGTGTTATTATTCCATTGCAGTGCGAATTTTTTGCCCTCGAAGGGGTTCAACAGTTAACGGACACAATATCAGTTGTGCGTGAGCGTTGGAATCCAAACTTGTCTGTATTGGGTGTATTGTTGACGATGTATGACCGGCGTTATGGTTTGACACGTGCGGTTGATGACGATGTACGCAAGACGTTTGGTGATTTGGTGTTCAAGACGGTTGTGCCACGCAATGTCCGCGTGTCCGAGGCACCATCGCATGGCAAACCTGCATTATTTTATGATTTTAACTCAACCGGCGCCCAGGCATATTTGCGTGTCGCGACCGAGGTTGTAGAACGAACCACAGGGGGGACGTATGGCGAATAAATTTGGATTGGGGCGTGGCTTGGCAGAATTGGGTGCATCACGTGGCACGTTGCCTGATATATCATTATTGGCACCGACTGAACGCGTTGTTGTGCGTCAGATACCACTGGCCCAGATTGGTGCGAACCCGGACCAGCCACGCAAAACATTTTCAGAATCAGAATTGTCTGATTTGGCGGCATCTATCCGTGAAAAGGGTGTGTTGCAGCCGATTTTATTACGTTCTGTATCGGGGCGTTCGTACATGTATGAAATTGTTGCGGGCGAACGTCGTTTTCGTGCATCCAAGATGGCTGGGTTAACTGAAATTCCCGCCCTGATTAAGTCGATGGATGATAACAATGCGGCAGAAATTGCATTGATTGAAAACGTTCAACGTGAAAATCTGAATCCAATAGAAGAGGCCAATGCCTACAAAAAACTGATGGAATGCTGTGATTATGAATTGTCAGATGTTGCACGTCTGATTGGCAAATCGGACAGTTATATTCGCAATATGTTGCGTTTAACTGCATTGCCAGAATCTGTCCAGAATTTGGTAGAGCAGGGTGAACTGTCTGCATCGCACGCACGTACAATTGCAGTTGCGGAAAATCCCGAAGATTTGGCGCACAAAATCATTGCAGAAAACTTATCTGTTGCCGCGACTGAAAAAATGGTAAAGTCGGCACCACGGTCTAAACAGACCCGCAGTCATACGCAAAATACAATAGATTCATCGGTTGTTCGTGATATTGAATCACGTATTCGTGCGGTCTTGGGGGTACCTGTAAAGTTAATCGAACGTCGTGGTGGGGCAGGGCAGATAACATTATCGTTTTCGACCCGCACACAGTTGCATGAATTGGTTGAA
>JAFWZK010000061.1 GCA_017522445.1 Alphaproteobacteria bacterium
AGACTGTTATGTGTCGTGCAGTGCAAAAACAATCACAGGTGGAACCACAACGGTTGTTAATGCCAAAGAGCATTACAATGGCAGTGCATATCCCGCATGTACATATAATGTGAACTGTAAACCCAAATATGGTGCATCGGGTGATGGTACATCTAATCCTGCATGTGCGGAGTGTGAAGATTGGCAATACAGTGCCGGTGGAAATAATGCCTGTGCAGAATGTGAAAACGGGCCAGACAACTCGCACTATACCGGCCCTGCAACGTCAAATGACTGTCCGTGGGAATGTGACGAGGGGTATAACGAAACCACGGATGGAAAATGTGGTGCGTTCTGTACGGCGGGTGTGACGCATATCCATCTGGGTACGGGGCTGAAGATACCGCTGTATGCGTCCAAGCGTACAACACCGTCGATTAATGTTCGTCACAATGGCGCCATTTGCTATGCGGATTTAATCGAGGGCGAGAGTACCGGTCTGCATGTAAAGTACAACGGCAAGACGTATCACGCCGCCGAATAGAATATCTGGGTGTCTCTGTCCCCTTGGGCCCCTTTTGGGGCCAGGGGGATTTGTGCTTTTGTTTCCAGTGTAATGATGTGTCAGGAATACAGTGGATATCGGCCAGTGCCGAGGATATAAAAAAACCCGTCAAAATGACGGGTGATTTTTCTGAAAATTGCAAATTATGCCATTTTGGAAATCTTTTTCGCCAAGCGAGAAATTTTGCGGGCCGCACGCTTTTTAGGCATGATTTTGCCAGCAGATTTCATAATCTTGCTTTCTGCGTTGCGGGCAGCAGTTGTCGCAGCCACACGATCGCCAGATTCAATCGCAACCAGTGCCTTTTTAGTGGCAGTCTTGACCGCACTGCGACGTGCTGTGTTGATTGCGTTTTTCTTGGCTGTTACCAAAATTCTTTTTTCAGATGACTTATGATTTGCCACGTTATTTTCCTTTTATTTTTGTTTTGATTTTGTTATTTTATAAAAAACAAACATAAAATCAAGGAAAAATAACATGATTTATTTATTTGCAATTTTGGTGTCTTATTTGCTGGGCAGTATTCCAATGGGGCTGTTGTTAACCAAACTGGCGGGTAAGGGTGACCTGAGAAAGGTCGGCAGTGGTAATATCGGGGCAACAAATGTTATGCGGGTCGGTGGACTGCGTATGGCGGGGTTGGTCTGGATTCTGGATATGGCCAAGGCAATAGCTGCGGTTATGGTCGGAAATTATTTGCTGGGTGATGCGTTCGGTGCCTGGTGTGGATTTGCAGCAATTGTTGGACATTGCTATCCGATATGGATGGGGTTTCACGGGGGTAAAGGGATTTCGTCTTTGTTTGGTGTGTTGTTGGCGGTCAGTCCAATGTCCTTTGTTGTGTGCGGGGTGGAATGGTTGGTCGTGGCGTTAACCAGTGGGATTTCTTCGCTGGGGGCAACAGTTGTGTTTTGTCTGATACCGGTGTTGGGATTTTTAATCTCGGCAGATGTGGGGTGGGCTTTTCTGGCAATTGGGTTGCTGTGTATGTGGCGACATCGTGAAAATATCAAGCGGCTGTTCGCAAAAACTGAATCCAGGATTGAATGGAAGTGGAAAAAGTAATAAAAAAACCGGGGGAAAGATCCCCCATTTGTTTTTATTGTCTTTATTTTTATGTCTTTTTGTGGTATAATACAGTGTGTTTATAAAAGGAAAGAGAATATGCCAAAACTGTTAATTGCGTTTGCTTTGTCTGTTTTTGCAACCGCAGGATTTGCATTAGAGTCGGTCGGTTCGGCCAGACGCTCGATGAACGAACAGATGATTTCTTCACCCAGGGCCGCAGGTGTTGCGTCCAAAGCACAAATCCAGGCCGCCGCAATTAAAACAGTTGGCACACCAGATGTCGCACAGGCAACAATCAAAAATCTTGATGGTAATGTCCAGGTAAAATTGGCCGTTACACCAGAAGAAATGAAGCCCGCTGAAAAAGATATGCGTGAAAAGGAAAAGTTGGCATGCCTGTCTAATAATATTGGAATCGGTAATACTTTTGTTTGGGCGTCACGATATAGCAATGTGAATAATTATGCAACCATGGTTGAAGATGTTGAAAACCCAGAAAATAATACTTGCTTTGTGCGTGTAGAACTGAAATCAAATGACCCAAAGATAAATGTTGATGATGTGATTGTTAAATATCACGAATTTGGTAAAACGATTACATGCGGTGAATGGGCGGACTATGAGGTGTTAAAAGGACGTATACTGGATGCAAAAAAATCTGCACGTACATGGGCAACCGTTGGTGGGGCTGTCGGTGGGGCAGGTATCGGTGTCGGCGCAATGGAACTGTTTGGAAATAGACTGATTGGTGGCAAGGTAGAAGGTCAAGCAAATGAAAAGTTGAGTGATGGTGCACGGTTATATTCACAGTTGGTCGTGATGGAAAAGGAAGATCAAACGGAATATAATAAAACTATCGCGATGTTGACAGAACTGAAAAAAGATTGCGAGAGCAAACTTGCCAATGATGAGGTAAAGTCTATATGTGATTCATATAAACCCGCGTTCGTGTTGGTTAAAGAATAAATATAATTCCCGCATTGCGGGATTTTTTATTATGGTCTTGAATTTTTTTGACTTTTTATCATATAGTAAATGTCATGTCAGATATTTTTAACAAGTTATTGGTTTTAAGAACACCTGGGATTGGA
>JAFWZK010000062.1 GCA_017522445.1 Alphaproteobacteria bacterium
TGCAAAAATACGCGTTATTACAGACAGGGCAATGGCAGGAAACCAATATTCTTTGGATGAAGAAATGGCCGCCGCCGGCATACCTGTACTTATCCATAAAAAACACAAAATTATGCATAATAAGTATGCAATCTTTGATGGCAAAATGGTTGTAAGCGGTTCGTATAATTGGACTAAAAACGCAACGACATCGAATAGTGAAAACTGCTTGTTCTTTCAACAGCCCAACAAGGAATACAGCACACACTTTGAACAATTGTGGGATTTGTATAGCGACTAGTCGCACAGTCGGTCATAGACTATGTTGTTGCTGTCTATTTGTTCTATGGTTTGTGCGGTGTCATTTTCATAATCTGCATAGATTGGTTTATACAGCAGGCAAAAATCAGTGCCTGCTGTATTTTTTGTGCAACTTGCGCACAACATCAGAATCAGTAGCAACAGTATGCCGAGCTTTATTAGCCCTTTCCAAGTTCTGTAAAACCGTCTTAGTCTGGCGTGTTTTTTCATGGTCTTTTCCTTTCTTTATGCCGATTAAATAAGCCAGCGCAATGGCACTGGCGATAATGTAAGCTTTGTACTTATTCCAGTATTGTTTTATGCACATCTTATTCCCTCCAACAATTGTTCGTTGCTGTATGGTTGCTGGCCGTTTTCGTGTCTGATAATTGCTTTTACCAGCGCAAGCATGGTGTCATCATCAAACAGGTTTAATTCCGAACCTGCACCAAAGCCGGTTTGATGGCATACACTTTTGATGTATGAATTTGTGTCGTTTTCAATGGTTGGTGCCCATCTTCTGATTATCCCAGATACGGTACAAATCCCATATTTTGTTTGATATACACGCAGAACACGAGCCAGTGCGCGAATACCCCATTTGGGTTCGGTAAATATGCAAAACTCGCCGTCCGATGGTGGTACTGATAACCCAGCCCATTGTGTTCCAGTATGTCGTATGTTGCCTGGATTGTTGTTGCGTATTCCCCTTGGTTTCTTGTTCATTTCTTTGTTCCTTTCTCAAATAGTGATGTTATGTTTTCGCCCAAAGCCGCCGCAATAAATAAGGCGACTATTTCAACCCCAAAGCCACATGCCGCCAATACGACAGCGGTTATGCCAAATAGTGCGCAGGCGTACCGTTTGGCCGATGGGTTGCCGTTTTTATCGCTGAAAATTTGTGCCAGATATTTTGCTGTTTTTTTCATCTAGTTTGCTCCTTTGATTAAAATCTTCACATCGCCCCGAATTTCATAAAGCGATTCCTTGATAATCTTCAAATCTGATTCCAAGGTGTCTGTTCGGTGTTCCAATTGTAAAAGTCTGGTATTTACAGACGCGTGATGGGATTCTGCGCGTACAACGAACCCGACCATTGCCGCCATTAAGCCGTATAAAAGTCTGCCATCTACACGCATCTTAAAACCCTCTCTGTCTTGTTGTTTAACCATTGCTGGCCTCCCTTGTTTTTGTTGCCTCAATACTTGTTTTGAATCCCGAACTGTTTAAGGTGTGCCGGCAGGATTTTATTACCCATTTGCCGCGAAATTCAGGTCGCCCGACTTGGATATCAATTACACTTTCTGCGCCCAGCATTGGATTGCCAACGGTTTCCAAAGTAAGCGAATATGTGCCGTCTGCTATTTCTGCCAACTTTGCATTTGCACGCATTTGTGCCTGTTGTTGGTCGCTGAATGTATCCCTTAATTGAAAAGTGGGGGCAGAACCCCCAACTGTAATTTCTTTTTCTTCGGCCGTATCCATGTCATAGTATTTGGCCATAACCTTGCCGTACTTATTCCTTTCGCTTATTCGCAATCGCATGCTGGATACAGTTGTTATTGGTATAATTGGCATGGGTGCGCCATCTGGAAATTTGCCGGTAAGTGGGTCAATAAATAACATTTTCTTGCCAGCAATTTTTACCGCCGCACCATAATCTTGTGCCAGTCTTTGGATAAAGGCACAGTCGCTTTCTTCCGTTTGGTCTATGTGGTCAATCTGTATGCCGGTATAGGTGTTGGATAATTCCGCAGACATTCCATATTTGCCTGCAATCGTTTGCACGATGTCGGACAGTTTTTTCTTATCCCATGATTCAGTTTTTGGGGATTTGAATTCGCCCATATCACGCAGGTTGGAATTAGATGAACGCGCCGTTATGACGATTGTTTGTGGGGCGGTTTTTAGTTCTATTTCATCCGCTACAAATTTTCCCATAGGGAATAGTTCGTCATATCCCAGCGCAACATCTAATACTGCACCAAAAGCAGGCAGGGCAAATGCTGAATCCCTGTCGTCTAATTCCAAGGTCATTGTATCAGACACCAGACCGATTTCGTCCGATATAGTCAGCGACATAAGGCGACTTTGTATCAGTTTTGTTATATCTGTATCGTCTGCTGAAATTTGATATTTTGGTTTCATTGCCATAACTTGATTTTGTTTTTGTTCGTATCTTGTATGATATCTGGCAGTGTGATTTTTATACCGGCAGGCAGGATAGCACCGTATTTAGCAAGATGTCTGTTTTGGGTTAAAA